>JAITHE010000159.1 GCA_031280125.1 Treponema sp.
TCCTCACGGCACCTTTCAACCTGCCACCTCTTACAATGAGCCCCGCAAGGGGCTGACCTCACTGGCCCCGTCAGACCAGTGTACCAATCTTTTCCGCCAATTTATATCATAGCAATCTGACACAGCGCCGCCGTCAGCAGCGGGATCGCAGGAAGCGGCCTGAACTTCAGCGCTTCCACCGGAACCGCGGGCCAATTTTTCTTTAAGAGAGGCCAGCGCCTGCCCGGCGGCGGCTTCCTTTTCCAGCGCCGCAAATTGTCTTTCCAGCCCAGACGTTTCCCCATCACCGGGGTTAAGTCCTGCGGAGATGATAATTTCCTGCAGCAACAGGTCTGGATCAACCCGCCGTTCCCCGGCGGACAGACCAGGAAGCCGGCGTACCATGTCCCCTGCCTGTTCCCTTAGGTCCGCCGCTTCCACCCTGATTAGGGAAGCCCTGTTTTCCGCTTCCCGAACCTTCCGTTCCGCTTCCCAGGCCAGCGCCGTTTCCCCCCTGGACTGGGCCAGTTCAACGCGCCTTTGCCACCGGTCCGCCTCCTCTTCCAGTCCGGCGATTTTTTTTTCGTTCAGCTTAATCGTGCTTATAAAGCCTGCGATGTATTCCTTTGCGGCGGAAAGGGTCATGCCCCTCAGATCATCCAACGTTTTTTTTCCGGAGGAGGAAGCCGCAGATCCTGTAGGTCCCTCCCGGTTTAGAACATTCCAGGTTTTAGCGCCCAGCCTCAGCGCCCGGATCAGGTTTTCCGCCGCAAAGACCAGATCCCGGCGGCTTTGGGCAATCATCCCCTCCAGGCTTGTTTCACCGGCAGAAATGGAAACAGCATAATCAAATATTTCAAACAGGGCAGACAGATCCCCCTCCAGGCCGCCGGAAAGGAGGGCCGCCGGAACCCCCGCCCGCCGGCTTTCCCTGGCCGCCACGGAACAGAGCTTGCCTGCGGCGGTTTGGCTGTCGGTCATCCCTTCTCCGGTGATCATCAAGTCTGCGCCGCGGATCTTTTCAAAAAAACCCGCGTGTTTCATTACCAGCATAGCCCCGGATTCGATCCGCGCCCCCAGGCAGATCCGCAGGGCCGCCCCGGTTCCGCCTGCCGCACCGTCTCCGGGATGCTCCAGATCATCCGCCAGACCCGCGTTGATCCAGCACTGCCCAAGCCGCATCAGTCCCTGGTCCAGGGCCTTGACCATTTCCTCGTCCGCTCCCTTCTGGGGGCCAAAGACTGCCGACGCTCCCTGAGGTCCCAGAAGGGGATTAGTTACATCACAGGCCACGGTGATCGCCGTTTTCTTAAGCCGGGGATCGGCGGCGGAGGCATCAAACTTCATTCCCCTCATCAGGTTCTCCGCTCCCGGCGCCGTCAAGCGGCCCTCCCCATCCAGCAGGCGAAACCCCAAGGCAGCCAGCATGCCCATACCGCCGTCGTTGGTAGCGCTTCCCCCAATGCCGATTATCAGTTCCCGGGCCCCCGTATTTAGGGCAGCGGCGATAAGTTCCCCTGTGCCCCAGGTACTGGCCTTCATGGGATTCAATGCGGACCGGGGGATAAGTTCAATCCCCGAAGCGGAAGCCAAGTCCAATACGACGGTTTTGCCGTCATGGATAAGGCCAAAAACGGCGGTAACCGGATCTCCCAGAGGCCCGGTTACCGGAACTTCCACAAAACGGCCCCCCGCAGCCAGTGTCAGCGCCCGGGCGGTCCCCTCCCCCCCATCCGCTAGGGGGAGTTTGATCGTCTCCACAGCTGGATTGGCCCGGTGAATTCCCTCTTCAATGGCGGCACAGACTTCCCCAGCGCTCAGATTCCCCTTGAACGAATCGGGGGCGATCACAATTTTCATTCTATGCTATACTTTAAGGGTGAAAACCATTCTTGGCAAGACGATGGCTCTGTTGTGGCTGTCTGCACTGATTCCCCCGGCGGGAACCGGCGCTCAGGCCAGATTGGCGGAAGACGTACGGCTTTTCAGTGATTACGCGGGACCCTACAAGGTTTTGGAACGTTCCGATTTATCCCGCTACGACAATGGGCGCTACACCGGCCATGTATACCGGGAAGTACGGGCATTGATCAACCCGGAGCCCTCCGCCGCGGGAAAGGTGTATCAAGGAAATTTTTTCATCCTCGAAGAGACCCTGCGGGATATGCAGCGGAGTGCCAGGGCGGTGGACGACGTAATCCCCGTCCGCTTCGAGCTTTTTTATGACGGCCGGATTAAGATAGACGATGACCGTGGTTTTCCCGCCATGCGGGGATTCCCCGCCTTTCCCGCGGAGCGGGTACAGCCCGGAGATCGCTGGACCGCCGCGGGGGAACGGGCGGCGGATCCCTTGAATACCGGGGCTTATGTACGTTTTCCCATCATTGCCGAATATATCTACCGGGGACAGGAGCTTTACAAGGAAATCCCGGTATACCACATTACCGCCAAATACGCCGTACGTTTTACCGCCGCCAAAAGCCAGTTGCAGCCCCGGGATTCCTTTACCGGCCTTCAGGGAACCCACGATGTGGATATTATGCTGAGGGTTTCCGACGGCCTTCCCCTGATGATGCGGGATAATGTGGACGAAACCTATACCTGGGCCGATGGTTCCACCGTTCGTTTCCGGGGATTTACCCTCAGTTTTGGTGAAGGCGTCCTCCCGCCGGATCAGCCTTCCATGGCGGCCTCCCTGCGGGATGTTTTGGATGGCGGGTCTGGGGGAAACAGCGGCGGTTCCGCAGTTCCCCCCGCCGGGAGGGGCAGGGTTGTTCCGCCGGATGCAGGTCCGGGCGGCAGCCCTCCAGGCGCGGACAGGGCAGGCAACGGACCTGGAAGCAGCGCCGCCTCACCGGGTATGGGGGGTTCCGGGGCGGGAGGAAACGACATAGAGGTAAACGCAACCAGCGGGGGGGTAAAACTTACGGTAAAGAACCTGCGGTTTGCCCCGGATTCCGCAGAACTTCTTCCAGAAGAAAGGGGCCGGCTTGATCTTCTGGCCCGGGCGCTGCAGGCCACCGGGGGAAAAACCTTCCTGGTGGAGGGCCATACCGCTTCCATCGGACGCCCCTCAAACGAGATGACCCTGTCCATAGAGCGGGCCAAACACATTGTAAACGAAATGGTAAACCGGGGTATCCCGGCGGACCGGTTTATCTATAAAGGCTGGGGAGGAACCAGGCCGGCGGGTGATAATTCCAGCGAAGCGGGCAGAGGCCTTAACCGCCGGGTTGAAATCACCATCCTGGAATAATCTAGGGCTCCTCACGCCCCGAATATAGGTAGGAAGCTTTTATCTCTCCTACCGCTTCGTTAAAGCGATCGTTCAGTTCATCCAGGTATACATGAATCCGCCTGGTCTGCCTTCCATCCAGCGGATTGGTCATGAAAAGCTGATAGGGTTCTACTTCAAGGACCGCTGCGAGTTTTCCTATTGTTTCGGGGGATACCCATTTTTTTCTATTCTCAATGTCGTTTACAAAGTTATGGGCAAGCCCCGCTTTGTTGGAAAGGGCAAACTGCGAAAGATGTTTACGGTTCCGGAAAAGCCTTAAATTTCTGCTGAAAATCTCGCGGATGTCATCGCCCTGAAAAACCTTTGCCATGATCCTGTTTTTAACTTAAAAGGATCGGTCCCGGCAAATAACAGATGGCTGTTTCCTTCAGCCATTGGCTGTTTTTTTTCCATTTTTCATTCTTTTTTTGAGAATTGCAGAGCTATAACTGCCTTATTTTAACGCCCCGCTTCCCAAGCTGCTCCAAAAGGCCGCCGGATCCGTAAAGGTGGGCATAACCCACCAGGATGAATTCCGTTTCTGCCGTTTCAAGATACGCTTCTATCTGGGGTATCCATGCATTGTTCCGTTCCAGATAAACCGCGTTATAAATCCGGGGAAAAGAATTCTTCATCTTTGCCAGATCCAGATCCAGATATGCGGAAGCACCCTTCCGCCATTCGCCGATAATTTCCGCCAGCCCCTGTTCCATGTTGTCAAAATCATCCAGCCCATAGAGTATTACTTCGTCTTCATACCCTGTCCCAGTCTCAAAAAGCAGATCCAGCTGGAATTCAACGCTTTCAAGATAGGCAATTTTTTTCCCCTGCTCCTTTGCCTGCTCCAGAATTAAGACGTCCGCTCCCTGCCGGACAAACCCCAGTTTTTTTATCTGGAGCATGGACAGCATGCTGGACGCCACCATGGGCTTCAGGTAATTCAACTGTACCATGGAAACCCCCAGCTCCCTGGAGCGTTCTTCCAGCGCAGCGAACACGCCGGGGCTTAAAAGTTTTTTAAGCGTTGTTCCCCTTAAGAACATCCGGGACGTCATAACCTGAACCAGGGCGGGGTTGGTTATCTGTTCAATATCCGCTTCCAGAACCAGCATTTCGGCAGCTTCCAGAGCTTCGCTGAATTCCGCGGGCAGGGGAAAATCCTCTTCCCGCAAAACATGCACGCTCCCCCCCAGGTAAAGCGTTTTGCCGTCCCGGCTCAGTTCCCACACCGGGGACTGCCCAAAAACCATAGCAGCATACACCAGGAACAATGCCGAAACAAATAATATTTTTTTCATACTTATAAAATACACCCTTTCCATGTTTCCGGCAAACCCGGTTTGTACTAGACCCCCGTTTCTTTCCCTGATACAGTCAGCTTATGAGCCAGTATCTGATTACCGGAAATGTCCCCATCAGTGGAAAGATCAAGGCCAGCGGCAACAAAAACGCCGCCCTGCCCTGCATCGCCGCGGCAATTCTTGCCGGCGCACCGGTAACTCTGCGGAATATCCCCGATATAGAAGATGTACAGGTTATGCTGGACGTATACCGGTCCTTCGGCGGATCTGTGGAAACCCCGGAACCCGGCGTATATTGTCTTTCCCTGGGAAATATCAGGGAATCCCGGGTACCCCTGGAAGCGGCAAAAAAAATCCGCGCTTCCATTTTATTTGCCGGCCCCCTCCTGGCCAGAACCGGCAAGGCGATCCTTCCCCCTCCCGGAGGGGATGTGATTGGCCGCCGCCGGCTGGATACCCATTTCCTGGCCCTTACCGAACTGGGGGCAGTGGTGGATACCGACGAGGATTGCGGCGCCTTTGTCTTTACTGCGGCAAAACTCAAGGGGGCGGACATTTTTCTGGACGAAGCTTCGGTTACCGCAACGGAAAACGCCGTCATGGCTGCGGTATTGGCCGGGGGAAAAACGGTTATCAACAATGCAGCCAGCGAACCCCATGTACAGGATCTGTGCCGCATGCTTGCCTCCATGGGGGCAATAATAGAGGGGACCGGTTCCAATGTACTCACCATCACCGGCGTAAAAAAACTGGGTTCCTGCGATTATGCGATTGGTACCGATTATATGGAGGTAGGCTCCCTGATCGGCCTCGCGGCGGTTACCAGGGGGGAGCTGGAAATATCCGGTCCCAGGCCCTGCGATCTGCGTCCAGCGAAAACGGCCTTTGGCAAGCTGGGCATTGTCTGGGAGCACGAGGGACATGTCCTGCGGGTCCCCAAAAAACAGGCCATGAAGGTAAACCACGATCTAGGGGGAATGATTCCCAAAATCGACGATGCCCCCTGGCCGGGATTTCCCCCGGATCTTACCAGCATAATCATTGTGGTGGCTACCCAGGTGGCGGGGACCGTACTGGTCCACGAAAAGATGTTTGAATCCCGGATGTTCTTTGTGGACAAACTTATCGGTATGGGGGGCCGGATCGTCCTCTGTGATCCCCACCGGGCGGTAATTTCCGGTCCGGCAAAACTTGCCGGATCGGAGCTGACCAGTCCAGATGTCCGGGCCGGTATGGCCATGGTAATCGCCGCCATGGCCGCCGAAGGTTCCAGCGTGATCCGGAATGTGTACCAGATCGAGCGGGGCTACGAAAACCTAGTAGGACGCCTGCGGCTGCTGGGGGGACAAATCGAACGGCAGGACTAGCTTGTGGTACCTTTTAGCCCGCGATGTTCACTGGGTCCCGCGGGGCCGGTAAAGCCGGGGAACATACATCTTATCCGTGCTGGGAAGCAAGCAATATTAAAGCGGTGATAAAGCACAGCGCCGTTCCTGCGATAAAACAGATCATGGCTGTGGAAAAAGTAAAATTCAGGGAAAGCCAGATCGAAAGACTGTTCAGGACACTCCGGTAAAAAATCAAAATACCATAAAAGATCAGAGGCAAAATTCCCAGCATGGGTACATACACATAGCGGGGTTTCTTCTGTGCCCTGTAACGCCAGCCCAGGATCAATGCCAGGATCGTCAGGGGAAGGAAGAACAGGGGATCCGCCAAACGGTACAGAATTTCCGCCCTGAAACTTTCGCTGATATACCCATGGCCGCCAAATCTTTCTTCCGCGGCGAAAAGTTCATTTAAGCCAAGCCCGTCTATCCCCCGTTTCAGTTTAGAAAGAAGGAGAAAATCAGCGTAACTGACATTAAGCATAATCTGGGCGGGTTCCGTAGCGGAATCCTGAACGCCGCCGGATTCTCCCCGGACCCAAACCGGATCCCGGCATCCTTCCCTGTTATTCCGGTCCAGAGCCCGGAGCAAAAGGACAACCCGCTCCGTGTTTTTGCCGGCGTTGTCTTTTAGGGTAACGGGAACCAGTTTAGCATAATCGGCACTGACCCTGTAACGGAAATTTCCCTCCCCGTCGGCGGCTACCGCTTCGGGCCCCCAGGCATAGGCAAAATCGGGCAGGGACGCCAGGGAAGCGAAACGCAGGGCGATCCTGCCTCCCGGCGCATCACCCTGGGAAAGTTCCGGCTCAGCATTGCCGGGAAAAGAAAAAACCGCGCCGGTAAGAATATGGCCGATGGCCAAATCCAGTTCATCAATAAAAAAGGCCACATTAGCCACGCCGTTTCTGCTGGCGGTTAGATATTTGTCCACATCGGGATCCGCCGGGGTAAGGGCGGAAAGTTCCTGGAAAACGTAGAAGGCCCCGATCCAGTCTCCGGCAGTCAGGGCCTCGTAGCCTTCCCGTTTCATCCGGTACAAAGAATAACGTTCCTGTTCCTGGACGCCAGGCGCCAGGGCCGCAATTTTTTCCCAGGCCCTGGATGCCAAGGCAAGGGCCGAGCCGGTTTCCGCATTTCCCGGCACAGCAAGCCGCTGGGCAAGCGTGGCAAGCCAGTGGGCGTCGTAATACCGTTCTCCATTAAGGGCTTCTTCCGCCAGCCGCAGCGCATCGGCGGAGTTGACCGGATCCCCCGGTATCCCCGGCCAGATAGATGCAGCCCCTTCATCCGGGGCAATTTCTTTTCTTTTCGCCTCTACCTCAGACTGGCGCCGGGAAGCAAGGGCGCTGGTAACACTGGTTTTGAGTTTTTCTATTTCTCCATTACCGGACCAGATCCGTTCACAGATGCTGATAAACCGGGCTGCTTCGTCCCAGTCTCTGCCCGCGGCGCTGGTTTTGGCCTTTGCCTGGGCCTGGATGTATAGTTCTCCCTGGTCTTCCATGGCCGCCCCAAAGTCCGAAGCCAGTGGAAAAACCAGAAAAAACAGAAGGCCGTACACCGCCACCGCCGTACAGGCGGTGATCACCGGCCAGGTAATATACTTAAGAAAAAGGAGGGAAAAACCCTGGCTGCCTACATAGGTACTGCCCGCATAACCTCCGGCAGAATGTTCCCTAAGGCCAAAGGGGATAACCAGGGCAGAAAAAGCCAGGGCCGGAAAAGACTTGATAAAAGCGGTCAGCCCTTTTACAAAACGCCATGGAACGGTATAGCAGGCCAGGGGTTCCTTCTGGGCCGGAAAAATAAAATAAAAACTGCAGATCAGAATAAAAGCGGCGGCGATATAGACAAAAAAAACGATGATTGGATCAATGAACTGATCCTGTTTTGCCTTTTTCTCCCTCGTTTTAGCCATCGGCGGCCCTCCCCCGGGCAAGGTACACCAGAGCGGAATAAAGCAGGATCAGCGCCCCCAAGACCGCAAAAATAACGGGGTTGATAAGGGATTCGGGAAGAAAGGACCCCGCAAAGGAAGCCAAAAGCCGCTGGATTTCTCCCTGGTTAAGAAAGGTTTCCAGGGCTAGGGCGCCCCGGAAAGCTAAAACCCCAAAAAAAAGATTTGCCAGGGACCAGAAGCTGATGTTGACCAGACATCCTAAAGAAAGAAGAAGAACCGCCAATGAACCCGCATATACCCCGTAAACCGGCAAACCGGCGTCAAACCAGGCGGAAAAAAGACCGGCGCTCCGTTCCAGATCCGCGGCAACATCCCCAAAGATCCCGCTTTTTTCATCCCTAAAGGGCAGGCGTAGCGCCGTAAAAGGAGTTCCCTCCCGCTGGTAATAGAGGGACTGTCCCTGCGGCGAAAGGACCCGGGCGGCGCCGTCTTTATAGGGATCCTCTAAAAACACCATTTGAGTATCCGGAACGGGTTTTTCCCTCTCAAAAGAAAGGATAAACCCAGGTTTGGCAATGTTTTCAATACGCCGTGAAGCCTTTAGGGTAATTTCCAGCCGTGTAAGACTTTCCACCCCCAAAAACGCGGCGGCGCTTAACCCCAGGCTCAAAATCAACAATATAGGAAAAACCGCCGGATAGATCATACGCCGCCGGGCGGCATAACTAAGCCCCAGGAGGATTGATAAATAGAAAGCCGCCGGTAGAGCATTCACAGCATAAACGGCGATATTTCCCAAAAAACCGTTTTCCACCGGGGGGAAAAGAAGCGCCCGGCTGGTCCAATCCCTCAATAAATCCAGCAAGCCTGTCAAAATCAGGATGCCCGTAAAACAGAGACTGAAAAAAAGCACCAGTTTGGCGAAATTCTTCACTTGTTTAGCCTAACATGACAGCAGCCAATTCGCAAGATATGACCAATAAACAGAATATCCACAAGTTTTCCACAAGAACAGACCCATAGTTCTCTGGAAAAGAACTATTGCCCGGCAAGAATAGGGAGATCCCCCAGTCCAAAACATGCTGGAATAAAATCAGCGGCGAGATAAATCCTTACAGCATAAGGATTTATCTCGCCGTTGCGGCTTTCCCCTGTCCGGCTTTTTCCATGCTGTCTAGAAAGTAATACACCCGGACAAAAATATCATAATTTTCAACAACTTTTCCACAGCCTTGTCCCCATGATCCCGCAGATTATAACAGCCTTGCTTCCACTGCTGCTTTCAACCCCGGCTTTCTGCGGGCAGGACTTTTATCTTTTCTTTCAAATCCATCAAGAGCATATCCGCGGAAACATCAGACTTTTCCAGCTCCGCGAAGCTTTTTTCCAAACTGCTATGGGAAGAAAAATCTTCCAGTTCACGGGCCGCCTCTGCCTGGGCCTCAATCTGGTCTACTTTTTGGGCCATACGGTCAAAGGCCTCAAAGGCGCTTTTATTGCCGGAAACGGTAGAAATGGTATCCTGGATTTTCCGCTGGGCCTCCGCCCGCTTGGCTCTGGCAATGAGTAAATTCTTTTTCCGCTGGGCTTCCTCAATCCTATTTTGAAGATCCCTCAGGGCTTCCTTGAGCTGCCCCACGGAGCTTTTTTGAGCCTCCCACTGTTTTTTATATTCGGCCAGATTATTGTCATATTCCTGTTTTCTAAGCAGGGCTTCTTTTGCCAGATCGTCCTTTTCCGCTTTGACCGCCATTATAGCCTTACGTTCCCATTCTACGGACTGGGCTTCGTGGTTAAGAACTTCCCGTTCCAGCTTTTTTTCATCCGCGATGGCCAGGGCTACGGCTTTTTTCGATTCAATCAACTGTTCATTCATGTCGATGATCAGCTGATTCAGCATCTTTTCAGGGTTCTCCGCCCTGTTTATGAGATCATTGACATTGGAAGAAATGAGGGTTTTTAACCTTGAAAATATGCCCATACTACAGGTTCCTCCCCAGACTGCTTTGCCGCAGATCCCTGCGGACAGTCCCTATGTTACACAGCCTGCCCTGTACAAGGGGGGGCCGGGGTATCAAATCCGCCTGCACATAAAACAACTTCTCAGCCCAGGAAGACTTGGCCCGCGTTGTCAATAGCCAGGATGGTCTTACATTCCGAACAGCGGAACCTGCCGGGTTTTAGGGCCTTAAGTTTTTTGGAACAAATGGGACAGGAAAATACTTTGGGGAACAAGGCTACATTCTCGGCAGCAGAATTGCTCCTGAAAAAGTTGATGGAATCGTCCAGATTGTCCTTGATATTAAAAAACTGGGAAAAACCGAGGAGCTGGAACACTTCGTATACCTTGGGCTGAATCTCAAGCAGTACCAGATCCCCCCCCCGGGGTTTTACCGCTTTAAGGAAGGCGGTAAAGGATCCAATCCCCGTGGACGAAACATAATTAAGGCCCCCGCACTGAAACACCAGCCGCGTAAATCCACATTCAATGGCTTTTGCTACCCGTTTCTGGAAATAGTTGGAATTATATGTATCGATATACCCTGTAAGATACAAAACCAGACACCCGTCAACCTCGCCCACTTTTTGCAGTTTTATTTTGAGACTGTCGTCTTTTTCGTCGTCAAATCCACTGACGATATCGTTGTTTGTCATCTGCTTCCCTTCTACTTCAAGATATGCCGCTTTTCGTACAGACAGTACCCTTTAGATGCTACCACATCTTTGCCGGTTTGTCAAACCTATCCAGTCCTCGCTGAACCCATGGGGGGAAAGTACCGCCCCGTTAAGGACCGGATTCTCCAGCGCCTCCAGGGCAAGGCGGGCAACGTCTTCCGGGCCCATGACCCTGCCGCCGGGGCTTTTTTTCCGGTTGTAGGCCCGCTCTTTGGTTCCGGTATACTCCGTGTTGGTAAAACCCGGGCAAATAATATTACAGGTAACCCCGGCCTTTTCCCCGGCCTTGGCCGCCGATTTTGCCAACACCCCCAGGGCCGTTTTAGCGGCGGAATAGGCGGCGGTGGTAGAAAAACCCCTGATTTCTTCGGTTCCCGTACCGCCAAAGAGCAGTATCCGCCCCCATCCTTTTTTAATCATACCGCAAAGAACCGAAGAAATCAGGATTCCCGGAAAAATTAAGTTGCTTTCCGTTAAAAAACGCCAATCCGCCGGCATTGTTTCTTCCAGCGTAAACCTTTTGAAAGGGCCCCAGGCCGCAGCCAGAATGTCCGGGGCCTCCCCCGGGGTAAAACCGGCCCTGTTCAGGATAAATTCCACAGCCCCTTCGGGGGAGTACCCCCCGGGACCTCCAATTGTACAAAGAAAACCGCCGGTTTGGGAAGGAGGCCGCCGTCCCGCCGCTGAGGTTTCTGCGGCCAGCTCCAGTTCTCCCAGAACCGCCTCCAGCCGTTCCGGGGAACTGCCTCCGGTAACTGTTACCGCAGCCCCCCGTTCCGCCAAGCCCAGGGCAAGGGCCCGGCCTATACCGCCGGTTCCTCCCACCAGAAGGGCATGCTTTCCGGCAAAAACTGGTTCCATTACTGAATTATAATCGAATTAACGGATACAATGAACCTCCCCGCCGCAAGCGGCGGGGCATTGCAGATCCGCTGGGGATGGATTTTATGCGTTTAGAAGACATTGTTATCGTTCTGGCCCGGCCTTCGGAGCCGGGCAACGCCGGCGCGGTCTGCCGGGCCATGAACAACATGGGTCTCCGGCGGCTCCGGACCGCCGCTTCCGCCCTTGATTTATCCGGCGGAAACCAGGAAAAACTCCTGGCCCGGGCGATCCATGCCGCCTCCCTCTGGGAAAGGGCGGAACATTTTGACAGCCTGGAACAGGCCCTGGCGGACTGTACCGTTACGACGGGTACCACCCGCAGGCGGGGCCGCCGCCGTAAGGCAAATACCCTGACTCCCCGGGAACTGGCAGAGCTGCTCCGGACTAAACCGGGCAGGGCGGCCATTGTTTTTGGCAATGAGCGGACCGGTCTTGACAGGACGGAACTGGAACTGTGCAGCTTGGCCTCTCATATCCCCGTAAATCCGGAATTTCCCTCTGTCAATGTATCCCATGCGGTTCAGATCTACGCCTATGAATTGTACCAGGCCCTGGCGGAAGAAGGCAAAAACGGAACCGCTGGAAACGGGTTTGGCGGTCTCGCCCCGGCGCCGGGCCAGTGGATTCCCATGATCCGCCCGGAAATAGACGCCCTGGTGGACTCCATTGGCGATTCCCTGGCGGCTCTTGGTTTTTACAAACACCCTGGCCGGGAAGAGCAGGAACGTTTCCTCCGGGATTTGATCGCCCGGGCGGGACTCAGCCTAAAGGAGGGCCGCTACCTGGGAAACATTATCGCCAAGGCAGGAAGACTGGGAACCCTAAAATCCACCGCCCATGATCTTGACCCCTAAAAGGTATCGGGCGGGCCGCAATGTCTGTACTCCGCACCTTGCTGCAAAAACAGGGGGCGATGGCGGCCCTCTCCCTGAGGAAAGGTACACGCGCGTCCCCGGTTAAAAACCACGATGCCATGGCCGCGCATTTTTTACAGGGCAAATCTGCTTACCCAAGGTTAAAAAGCCGGTATGTCAGCAGCAGCAGCTTATAGTAGAAGTAGGGAACGATCCGCAGAAAACGCCAGGGCTTTTGGAAACAAAAGCCGATCCACTCAAAACCCCGTTCAAACACCTTTCGGGAAGGGCGGCGTTTGCGTTCGGCAAAGATTTCAAACAGATCGCTGCACCACAGGCGCAGGCCGTTGTTCAGACCCCCATGGTTCCGGGCTATCCAGCGTTCCCCCCCCTTAACGCCCTTTCCGACAAGAAGAAGGGAAGGGGCGGCCTTTTTGATGGCCTGAAGGATGGTGGCTTCTTCCTGGTGCTTAAAGTTACCCACAAAACGGCCCACAATGCGCAGCCAGGGGAAAGTCTGGCGGAGGTTTTTTTCCGCCCGTTTCAGGCTCCGCATCCTGCCGCCCAAAAGATAAACAGACAACTCCCTCTTTTCCAGAATCGACAGGACGTTTATTACAAAATCAAAGGGCATATAGCGGTATACTTTTTTCTTTTTTAGAAACCGGGCGCCGCCAACCAGACTCTTTGCGATGGGGATGACCATGGTGGCCTGTTGTACAAAGTTACGGTATTCGTAGTTATTCCGGGCCCGCAACAGATCCCACAGGGAAAGGAGGACCACATCCTGGCCCTTTTCTGTTTTTAAAAGATCGTAAACGATTTCTTCAAGTTCTTCGGGCGGTACAATATCCAGGGGAACCTTGAGCAGGCTGATCCGCTCAATATCCGCCGTTTTGTTTATTTCAGCGTCCACCAGGCTTTCTCCAAAAGTATGATCCGCACCGCCGCCGCACCGTAAAGGGCCGCTGTTTCGGTCCGCAAAACCGTGTCTCCCAGACACAGGGACTTGAACCCCGCATTGGTAAACCGGGTCAGCTCGGCGGCGGAAAATCCCCCCTCGGGGCCCACCGCCAAGACAATCAGGGAAGGATCCCTATAAAGATAATGATGAAAACTGCCCTGTGCAAGGGGGGGATGAAGAACAAGCCCCAAAGCCCCCGGCTCCAGGGTATTCCAACGGTCAAAAAGCGCACCGGCGGAAAGGGGGGAACTCACCCGGGTATCAACGGCGGAACCGCTTTGCTGGCGGGCTTCCCTGGCGATACGGCGCCACCGTTCTTCCCGGCCCCGGGAAGACCCTTCGGGAACCGAATGGTCCGCGGTAAAGGGGATTACCTCGCTGATCCCCCCTTCCGCCGCCTGCCGGACAATCAGATCCATCTTGTTTCCCTTGGGCAAAGCCTGAAAGAGAAGGATCGGCGGAAGGCCCGTCCCCGCTGGGGCCGGCCTGTCCCGGTAGATCCCGTTTTCCGGCCCTGGCCGGGCATATTTCGCACCGGAATCTTCCGGGGGGATTTCAAGTTCCAGCACATGGTTCCCTATGCTCCTCACCCTGGCGCTTATGGGCCCGCCGGAAAAGGATCCGCCGGCAGGAAGCCAAGCGGTAAACACAGCCCCCGGTTTTATTCGGCGGACATGTACCAGGTAATGATAATCTGCGCCCCGGAGCCTAACAAGGCCCGCTTTGTCCGGCTCCTCCCTGAGGATAAACTGCCTCATCCGTCCTTACGAAGCCAGGGGCAGTGCATCGTCCGCTTCGTCCTGCAGGGTTTTTAGGGTTTTACTGTTTTTCATAAGCTGGGTAAAGGTCCCGCTGCGAAAGATATTCACCGCTTCCTGAAGCTGGACATCGTACTCCAGATCATAAACCGGAGCAATCACGGTACGGTTTTGTTCGTTCCGGATCAGCCTGCGAAGCAGGGACACATCCAGGCCGTACTGGGCGTTAAGTTCCCTGGCAAAGCCGTCTACCTGGGCGGCATCCGCCTGGGGGTGGCCTTCTACAAACACAGGAATCGCATTGGCCGTGATAAGGACGTTAAGTTTTTCCGCATCGGCGGTAGAAAATTCGGGGAACAGTACTTCCCTGTCCGGGGGAATACCTATTTTATCGATATTCACATCGCTGGGGGTATAGTAGCGGGCGGTGGTAAGCCGGAACCCTGCATTGCCCCCCACGGGAAATACCTTCTGCACCGATCCTTTGCCAAAGGATTTTTCCCCCACGAGGTAGGCCCTGCCCCGGTCTTTAAGGGCTCCCGCCACAATCTCTGATGCAGAGGCGGATCCCTTGTTGATCAGTACAATCACCGGCATGTCCTGGGGCACCATGGAACGGTGCCGGGCATTGTACACATGGTTTTCCCCGGGGATCCGGGACTTGGTGGATACCACCACTCCCCCATCCAGGAACAATTCGCAGATCCCCACCGCCGCATCCAGGAGTCCGCCGGGGTTGTTCCGAAGATCCACCACCAGGTTTTTGTAGTTTTTGGTTTTAAATTCCTCCAGGGCTTCCCGGGTACGGGTAACCGTCATGGGGGTAAAAGAGATAATCCGTATATAGCCGGTGTCGCCGATCATGGCATGCTTGATCACCGGCACTTCAATTACCGCCCTGGTAAGGGTTACGGGAAATTCCAGATTTACCCCCCGGCGGATCAGAAGCTTTACATCGGTACCGGGCGCTCCCCGAAGCCGAATAAGCACCGTATCCATGGAAAGGGCGTCCGTGGCCTCTCCGTCTATCTCTATAATCAAATCCCCAGGGTTAATTCCGGCCCGCCATCCGGGGGTATCTTCAATGGGGGAAGCCACTTCCACAAAGGGAGGGGTTCCATCGGGCTTGGCCTGCAGGGGCTTGCTGATGTAAAGCCCTACCCCGCCAAAGCGTCCTGAGGTGGTATCGTTTAGATCTTCCATCTCCCGCTGGGGAAGAAACGAAGAATGGGGATCCCCCAGGGATTCAAACATACCGCCCATGGTTCCCTCAAAAAGGGTCTGGGGGTCCACCTCGTCTACATAATTTCGCTGGATAAACTCAAATACATTCTGAATAATCGCCGTATAGGGGCGCTGATCCTGGGCCTGTGCCCGGGGAATGGAAACAACGATAAAAACCACGCCCAGGACGAGTCCGGAAACGATCCAGGGCAGCATTTTCAACCTGTTATTTGGTAGTTTATTCATAGATATAGTGTAGAACCTGGTCTTGATCCTTGCAAGGGCCCGTACTGCCCGTGAAAAATGAAGGCATGCCCCACATTACACCGCGCCGCGGCCCAGGCTCAAACCAATCCGCTCGCGTTAAGGCGGCTTGAGCTTGCCGCCCTCGCCCGGCTGGATCAGATTCGCCAAGCCAAAGAGCGGCTCCTCCGGGGAGAATATGGGGGTCCTCTGGGTTAGATTCTTTATTTTGACGCATCTACTGTCTTCGGTTAGATTTTATTATGACACACTACGGAGCTTAAAGCAGAAATAAGGGACCCGTTACCACAAAGCGACAAAAAAAGGCAAGCGGACTTTGCCAGACGAGTTCACCTGGCTCACCGGGTACCACCGGAAATCAGCGGTCAGAGTGCTGGCGGCCAGGCCGCCAAAACCGGTCATGGTCTATGGGAAAGGCGCGGCGGTGAAACTCAGGCCCGAAAAAAAGCGATCGCCCACCGGCAGGGTAAGCGCATCTACACCGGTGAGGTCATCCGCTGCCTCAGGCTGGTCTGGGCCTTCTTCCGGTATACATGCGGGAAGAGTCTCTCGCCGCTGATACGCCAGCTTATGCCCTTCATCACTCCCTGGCCGGCCTTCGGTATCACCCCCGAAACCGCCGGAGTGTTTTGCCGGATAAGCCCCGCCACGGACGGCGGGCGATCTTTCTTATAATCTTCTTCCTTGAAGATTTTTCCTCTGTTCTGAGTCCCTTACCTTTTCCTCATATAAAAGAATCGGTTCCATATTTTCGTATCCCCCCTTCTTTTGTTTTTTTGGTGTTAATAATCGTTTGAAAAATGCTCCAACGCCTGTTACTTTTTCATAAGAAACAGTATACGGATTACCACCATAATCTATTTCTCTTGTTTCAACGTTTGTATATGCCAAATAGAAATATGTTCTGGCTTTAGCAGGATTTTAAACAAACCACAAGAAGTCGTTGTCACTTGCCTCAAATGCAATACCTAACATATTATTCCCTTTTTTATCCAGCCTTACATCAAGAACGGCACCAGGTGTTGAAGACAAAATTTGAATAACATCACGATGAATACTGATTTGACCAACTGCGGTAGTTTTGGCTTCAGATGAAACGTATGTCAATACTATATCTCTCGAGGCATAGTATTGGAAGTTTCTAATTCACTGGAACAGGCCCAGGAATTCGCCGAAAGGAACCGGGATATGCTTATAGCGGCATACCTCAAAAGGCGTACCGGCGGGATGGTCCGGTTTTTTACTGCTTTTTTCGACTGCCG
>JAITHE010000028.1 GCA_031280125.1 Treponema sp.
TCGCCGCGGGGAACATTACCGAAAACGGCCTTTCCTACATTTTAACCACCATGGGCGAATACCGGTCCCTGGAGGAGATTCGCAATACGGTGATCTCCTACAAGGGCGGCGGTCTTTCCGCCGGAATGATGGCCGGGACTCTACCCCGGCAGGTGTACCTCCGGGACCTGGCCAATGTCTTTGAGGGTTACCGGGACGAAACAAACATCGCCTATGTGAACGGCAAGCCCGCGGTGATCATGATGGTTCAAAAACAGAGCGGGAAGAATTCAGTCCAGACCGCCAGGGATCTTCGGGCGCGGATTGTACGGATGGACCGGGAACTTCCCCAGGACATCGATATTACCGAAGTGTTTAACACCACCGACATTATCGAGAATTCCCTTAACCAGGTGGTGTCTACGGCGATAAGCGGCGCCGTACTGGCGATACTTATTCTCTTTGTGTTCCTCCGGTCTATCAAGCCCACGCTGATCATCGGGATCAGCATACCCATATCGATCATGATCACCATGATGCTCATGTACTTTGCGGGGCTTACCTTAAACCTTATGACCATGGCGGGGCTTGTGCTGGGAATCGGGATGCTGGTGGACAACTCCGTGGTGATCCTCGAAAACATCTACCACTACCGTGAAAAGGGAACCAAGCTAAGGCCCGCGGCGATCCTGGGAACCTCGGAGATGATCGTCGCCATCACCGCTTCCACCCTAACCACGATCTGCGTGTTTGCCCCCCTGGTAATGTTCCAGGGCCTTCTGGAAATGGCCGGAGAAATGTTCGCGGGCCTGGCCTTTACCGTGGTAATCTCCCTGGCAATTTCGCTCTTTACGGCGATCTTCCTTGTGCCGGTGCTGTCCAGCCGCTACTTTCCCCTGGTAACCCGGAAGCAAAAACCCGTTACCGGGATCCTGGCGGAAGTGGACAGGGCCTTTGAGGAATTCTTTGTCAAACTGGACAACGTCTACCGCCGGGCGGTACACCGGGTGCTGCGGCACAAGCTCATGGTGATTCTCGTTCTTATCGGCCTCTTTATCATCAGCATTGTGCTCGTCCCCCGGATAGGCTGGGTGTTCATGCCCCAGCAGGAAGAAGACAATGTGCAGATAAGCCTGACCATGCCCATGGGAACCCCCCTGGCGGAAACCGAGTCGGTGATGCACCAGCTTGCCCTGATTGTCGAGAAAGAAATAGAGGGTTACAAGGAGATCGCCATCATGGCCGGAGGGGGCGGAATGTTTTCGTCCGGGGGCAGCAACAGCGGTACCATGTACATTACCCTGCCGGAATACAAAGACCGGATCGACAGCGCCAACACGATTAAGGAAAAAATGCGCGCCCATTTTACCGAATTTCCCGGGGCCTTTATTAACTTTTCAAGCGGCGGTATGGGAGGAGGCATGGGGGGCGGTAACGCCGTGGACATTGTGCTCCGTACCGACGACCTTGTTAAGGGCAAGGCTATGGGAGAAAAGATCGCCTCGCTCCTTAAAGACCAGATTCCCGATGTAACTGAGCCTCAGGTGGACCTAAAAGACGGACTCCCGCAGATCGAAATCAACATAGACCGGGAAAAAATGTACGCCCTGGGGCTTAACGCCATCACCGTGGGGAACGAAATCAAAGCCGCCGTGGACGGCATCACCGCTACCCGGTACCGCACCGGGGGCCGGGACTACGATGTGATCCTGATCCTTGCCGAGGCGGATCGCAGTTCCCGCCCCGCGCTGGATCAGATCTTTATTTCCAGCCAGGCGGCGGGACGGGTTCCCCTTTCCAGCTTTGCCTCCTACGACGAGGGCACCGGCCCCCTGACGATACGCCGGGAAAACCAGAGCCGGATTATCCACGTTACCGCCGGGGCCAAACCGGGGGCCAAGATCAATACCCTCCAGGACCGGGTCCAGACTTTGGTAACCGCCGAGATCCCCCAGGAAGAGGACGTGATCATCGAGTACGCCGGGGACAACGCCGAGATGATGAAGATGATGGGCCGCTTTGCCCTGATATGCCTCGTGGCGGTGTGTCTTGTCTTTGGGGTCATGGCAAGTTTGTTTGAATCCTTTAAGGATCCCTTTATCATTATTTTTACCATTCCCCTTTCGCTCATCGGCATTGTAACGATCTACCTTATTACCGGGGACACCTTTAACGTGCTGACCGCCGTGGGGCTTTTGGTTCTGGTGGGGGTCATTGTCAACAACGGTATCGTCCTCGTGGACTACACCAACCTTTTGCGAAAGCGGGGCTATTCCCTCCACGACGCCTGCGTGGAAGCCGCCGGGAGCCGCCTCAGACCCATTCTTATGACCACGTTGACCACCGTGCTGGGCCTTGTACCCATGGCGTTCTTTCCCGGTGAAGGATCGGAAATGGTGGCCCCTATCGGCAAGACTGTCCTGGGGGGCCTGACCTTTGGAACCCTCATGACCCTTTTTCTAATGCCCACGGTCTACGCCCTGATGAACCGCCGTTCCGACGAACGGGCCGCCCGGGCGGAGGCCCGGCGGGAAGCCATCGCCGCCGGTTTGGGAACCAGAATATCCAGACCTAAAGCGCTGAAAAACGAAGCCGCCGGAGTACAGGCGGATCAAAATGAAACCCGGGTACAGGCCGAAGAAAACGGCAGGGGCCCGGAGGAGGAAACAGATGCAGAGGATTGAAATTGTCGCCAACCATTCGGTGGAAGAAAATATTCTGGAAGCCCTTAAGAATTACGGTGTGGGCAAATACTATACCCTTTACCCCAATGTAATGGGGACCGGTTCCTGCGGCCCCCGCATGGGCGATTCCGTTTGGCCCGAGTTAAACTTTGCCCTGGTGGTGTGGTGTGATGAAGAAGAAGCCGGGGGCATCGCCCGGGCGGTAGCGGCGGTTAAGGAAAAGTACCCCGATGAGGGGATAAAGGTTTTTGGGATTTCGTGAACCGGGCGTCCGCCATCGGCCTGCCATCCGGCTATGCTGGATGGCAGGCCGATGGCGTGGTTACTCCAGGCTTGCCTCGCTGGCGGCTTTGCCTTCCCGGGTATAAACCCGGCGGGGATTGTTTGGATCCAGATGCCGTTCACCCCGGTAAAAAAAAGCGTACTGGTATGTTCCCGGCGGCAGAGGCAGGGAAAGGCTGTAGCGGCCAGGGCTTAGTTCCGGCACCTCGTACATAAATGGATCCCAGTTGTTAAAAGACCCCGCCACGGTAATGGTTTCTCCCGAAGGGGCATAAAATGTAAAAGTTAGCGTCCCCGCCGGACCCCGGTTGGGGCGATCGGGCCGCCGGATTGGCGGCAGGGAAACCACCGAATGTAGTATCCCGGAAGTGGGGTCCGTCCGGTATTCGGGGTTAAGGGGATCCCGCACCCATAGGCCGTCAATAACAAGGCGGTATTCCAGATCCTCCTTAAGTTTTTCGGGAACAGTAAAAACATAAAAGAGCATCCCCGAATCCCGGTACAGATCAGCCGGAGGTTTTTCCTTGATCCACGGCCCGGCATTTTCGTTGGGGATCATGAGCCTGCGAAAATGGTGGACCCTGCCAAAACCTTCATGGGCAAAGGCAATACCCACCCGGCGGTAAGAGGAAGGGGCGGTAAAGATCACCGTGTCCTCCAGAACATGGGGCTTGCCTGCCTCACGGAGACTCAGCAAATAATCAATAAACGGATAAGATTCAGTATCCGCTGCCCCAATAGTGCCGATAATAGCCGTAAGGAGCGCCAGCCTTGTAAAGAACTTTTTCATTTGTTCTTTACTAATATCGGTTAATGCTCCAATATCTTAATTAATAGCAGCCGCCGTTGGCGGCGACCCCCACACGGCGGGAGGAATATGCCGTCCCTGGCACAACTGGAAGAATTTAAATCCTCGTTTATGACCATCGGTGATGAGCCGCAGGGTGCGGAGGATTATTTTGCCCTTCCCGCCGGTGAACCGGCCTCCCCCTTTCCCGAAGGCTGGGGTGAAAGCCAGTTCCCCAGCCCTGGCTTGGATATGCCGGGGCTTGATTTGGATTTATTTCCCAATCTGGACGAAGGACCGGCGGATACGGGGCCGGACAGCTCTGAGGAGCCCGCCGGGGGGGATGGTTTTGATTTTGACGGCGGTAATTTTGACTTCGGTGATTTGCTGGGGGGGAGCCAGGAACCGCCGGGGGGAGATCTGCCGGATATTCCTGGCATGGAGGATGCCCTGCCGCCTCCTGGACCGGATGATTTTTCCGGTCCAGCCAGCCTGGACATGCCGGAACCGCCGGATCCTTCCCCCGGCGTGGAAAGCGGCGGCTTCCCCCTAACCGATCCGGGTAGTCCGGGGGAGGGGGATTTTAATCTTGATGCAGCGGCGGAAACCGCCGGGGGGGCGGATACAGGACTGGATCTGCCCGAAGATCTTTTAAGCGGCTTTGCAGACGACCTTGAATCGGGGGGACTGCCTGCGGAAGATGCAGGAGCGGATGTCCAGGCCGCCGAAGAAGAAACCCCCGGTATTGATATGTCCCAGGCTTTGGACATGGGGGGCGAATTTCCCGAAGGGGCGGAGGCCGGCGCTTTTGATCCGGGAGATTTGGGGGGAGAGAATGTTACTCCGGACCAGACCGAACTGGGCAAGCTGAACGGTCTGGAGTTTCCCGATTTTGACGCAGCCGGGGAAGAGACCTCGGCAGACGCCGGAGAAGATGCCGGGCTGGATATGGGAGGGGAAACGGCGGAGGGTGATTTTACCCCCGGCCTGAATATCCCCGGCCTGGACGCCGGTTCCCTGGACGATTTTGGTTCCCTGGATCTGGGGGGTGAAAACGCGGAGCCCTCTGCGGTGGAAGAAGAGGATGAACTGGCGGATTTGTCGGATTTTACCGGCGCCGATCTTGCCCAGGAACCACCGGAAGCGCCGGATTCCTTTGACTCTTTCGATCTTGGAGGGGAGGAAACTTCCAGCCTGGACGCCCCGGACTTTCCCGCCCCCGCCGAAGAATTCGGCGATTTTTCTTTAGCGGGCTTTGACGACAAATTAGCTTCCCCTGGAACCACGGCGGTTCCAAGGGCGGGCCCCGCCGCATCAAAACCCTCCCCAGAAGAAGAAGTAGTAGAGGAAATCCGCCTGAGCGAAGAAGATTATAAATCGCTGCAGGATACCCTTTCGGCCTATCCCCTTAATCTTCGCATAGCCTGTGAAGAACTTATAGCTGAACAGGCCGTTGCGCCGAACCTGATGTCGGCACTGATCAAGCTGCTGGTCCGGGGGGCCCCGGCCAAGGAAACCGCCGCCCTGGCTGGCAAAATTCTGGGCAGAACCATTCCCATCCCCAGGGGTTACGCAAAACAAACCGGGGTGGCGCTGGAGGCGGAACAGGCAAGCTTTAGTTATATTTTTATCCACAGTTTTCTTCCGGTACTGCGGCTGGTGGGGGCCATCGCCCTGGTAGCCGCATCCCTGGCCTACCTGGCCTGGCGTTTTGTGGCGATCCCGCTGCAGGCGGAAGGTCTCTACAAACAGGGGTATACCATGCTCCGTTCCGGAGAATATACCCGGGCCAACGACCTCTTTCTTCAGGCCTTTGAAAAAAACCGGGTAAAGCGCTGGTTTTACCGTTATGCGGAAGGCTTCCGGGACGAGCGGCAGTACATCTACGCAGAGCGGAAATACGATGAACTCCTCCGGGTATACCCCCGGGATAAAAAGGGAGCCCTGGATTATGCGGCTCTGGAAACCTATTACCTTAAGAATTTTGAAAAGGCAGACCGGATTATCCGCAACAATATACTGGATTATGCGATCAATGACCGGGAAGGACTTACTGCCCTGGCGGAAAACAATCTGGCCTGGGGAGAAACGGATCCCTCCCGGTATGAAGAAGCCCGGGCAGCCTATGCCCGGCTGATGGAAATTTACGGCAGGCAGGATCCGTTCCTGGAGGGAATGCTTAAATACTTTATCAGAACCGATAAACTCAGCGAGGTCCTTCCCCTGCAGGCATATTTTATGGGAAATCAAAAAAAGCGGAAAATTGCCGTACCTACCCTGGCCGAACTGGGGGGGTACCTCTTGGACAAACGGTTTGAAGAAACCGACGGAGTCCCCGATGAATACGCGGATAAAATTGAAGGAATTCGGGGCGTGCTTCTGCGGGCCATCAACGCCGACGAAAGCTACCCCGAATCCTACTACCATTTGGCCCGGTATTATAACCATTACGGTTCCCCCATGGAAGAAAGGCAGAGCCTGGAACGGGCGATCAAAATCTTCGACAACGCCAGGGAAGAAAACTCACGCCGGGCCGGATACCGGGTAGACGCTCACCGGCGCTATGCGGAGGCGCTGATCAGCGTCCGGGAATTTTTCCCCGCCGAGGAAGAACTTATCCGGGGACTCCGCATGTACGAAGATGCCCGTTCCAGGCAGGTTCTTAAAACCAGCCCTCTATTCGGACGCCTCTATGCAGACCTGGGGGATCTGGAATTTTTTGTCAAAGACGGCGACATGGCGGCGGCCCTGCGATTCTACGAGGAGGGTGAGCGAAATGGCTGGGCTCCGCCGGAAATTCAATACCGTATGGGAGCCGCCCACTATCAGCTTGAACAGTGGGAAGAAGCCCTCCGGCGTTTCTTTGCCATTTCTCCTTCCATGCCCGTCAATAAACGGCTCCTCTACGCCCTGGGAAACGTTTCGTACCTGCGGGGAAACTACTTTGCCGCCCAGGGCTACTATAACCGGCTTATGGACATTTTGGAATCGGAGCGGGTCCGCTTTCCCAGCTTGGCGCCGGGGAGCGGCCCGGAAGAACAGGACCTGGCGGAACGGATCATGGTGGCGGATAATAACCTGGGGGTAACCCTGGAAGCCCTTACCCGGATCAGCGGCGATACCAGTTACCGCAGCCGGGCCCTGGGACTCTTTTCTGAATCGATCCGGGCCTGGGACGTGCTTACCCGGAACCCGGAAAGCATGGCCCGGATGAGGCCCTTCAGGGATCTCTACGGCCCGGGAATCAACCTGGCCTACCTCAACGCCCAAAATATCCTCCACCCGGAACCGGATTACGATCAGCAGATCTTTATGCGGATAGACAGGGACGCCCTGGAACCTTCCCCCTGGGAACTTCTGATTCCCAGAGATTATCAGCTTTCGGAACAACTGGCACCCATGGCCGTCGAATAACCCTCCCCGCCGTCAGAATCCCCGCGCAGGCGGGTTCCTGGGCATGAAACCCCATCAGCGGTATCCCAGCCGGGCCGCTTCGGCAAAGTCCGCATCGGCCTCCCGGATTTTTCCCGCCATACGGCGGGCGGTTCCCCGGTTATGCCAGGCCAGGGCGTAACCGGGCTTGAGCCGGATGGCCTCGGAAAAATCCCGGATGGCCCGCTCATCGTTTTCCCGGTAATACCATGCCGTACCCCGCTGGTTGTACGCCGCGGGATTATCCGGTTCAAGCTGGATCAGCCGGGAAAAATCTTCAATCGCCCTGTCGTGCTGGCCCAGCAGCCGGTAGGAATAGCCCCGGTTGTAGAGGGCATCCCCGTAATCCCGTTTCAGGGCCAGGGCCTGGGTATAATCGCCGACAGCCCTGGCATGGTCTCCCCGCTGGGCATAACTGTAACCCCGGTGGTTATAGGCCGCGGCGCTGTCCCGTTTCAGGGTGATCGTCCTGGTATAATCCTCTATGGCCCTGCGGAAATCGCCCTTAAATTGATAGGTTCTGCCCCGGGAAAACAGGGCTTCCGCATAATCCCCCTTGACGGCGATGGCGCTGGTATATTCCGTCAGGGCCCGGTCGTAATTTCCGCCCTGGAGGTAGCGCTCTCCCATGATAAACGAAACCTGGTACGGTTCCATACCCATTTGAAGCAGTATCGCAGGATCAACAGTCTTATAATTAACAGGATTCAGTTCGCCGGCAAAAACCCCCTGGCCCGTCCTGTTCCGGAGGCCGCTCAAGGAAGCCAAAGACTCTGCGCCGTACCGGCGGACTGCGCCGGTACGTACGGCCTCCGCGGCCTGCCCGTCCGGGGCAGTACCCTCCGGACTGCCGCCGTTTTCACCGGGGGGCGCCAGGATTTCCCGGTTCATCCCCCCGGGGTCCGCGGGAATAACGGCAGCCGTTTCTTTCACGGCGGCAGTACCGGCGGTTCCCGCCGCAGGGCCGGGCGCTGCCCCCGGTTTCCCCGCCGCGGCAGGCGCCGGTCCGGGCTTGTTATTTCCACAGCCGGAAAAGGACAAGGCCGCCAGTCCCAGGAAACCCAGCAAAACGGCCCGTCCCGGGAAGAGCCGGATCGTCAAAAAACGGACAGCCATGGTATGCCGGACCGGATCAGGAGGCCATTTCAATGACCAGCAGATGGGCGCCTTCAGCCTGGGATTTCGCCGAAAGAACCGTAAAGGATTCACCGGTAATCTCCGCCGCATCCCGCATGAACAGGACCGCGGAGGAACCCGCGGAACCCTCCAGCCGGGCCTCCCCCTCGATGAGCGCCGCATAGGCCTGCCTTCCCGGAGTAAGCTCAAAATCCAGGGATGAGCCGGGACTGATGATGGAAGCGTAGACATGGACATCCGCATGGATCCTGATCGGAGCGGAACCCCCGTCTTCATCCATGGGAGAAGCGATGGCAAGCCAGCGGCCGTACCGGTCCTCCAGCTTAAACCGGACATCCCCATAGTTGGGGGAATACCCGTCCCGGTTAGGGAAAATCCAAATCTGAAGAAACCGGAGCAGTTCCTGGCCGTGGTTGTATTCACTGTGGGCAACGCCGGTACCCGCGCTCATGTACTGAACCTGACCACGGCTCAGGGTCCGCTCGTTTCCCATGCTGTCCCGGTGGGAAAGCTCACCATTGACCACATAGGAAATAATCTCCATATTCTTGTGGGGGTGGGTATCAAAACCCGTGCCGGCCTGGACTAAATCATCGTTCAGCACCCGGAGTACCCCAAACTGGACATTACCGGGATTGCAGTATTCGGCAAAGGAAAAGTGAAAATGACTATCCAGCCAGCCGTGGATGCCGCGGCCCATTGTACGGTGATCGATATGGTGTATCATGGTCCTTCCTTAACATGCCAAAGTAAACTTCTGTTTATGGTACTTCCCTTTTCCTGTAAAGGCAAGCGCCCGCATTGCCTCATGAAAAATGTTACCGAAAAAGGTAAATGCCTCATATTGAAAATGTTACCCACATTATAGTAAGGACGCCTCCTGGAGGGTGTCCGAATGGGGTTAACAATGCGTG
>JAITHE010000034.1 GCA_031280125.1 Treponema sp.
CACGCATTGTTAACCCCATTCGGACACCCTCCAGGAGGCGTCCTTACTATAATGTGGGTAACATTTTCAATATGAGGCATTTACCTTTTTCGGTAACATTTTTCATGAGGCAATGCGGCGGCTTGACAAGGGGAAAAACGCCGGGATACCATAGGAACTAAAAGAAATGTTACACAATTTGGATAATGTACCGATAATTATTAATATACCTGTTTAGCGGGAGCGGCTAATGGCTGGAAAGAACGATCCTTCAATATATGACGACAGAAGCACCATCGGTTCCCCCGATGAATTGGACGAATACGGCGTGTGGGTAAAAACCGAACCCCAGGACCTCTCCTCGTCCGGTATCGAGGAACTGCCGGATATAGACGCCGGTTTTATCGACGATTTGGATCTTCCTGATTTCTCGGGCGGCGTCCCTTCTTCTACGGAAACCGGGGAGACCGAAATACCGGCCCTTGGCGGTCTTGCGGACATTGACAGTCTTGACGATATTGGAGGTCTTCCGGATCTTGACAGCATTGAAAGCCTTGCGGATATGGGGGATGTGGAAAACATCGGGCCTGAAGATTCAGAAAATTCCGGTCCCGCTTCCACCGGCCAAGACGGTTTTTCCGAAGTATCCTTGGACGACTTTATTGATCTTGGCGAGTTTGACCATCCCGGTCCGGAAGAACCGGCGGCGCCTGGGGTCCTTAGCCCGCCCCAGGGTTCCCCCGGGGCGGCGGAACTTTCCAATCAGCTTTTAATGAAAATCGCCGAGGAACTTTCGTCGATAAAAAAAGAACTTTCCAGCCTCAAAAAAGAACTTTCCGGAGTCAGGGGGGGCGGAAAACCTGAAACCGATCCCAAAGCCGGTTTCTTTGACGAAGAGGAAGATGAAAAAATCGCCCTTACCGGCGATGAAATGGACAATATCCTTAACACGGCCAGCTTTACCGAAGAAACCGGTTCTGGCGAGGCTCTGGCGGGGGAGGATCTTTTCACCGGGAAAGCCGGCCTGCCCCTTGAGGATGTCCTCCTTTCCGGGCAGGATGATCTGCTCAACGAAAACAGCGGCGGCGCTAGTTTTGAGGAACTGGGCCTTGCCGGGGAGGAAGATCCCCAGCCGGACAGTCTGGAGGGGGAGCATTTTGACGTTTCCATGGATTTGGGGAAAGAAGGTCTTCCCGCTTTTGATGAGGTTTCGGAGGAACTGGATATTCTCCGGGAGACCGGGGCCCCGCCGATAACCACGGCGCCGGAAGATACCGCTTATCTGGAGGCGGATCCCCTGGCGCCGGTGCAGGATGAAATCCTCGATTTGACAGAGGCGGCCATCGACGAGCCCGATCTAAGCGGGGAAATTACCGAAAATCCCTTAAACGAACCGGCCCTGGACAATATCGCCATTGATCTTGATATGGAAGAACCGGCGGCAGAACCTTCCGGGGACAGCCCGGAAGATTTTGTTTTTGAAACAGAAGATACCCTGGAAATTCCCCTGGACGAATCTCTGGAAGACGACATTCCCCTGGCGGAAGAAGCCGGGGAATTTTCTCTTGACGAAAATCAGGGCGCCGCGGAGGAAATTGATTTTTCGGTGGAAGAATCCCTTCCCGCAGACGGAAATCTTGCCGTGGAAGAAAGCCTGGATATTTCTTCAACCCCGGTGGCGGAAATAGGTTCCGCTTCGGCCATGGGAGCCCAAATGGCGGCGGAAGAAATTCCATCGGGCCTCAAACAGGAACTGAAAACGGTACTTTCCTACATGGATCAGCTCCTGGAATCCCTGCCGGAAGAAAAGATAGAGGAATTCGCCAAGTCGGAATACTTCGACACCTACAAAAAGCTCTTTGAGGAACTGGGATTGGCATAAGATGGGGCTTTTAAGGAAGGCGGCGGGAGATCCCCCGAAAGGGGGATCTTCCGCCGCCAAAGAAAAAGCCCGGAAGGGACTACTCAGCCGGATGACAAAAAAACGGAAGGAGGCTCCCCCGGAGGAAAAGCTGACGGAGATCCTCAACTCCGGTTATACCCGGTTCGGCGCTTTCCAGGGGCTTGTTTTTGAGGCTGCCGGTTCCGGGGAACATTTTCTTTCCGGCCTTGCCGCTGCGGTGTCGGGTTTCGGCGCCGTCTGCCCCCTCGGAGGCGGACGCTGCCTGGTTTTATTCGGCGCCGCCCAGGACGGAGAACTCCTGGCCAGCCATCTGGTAAAATTCCTTCCGGGAAAGAGGACCTTCACTTTCCGGGCCGAAAGTCCCCGGAGCGCCCTGGCTTTCCTCAAACCCCTCCTGTAGGATGGACGAGCGGATCTTCCCCGCAAAAAACGGCTATACCCTCTATGCGGGAGAAACGGCCCTCCATTCACGGTACGATCCGGCCCTGGAGGCGGAAAAATATATCGCCTCCCTGGAAATCTCCGGGAACTGCCGTTACTTTGTGTTGATCGAGCCGGGACTGGCCTACCTTGCCGGAGCACTGCGGAAACAATTTCCCCGGTCGGTGATTATCGGCCTCCACTGTTCCCCATTTTATGGAAAACTCCCTCCCGGCCTCCCATTCCCGGATGTTTCCTGGAACCCCTCCATGGAGGAAGACCTGGAAGATTTTCTGGAAACCCGTATTCCCGGCGCGGAGGCATCCTCCGTAAGGCTTATCGAATGGCGGCCTTCGATTAACGCCTACGGCAGGGCCTGCGTTGAACTGGCGGAAAGGACCGTGGAATGTATCCGCCGCATCACCGCCAACAAGGTTACCCTGCGGAATTTTGGCCGCCGCTGGCTGCGCAACGGCCTGCGGAACCTGGGAATTCTCCGCAACCATGTCCGGCCCCGGCGAGGAACCGGGCCTGTTCTGATCTGTGCCGCAGGCCCGGGGCTGGAAGACTCCCTGGAAGAGATCCGCCTCTGGAAGCAATCCCCCCTCCCCCCCCTGATCATCGCCGCCGCCTCTTCCGTTCCGGCCCTGCTGGGGGGGGGGATTGAGCCCGGACTGATAATCAGCACCGATGGGGGGAACTGGGCCCTCTTCCACCTAGCCGAGAGCTGCCGGGCCGGAAACAGTCCCGCCGCGGCGGTACTGTTAAGCGCCGCCATCCCCTCCCAGATGGAAACATGGCCTCTTCTGACGCTCTGCGACGGCAGCCTCTGGCAGGAATTGCTCCTCCGTTCCTGCCGTGTCCCCTTCCTCGTTTTTCCACAGCGGGGTACGGTCAGTGCCGCCGCCCTGGACCTGGCCCTGTTTTTAACCAGCGGTGAGATCTACATCGCAGGGCTTGATCTTGCCCACAGGGATCTTAAAACCCACGCCCGGCCCTACGCCTTTGAAAGAATAATGGAAGCCGCTGTTTCCCGGTATCGTCCCTTTTATTCCCGGGCTTTTGAACGGGAAAACCAGATCAGAAGCGGCGGCAGCCACGGAATCTACGCCGCTTGGTTCAGGACTTCCTTGAAAACCGGACCCAGCAGGATCTACACCCTTGGTTCATCCCCGGAGCAAACCGGTATCCCCCGGGGAACCCCCCGGATCCTCAACGTCCCCCCCGCAGATCCGGCGGCGCAGCCCGGGTTTTCCTCCCCCACAGGAGGAAAACCCCAGACCGGCGGCGCCGGAAAAAAGGAGGGGATTGCCATATTGCTGGAGGCCCTCTCCAATCCCCTAACGGAAAAACAGCTCGCGGAAGAACTGGGGGAACTTATCTTTCCCGGGGCGGAAGAATCCCATACTTGCATGACCGGAAAAATCAAGGAGGAGCTGCTCAAGCTGTTTTGATATGGATAAGCAGTTGTTTGAACGAAATTTGCTGGCCCTCTCTGAAAAGGATCCGGATTTGTGTTTCAGGCTTTCTTCCGCCCTGACAAGCCGGGGGATCTACCGCTTTATTGAATCCAGAAGTGGCGATTCCATTCCGGCCTTGACGGAACCCGGAGGGGCCGCCCATCCTCTCCACTCCACGGTGGATCCCCGTAGGGAGGGAGAGCGGCTTGCCTCAACCCTCGGCGAAGAGGGCTGCGTTATCTTCCTGGGCCTGGGCGGAGGCTTTGCGGCGGAGGAAGTTCTAAACCGGCGGGAAATAAAAAAATTACTGGTAATTGAATACGGCTGCGACGGCCTGGCGGAACTTTTAAGCGCCAGGGATTACGTTTCCCTCTTTGAAGATCCCCGGTTCCACATTCTGGCGGATCCTTCGGGAGACCATATTAAGAAATATCTGGTGGAGCACTATTTTCCCGCCCTGGATGGGGGGATCCGGGTTTTTCCCCTGCGCGCCCGGGTGGAAGGGGATGGGCGTTTCGGGGATGCCGGAGACGCCATAAAAAGAGCCATCGACGCCGTTTCCAGGGATTATTCGGTGCAGGCCTACTTTGGAAAAAGATGGTTTTCCAATATTATTCGCAACCTTCCCCTGGCGGAGGAACAAAACAGGGGGATTCCCCCGGTAAAACGCGTCCTGATCTGCGCCGCCGGACCTTCCCTGGACAGGGAGATCGGAGAAATTAAAAAAAAACAGAGAGACTTTTTTCTTATCGCCACCGACACATCCCTTGCCGCTCTGCTCCAGGGGGGAATTGAACCCGACGGGGTTATATCCATTGACTGCCAGCATATCAGTTACCGTCATTTTTTTCGTTCCCTCCCCGCCAGGACCGTACTTTTTCTGGATCTCGCCAGCCCGCCGCCGGTGGCTGCCAGGACGGAAAACCGGTTCTTTTTTTCCAGCCTCCATCCCCTGGGGCTTTACATCAGGCGGTGCTGGCGCCCTCTGCCTCTGCTGGACACATCGGGGGGCAACGTTACCTATGCGGCCCTTTCTTTGGCGGAAAGCCTCGGAGCCGGAGAGATACGCTTCTGCGGCGCGGATTTTTCCTACCCCTTGGGAAGAACCTATGCCCGGGGAACCTATATCTATCCCTATTTTGAAAACCTTCAGTCCCGGTTTCAGCCCCTGGAAGCCCAACATTCTGCCTTTCTGTACCGGGACTCTTCGCTGAAAAAACAACGGGAGGCCGGTTCACCTTGGTATTATGAAACCCAGTCTCTCCGTTTCTACCGGGAATATTTGAACCTGAAAATGGCGGCCCTGGAACAAAAAAACGGCCTCCGGAGGGAAATTTCCTTTTTTTCTTCCGGTCCTTTCCGGCAAAGCGCCGGGGATTTTCTCCGGACCTACAAAAAATCAATAGAAGGTCTCCGGTCCTTTGAAGATCTGGGATCGGAAAATCCGGAAGAAAGGGAACTGGCCGCCACCCTGCTTCCCCTGGCAGCGGCGGTCAGAAGGGTCAGTCCGTCCCTTGGTGAGGGAGATCTCTTTGGGGAAGTACGGTCCTGCTGCCTGCGGGAACTGGCCTCCCTTATTCGTAATTGAGTCCGTCTTTGTTTTGGACTATCTTTGCCCGGAATTCCTGTATGGGCTTCCACTGGACAAGAAAGGAAACTTCCGTATAGAACCGGTATTGTTTCCGGACCGTTCCCCCAATGGTAACGTCCGTCAACTCCGGAGTCATTTTTATCCCCAGACTGGCATCCCAGTCTCCCAAGTGGTGGACCATATCCAAAGAAAAAGATTTAAGCTTGAAGCCGGAGGATCTTCGCTTCTCAATATCGTCAAAACGAAAGGAATTGATCAGGTCTTTAAGGGGATTTTTTTCTCCGGGCAAATCGATGCCTATGTCGTACACAGGAAGCCCCTGGAAGTAGCGGAATATTTCCGCGTTTTCGGAATGGGAATTCAGAGTGATGTCCAGAAAACGGCTTATCGAAGCCTTCAACCCCAGGGTAAAGGTAAATTTTGAATAGGTATAACGCTGAAGATCCAAGGTGATTCCCGAATTTATCGTACTTTCCAGGCTTACCTTGCCCCCGGGGTTAATCGGCAGGGTTCCCCGGTAGCTGAGAACCAGGCTTTGGGGATTAAACTGTTCCGTCCCGGTTTTAAGGTACCACCCCAGGGGCCGGCCCAGGGCGTTAAATTCATCGTCCTCCAGCTCGTAACCCCTGGAACGGCCCGCGGTAAAGGAAGCGTTGAATCCCCACAAAACCAGGCTGGTGGTAAGGATGGTAAAATCGCTCACCTGGGGGCCGGGATCGTACACCATGTAGTGGCGCAGATAGGCGGAGGGGGTGAAACGAAGGACCTCGGTAAAATAAAAGGGCTCATAAAAGGGGTCTTCCAGGGGCTCCCTGATCCGGCCCCGGGCATTGGTTTCGGAAATCCAGGCCCTGATCGTGGCGTCCCCCGCCAGGGCCGTTTCCTCAGGCGGCATATCTGCAGTAAGGGAAAAGGTCTGGACCTTATCCATAATATTGGCGTTGAAATTCGCCTGGGTCCGGTGAAAGTCAATGGTATCCTGGTTCCATTTTCCCCAGAGAATCTCCCACTGATCGGTGGCATTGTAAAGACCCTTGGCCAAAAGGCCCTTGAGGCTGTAGCGGAAATTGGTTTCCCGCCAGATTTCATTCTGGTAAAAGGGGTTGAGGGTAAAGTCGTATTCCGCGGAACTGGAAAAGTAGGACATATTGCGGGCCTGTCTGTGGACGCTTTCCCGTTTGGAAACAGTGTCGTATTCGGAGGCGGTTTCGTTCAGGTAAGCATAATCCTGCCAGGAGGCGGTTCCATAAAAACGCAGGGAGGTGCTGTACATATTCCTGCTTTCCGAAAAGTTCAAGCCCACGCTGCCATCCACCCTAAAGGTATAAAGCCGGTGGGCTATATCAGACCAGTCTATATCGCTGGAATTGTTCCACTTTATGTTGTACCCCGGGGAGCCGGCGGCAAGGGCCGTATCCACCTTGGAGGAGTTGAATTTGATTTCCGAAGAAGCCGAAGGACTTACCCGGTAATCCAGGGAAAACCTGTGCGCCCCCAAAAGAGGGCTTGTCAGGGTTCTGGTCAGGGGGGGGGGACGGAGGCCCAGAGGATCATCCGGACCTCCCGGGGCTGCTTCAACGGGATCTGCCTGCCAGGGCGAAATGGGTTTGCCCAGGCCAGGGATAACCGCCTCTTCTCCTGTTTCCGTTCCCCGGTTTCCTTCTCCCAAAGCGACGGGACGGCCTCCGATGGATGCGGAAAGCGAAAAGGGAGTTAATTTATCGGGGTAAAAAAACCTGGTATTAGGAGGCAGGGAAAGGGAACTGTCGGGAACATCAGCGGGGTTTATGGCGCCGTCGGGACTCCGGACCCCAAAATTTAAAGAGGCGGCGGCACTGGTAAGGGACAGCTCGTTTATATAAGGATCCAGTCCGGCGGTATTCAGGTACAGGCTGCCGTTTACGCGCCAGACGTTGGAACTAAGGGGGGAATTGTGGATGGTCATTTCCGTGTTCATGCTGTCCTTGAGCAGACTGAAAAGATTTGAATCTTCGGAACGGCGCATAAAATCGTTGTCCACATAGGGATCCGAATAAACAGGAAAGCCCCAGGAAAGACCGGCGCTGCGTACCGTCTTTCCCGAAGCGTTCATCGATCCGGCGCCGGTAAAACGGTATCTGAAGGGAAGCTCAAGGCCAAAAAAAGTGGAATCGTGCCAGTTGCTGGTACCGTCAAAATCAGGATAAAAGGGAGTAAAGTATGCGCCGTCCAAGGGTCCGGCGATGTCCCGGCTAAAGGCCGCTCCGCCTGAAAAAACAAGTTCGCCAAACCTGCCCCGGGACGGTATGGTAAGTTCCGATCCCACAAAATAGCCCAGATTGGTATAGGCGTCCGCCATAAAAGAAAGCCGTACTGCTTTTTCATCCACCGCCTTGCGCCCCGTACTCCGTAAAAACACCCCTTCCCGTTTCTTTTCCATCCCCTCGCCGCTTCCCATGATGGCGGTGATGGAACTTTCCTCCGAAGAGCCCGACGCCTTGGGCCTTCCCAAAATATAGGTGGTGGTCTGGAGGAAGGTTCCCTCCCTGGCCCGGATCCCAAAAACCGGATGAAAAATAATTTCATTGGCGGGATAGTAAAATGCCGGCAGATAGAGGACGGGAATTTCTCCTACCTTGATTACAGCGTTCAGCACCGCCCAGTCCGATCCCGGCAGGAGCCAGAGTTTGGAAGCGTTGATCGACCAGAGGGCTTCTTCGTCATCGGGGTTGCTTATTTCCGCCCGGCGCAGCACCGTGGAATCCTCGCCGCTGCGGGAAATAACTTCGCCGGAAAAACGGTATCTGGCGCCGCCGCCGCTCATTTCATGATCCGAAATCCCCCGCATAAAAGCGGTGGACCAGTTGTTGAGGTTCACCGTAATACCGTCTCCCCGGAAGGTTTCAACCTTGTCGCCCTCTTCCTTGATGTACACGATCCCCCCAGAGGCAGTCATAAGTTCCCGGGTACGGTTATAAAGGATCTCCCCCGCTTCAATGCGGTGGACTATTTCCCCGTCCTGGAGGCTTACGGAAACGCCGTCCCTAAGGCGGACATATTCTTCTTTTACCGAATCAACGGTAAAATACTCGGTGGCCTTCGCTGAATTGATGGTGATCACCAGTTTCCGTTTCCCCCCTGCTTCCGTTTCAGGAGATTCCGCCGGGACCGGAGGGGCGGCCTTGTAGTATTCCCGCAGTCTTGCGGCCAAGGCGTCCTTGTCTCCGCCCTCGCTTAGGCCAAGACTCCGGCACCAGCGGGCCAAATCCTGGAGGGAAGAGGTGGCTATGTCCCGTTCAAGGACAAATTCCGCGCTGAGGCCGCCGGCGCTTTTTTCCGCGGCATCCCTGTTCTGGGAATGGAGGGAAACAGACAAAAAGACCAGAAGAAAAAAGAGGGCGGGGCCGCGGGAGGTTTTCATCGCTTTGAGGCAAGCATTTCTTTGAGGTAGCGCCCCGTATGGGACCGGGAAAAGGCGGCAACTTTTTCCGGGGTTCCGGTTACCACCAGTTCTCCACCCCGATCCCCGCCTTCCGGTCCCAGATCGATAAGATGATCCGCCTGGAGAAGCACATCCAGGTTATGTTCAATCATGACCACGGTATTGCCTTGATCGGTTAGGCGCTGGATTACTTCCATAAGCTGCTTGACATCGGCAAAGTGGAGCCCCGTGGTGGGTTCGTCCAGAATGTAGAGGGTTTTTCCGGTGGAACGTTTGGAAAGCTCCAGGGAAAGTTTGACCCGCTGGGCCTCGCCTCCGGAAAGGGTCAGGGCCGACTGGCCCAGTTTTACATAGCCCAGGCCCACCGAAAGGAGGGTGCCAAGCTTCCGGGCTATCTGGGGAATGGGGGCAAAAAATTCCGCCGCCTCCTCAATGGTCATGTCCAGTACGTCGGCGATGTTCTTTCCTTTGTACCGGATCTCCAGGGTTTCCCTGTTAAAGCGCTTGCCGTGGCAGACATCACAGGTAATGTATACGTCGGGAAGAAAGTTCATCTCTATTTTGATGGTTCCGTCTCCCTGACAGTTTTCACACCTCCCTCCCCGGACGTTAAAGGAAAAACGGCCCGGTTTGTAACCCCGTACCCGGGATTCCGGCAGCCCCGCAAAGAGATCCCTCACTGCGGTAAAAACCTGTACATAGGTGGCGGGATTAGACCGGGGGGTTCTGCCGATGGGACTTTGATCGATGTCGATCACCTTGTCGATATATTCGGCCCCCTCCAGGTTATCGTAATCCCCCTCTTGGTACCGGGAGCCGTAGACCCGGTTTGCCAAGGCCGGATAAAGCACGTCGCTCAAAAGGGTGGATTTTCCCGAGCCGGACACCCCGGTGATACAGGTAAAAATACCCAAGGGTATTTTTACATCTATGTTTTTTAGGTTGTGTTCCCTAACGCCGCTGAGACGCAGTACAGAGCCGTTTCCCTCCCGCCGTTTTCCGGGGATCTCCATCATGAGGGTCCCCGCCAGGTACTGGCCGGTGAGGCTTTCCTTGACCCGCATCACCTCCAGAGGGCTTCCCTGGGCCACCACACTGCCGCCGTGGACCCCAGCGCCGGGCCCCAGATCCACGATATGGTCGGCGGTTCGCAGGGTTTGTTCGTCGTGTTCCACCACGATGAGGGTGTTCCCCAAATCCCGCAGGTAAAGGAGGGTATCGATAAGCCGCTGGTTGTCCCGCTGGTGGAGGCCGATGGAGGGTTCGTCCAGAATGTAGAGAACCCCCACCAGGCTTGAGCCAATCTGGGTGGCAAGCCTAATCCGCTGGGCCTCGCCGCCGGAAAGGGTGGCGGACTTCCTCTCTAGGGAAAGATAGTCCAGCCCCACGTTCTGCATAAAGCCCAGCCGGGCGTTGATTTCCTTGAGGATCTGCTGGGCGATTTTCTTTTCGTTCCGGCTCATCTTTAGGTTTTCAAAGAATTGCAGCGAATCCGTAACGGAAAGGCCGGAAAGCTCCCAAATGTTAAGCCCGCCCACGGTTACTCCCAGGGCTTCCTGTTTAAGCCGCCGGCCCCCGCAGTCATCGCAGGGTTTCTGGCTCATAAATTTTTCCAGCCATTCCTTGACCCCCGATGACTGGGTTTCAAGGTAGCGGCGCTTAAGATCCTCCAGCACTCCGGGAAAGGGCGAGTTATATTCAAAACGGCCCGTCCCTTCCCTGTTTTCATAACGGACCTTGATCGCGTCCTTGGAACCGTAGAGGATCGCCCGGAGTATGTTTTTGGAAAGATCCTTGAAGGGCGTTTTCAGGCTGAACTTGTAGTGTTTGGCCAGGCTTTCAAAGCGGCTGCGGTGCCAGGCGCTGTCTGGGTTGTAGGGAACACATCCCCCTTCGTCAAAGGAAAGGTTCATGTCGGGGATCACCAGGGCCGGATCAAACTCCAGCCGTATGCCCAGACCGGAACAGGAGGGGCAGGCCCCGTAGGGATTGTTGAAAGAAAAGAGCCGGGGCTGCAGTTCAGGAATGGAAATACCGCAGTCGGGGCAGGCGCTTTTCTGGGAGACAAAATATTCCTGGGCCTTTTCCTCCCCCTTTTTCTGGGCCAGGATAAGCATGATCCCTCCCGCGGTGTCCAGGGCCGTTTCCACCGATTCCGCAAGCCGGGAACGGATGCCGCTGTCCACCACCAGGCGGTCCACGATGATTTCAACGCTGTGTTTTTTCTGTTTGTCCAGCTTGATTTCTTCATCCAGATTCACCGGCACCCCGTCGATCCTGGCCCGGGCAAAACCGGCCCGCCGGGCATCTTCGATGATGTTCCGGTGTTCACCCTTCTTTCCCCGGATCACCGGGGCCAAAAGCTGCACCCGGTCTCCCTGGCCCAGGGCCAGGATCGTTTCTATGATCGAATCCACCGACTGTTCCCGAATTTCTCTTCCGCAGCGGGGACAGTGGGGAGTCCCCACCCGGGCATAGAGGAGCCGGTAATAATCATAAATTTCCGTTACCGTTCCCACGGTGGACCGGGGGTTCCGGTGGGTGGTTTTTTGTTCTATGGAGATAGCCGGAGAAAGCCCCTCGATATAGTCCAGGTCGGGCTTGTCCATGCGGCCCAAAAACTGCCGGGCATAGGCGGAAAGGCTTTCCACATAGCGCCGCTGGCCTTCGGCAAAGATCGTGTCGAAAGCCAGGGAACTTTTGCCCGACCCGGAAAGGCCCGATATAACGATAAGGCGATCCCGGGGAAGCTCCAGGTCGATATTTTTAAGGTTATGTTCCCGGGCGCCCCTGATGCGGATACAATCCGCACGGATTGTATCCTTTTGTTTGTCCATGAGCCATTTTATCCGGAAAGGGGGGACCCTTTCAATCCCGCTCTAAAATCGGGGTTCTTGGCAGAACTAACTCCGCTGCTGGAATCCGTTGACGCGGATCTCCCGGATCAGTCCGGTGTATATGGCCCATTCCGCCATGGACATGGCCTTGTTGTTGTCCACGGCGGCGGCGATGACGTCCGCTATTTACGCCGGACCGATGTTCTGTATGTACAAGACCGCCAGGCGGCCCCGTTTTCCCTCTTAAAGCCGGGACGCGGCCCAGGCGTCAAAGGCTTCGGCGAAACCGGCGCTTATAACGGCTTCGGTTTTGCGCAGCGCCCGTTCACGGGCTTCGAGGCGGCTCGTGTGGCCTTCCCGCCCGGTACCGGACCAGGCAAAGAGTTCCGCCCCCGCGCTGTCCGCCAAAACGGCGGAGACGTTCCAGCGGGCGAAGACAAAACCGCCGCCGGACTGGTCCGTGTCTTCCAGCCCGGAAAGCGCCCGCAGGACATAGGGGCTGCCCGCGCCGGTTCTGAACCCCCGGCTGGTGAAGACCTCCGCA
>JAITHE010000036.1 GCA_031280125.1 Treponema sp.
CCCGTGGAGGTGATCAACACCTACGGCGCCGACGCGGTGCGGTTTTTCCTGGTCCACTCGGCGCTGATCAAGGCCGACGATCTCCGCTACAGCGACGAGGGGGTCCGGGAGGTGATGAAGGGGATCATCATCCCCCTGTGGAACGCCTACAGCTTCTTCGTTACCTACGCCAACATCGACGGGATACGCCCCGCGGGGCCCCCGGAAAACCCCGCCAACCCCCTGGACCAGTGGATCCTCTCGGTGAGCGAAACCCTGGTGGAAAAGGCGGGGGCCGCCCTGGACCAGTACGACCTTGCCCGGGCGGCGGACCCGATCCTGGAGTTCATCGACCTCCTCAACAACTGGTACATCCGCCGGTCCCGGCGGCGCTTCTGGCGTTCCGCCGGGGGGGCGGGGGAGGACCGGGACAAGGCGGAAGCCTACGGCGCCCTCTCCGAGGCCCTGCGGACCCTCATCACCGTGGCGGCCCCCTTCATGCCCTTCATCACCGAGACGATCTGGGCCAACCTCCGCCGGGAGGGGGAGTGCGAATCGGTCCACCTCCGGGACTTCCCTACGGTCCGGGAGGAGCGGCGGAACCCGGAACTGGAATACAAGATGGCCGCCGCCCAGCGGGCCGTGTCCATGGGCCGGGCCCTCCGGTCCCAGTACAACATCAAGGTCCGCCAGCCCCTCAAAACCGTGGAGCTTGTTACCCGGAACCCGGAAGAAAAAAAGGTTCTCCTCGAAATGGAAGAGATCATCCGGGAAGAACTGAACGTCAAGAACGTGGTGTTCCGGGACAACGAAGAAGATCTCGTGGAGTACGAGGCAAAGGCGAACTTCCGGGTTTTGGGAAAAGAGCTTGGAAAGGACATGAAGGCTGCGGCGGAGCGCATCGCCGCCCTCCGTCAGGAAGAGATTCAGGGTCTTTTGAACGGGGCCACCCTTTCCCTTTCCATCGATTCGGATTCATCAGGCTCAAGCGGCCGGGCGGTGGAGATCACTCAGGACAAACTCGACATCCGGCGGATCGAAAAGGCGAACCTCCGGGTTCTTAACGAGGGAACCCTCACGGTGGGCCTCGATACGGAAGTAACCGAAGAGCTGGCCCGGGAAGGGGATGTGCGGGATCTTATCCGGGGCGTGCAGAACGCCCGGAAAGAAGCGGCCCTGGAAGTAACGGACCGGATCATCCTTTACATCCACGGCTCCCACCGGCTCAAAGGGGCCTGGGAAGCCTTTTCCGATTATGTGGCGGCGGAGACCCTGGCTTCCGCCATGGAATGGGGTGAGGCCAGAGGCATGACGGCCCTGGAAGCGGGAGACGACAAATGGTTTATCAAGATTGCCAAAAACTAAACGGCCCGGTTTTTCCCGCATACAGTAAACAATCCAGACGCCTGAGAGCGCCGGAGAGGGCCGCCTGGGTGTACCCCGGTGTACGCCTTCGCTGTATTTTTTGGGGCTGCTTTACCCTGACGGCGTTCTTCCTTTCCTGCGTCTCATCTCCCGCCGCTTCTTCTCCCACGCCGGAACGTTTTTACGGAGACCGCAGGGACTTTACTCTTATGGCCGAAGGAGCGGATCTCTACATCAACGCCGAAGTACAGGCGGCCCGTCCTATCCTGGACAATCTGCTTTTGGGAGGTATGGCCGGGGCGGAAGTAAAGGATTTTCTTGACATGAGCCGTGTCCTGACTGCGGCGGTCTTTGAGGGCCGGGACTCTGGGGGCGGACAACGCTTTTACGCCGCCGCCTCGGGCCGCTTCCCCGCTTCCCGGGGGGGTCTTTTTTTCAGCGCCAGCAAAGACTGGGAGAAAAAAACTTCGCTGTCGGGAATTCCCTACTGGCATTCGGACAAATCGCAGCTCGCGGTATTCCTGGACCCCCGGAACGCCTATCTTTCCAACGGGGATCCCTTTGCGCCTGCCCCCGGCGCCCAGCCGCCGGAGGCCCTGGAAACCCTGCGGAAGGGGGCGGTCCTTTCGGGCTGGATGAACGATCCCGCCCCGGCGATCGGCCGGATCATCGCCGCCTTTGGGGTACCCGCGGCAATTCCCGCCCGCCGCCTTATTTTCGCGGTATACCCGGAAGGCGGGAACTATACCGCCGTCCTCCGTTTTGAAACCGCCGCCGCCGCCCAGGCAAATGCCCTGGTGAGACTTTTTACCATGGCAAAGGCGTTTGCAGCCATGGCGGATTTCAGCCAGCTCCGGGATATGGAGGCTTTAGCCCGGGCCTTCTTTGCCGGAACTCCCCGGGCAGAGGATAACGCCCTAATCCTCAAGACCGCGGTGGTAAGCGGCCGGGATCTTGCTTTACTTTTTAATACCATCTCGGTATATTAGAGTTGTTCGAAAACTTCAGTTTCAGAACAACTTCCGCTTAAAAACGCAGGTTTCACAACCTGCACAGTCTAAAGAATGACAGCGGCGGGAAACTACAGGGACAGTAAGGAAACCGGCCCGGTTCCTAAACACGGTCCATATACCGCCAGGAGGCCTGTGTATGCCCACCTATGAATATGAGTGCAAAAGCTGCGGGCACAGTTTTGAAGCCTTTCAAAGCATGACTGAAGATCCCCTTAAGGATTGTCCCCAATGCGGGAAAGAAATACGCCGGCTGATCAACGGCGGAACCGGGGTTATCTTTAGGGGTTCGGGCTTTTATGTAACCGATAAAAGCAAGGGAACCACCAAAACATCCTCATCCGCCTCCGGTGAAAAGGATTCGGGAAAAACGGGAGAAAAAACCCCGGCGGCGGCCTGCGCTTCCTGCCCTGCCTCCGCGGCTTCGGGCGGCTCTTGTCCGGCCTCCCCTCCCGCCGGGGAACCCAAAAAAACCCGGGGCGGCGCGGAATAACTCCTCCGGTTTTGGAGGCAGAGCGTTAAGCCCGGCAGGCAGAACAGGCCGCCCGGGCCGGTAAAACAGGTAATGCACAGTGGCCCGTTTTTTTTGCGATAACTGCGGAACCGAGGTAAGCCGGGGTTCGGACCGCTGCCCCCAATGCGGCAGGTTCTTTGCCTCTGTCCGCTGCCCCCAATGCAGCTTTACCGGCGAAGAGGGGCTCTTCAAAAAGGGCTGCCCCCGGTGCGGCTACTGTGTTCCTTCCAAACCAGACCCTTCCCGAATTCCGGCGAAGCAGTCCAAAGCGCCGGCAAGGCTCCCTCTGTGGGTGTATATCCTGGCGGGGCTGGGCCTTGCCGGATCCCTGACGGCGCTGTTCCTTACGGTACACTAATGTTCCCCACCGGGGCAGCCCTCCGGTTTTACTGTTCCCCGTAGTCTTCCATCTCATCGAACACATATTCAACGCTGATTCCCGCCTTGGCAAACATGGCCTCCGAATCCGCCCCATCGTGGTAACGCCTCTGGCAGACCACCCGGATAACCCCGCAGTTGATGATCAGCATGGCGCAGGTTCTACAGGGAGTCATGCGGCAGTACAGGGTGGCCCCTTCAATGGCAATCCCCCGCCTGGCGGCCTGGCACAGGGCGTTTTGCTCGGCGTGAACGGTCCGGACGCAGTGGGTGGTAACACTGCCGTCTTCGTGGACCATCTGTTTAAGCTGATGCCCCGCCTCATCGCAGTGCGGGAGCCCTGCCGGGGCTCCTACATAGCCTGTTACCAGGATCTGATTATCCTTGGCGATAACGCAGCCGGACCGGCCCCGGTCGCAGGTGGCCCGTTTGGCGATGGCATCGCAGACTTCCATAAAATACTCGTCCCAGCCGGGACGACGGCGGGAGCAATCTGGCCGGGGATTTTCCATATTGCCATTGTAGCACCATTGCATGTATTGTACAGCCATGAAACATCCCCGCGGTTTCCTTTCGGTCTGCATGAACCCAACCCTGCAAAAGACCCTCCGGTTTTCCGCCCTTATCCCTGGCGAGGTAAACCGTACCGCCTGCCACCGTCTGGACGCCTCCGGCAAGGGGATCAACGTTACCCGGGTCCTCCGCCAGCTAGGGAAAGGGGTACTCCATTTGACCGGGCTCGGAGGAGGGCTGCGGCCCCTCTTTCTGGAACTCTGCGAAAAGGACGGCCTTGATGTCCGCTGGGTGGAAAGCGGCGGCGGCATCCGTTTCTGTTATACCCTGGTGGAAGGAATGGGCCGGGGGAATACCGTCGTTACCGAGCTGGTGGAAGAAGGGGAACAGACGGAAGCCGGAACGGAAGAAAGGCTTCTGGCGGCCTATGGGGAGGTTCTGGATTCCGCCGGAACGGTGATCATCTCCGGTACAAAAGCACCGGGATACAGCGGCAGCCTGGTTCCGGAAATGGCCCGCCTGGCCCGGGAACAGGGCTGCCGGATCATCCTGGATGTCCGGGATTCCGATCTGCGGGAGAGTCTTCTCCACAGCCCCGACGTGGTAAAGCCCAACCTGTTTGAATTTACCGCCACCTTTTCGGATGAACTGGGCATTTCCAGGCTCCCCGGGGACAAGGCCGCCGCGGCCCTGGCATGCCGGGCTTTTCTTGCCGGCCATGAGGAAGAAGTGAAAGCGCGGATAACCGCCCTGGCCCTGACCCTGTCGGCGGACCGGGGTACCCACATCATCCTTTCCCGGGGAGAGCTTCCGGTGTGGCATACGGGGGATGGAGGCTTTACCGAATATCCTGTGGAAAAAACGGCAGTCCTCAACACCATCGGTTCGGGAGACGCCTTTACCGCCGGTCTTGCCGCCGCCCTGGATGAGGGCCTGCCCTTTTGCCAAGCTATCCCCTGGGGAATTCACTGCGGTGCCTTGAATGCGGGATTTCTAAAACCGGGGGTTATCTGTTCCGGTTAACGGGCAGGAACGCCGGTTGACAGAATCCTCCAGAGGCTTTATCCCATACCCGCCATCGCACCCGCCGGGACCCCGGTCCCTGGAGTACGGCGGCGGAGACTGTTATCGGGTAATTGACAGGGGGGGTCTCCTTCGGGGAAAATAGAAAACAGCCCGGGAAGGCCGCCGGAACAAGGAGGGCTGTAAGCGGATGTTTACCATAACCACCTGCGCCGCGGGCTGCGGCAGAACCGCCCTCTTCGGTTCCCACCTCTGCGCGGTCCATGCCGCTTCTCCCTCCCTAGAAGCCCGCCGCATCGGGGAGTATATCCTGGGAAAACGGGAAATAAAAGACATCAATGTCCCCGGACTGAACTTTGTCGGCGCCGATTTTTCAGGCCGTACCTTTTATGGCTGTAACTTTATGGGGTCTTCCTTTTCCCTGTGCCTCTTTACCGGGGTGGTCATGCGGGTGTGTTTTTTCGATTCCGCGGGGTTTGTAAACTGTGATTTTTCAGGGAGCGATCTGCACTTTCTTTCCTTTGCCGGCGCCGCCTTTCACAACTGTACCTTTGAAAATTCGGAACTGGTTAATCTAAACTATGGGGGAACGTCCATATCGGATTGCACCTTCAACAATTCCAACCTGTACAATTCCCGGTTTATCAATGCCCGCATCGAAGAAAGCGACTTTATCGATTGTAACCTTAAAAAGACCTTCTTTATCGGCGCACAACAGGAGGGGATTTCCTTTAAGTCTTCCAACACCGGGGAAGCGGTGTTTGAACAGGAAATAAGATGAAAATCTACATGCATTACTGTTCTTACGGCTTCAGCAACTGCTACATCCTTGGCACCGATATTGCCAACGAAGATTCCCCCAGGGATGCCGTGGTGATAGATCCGGGGAATATGGAAAAGCCCATGCTTGACTTTATTGAAAAGCACAGGTACCGGCTGTGGGGGGTTCTGATCACCCATGATCACCTTAACCATGTCCACGGACTGCGTACGTTGAAGCGGGTCTACGATGTGAATATATACGCCGTTAATTCTTTGGTCCGGGGACACAAGACCTGCGTTATCCGGGATGGAGACATCCTTACCCTGGGGGCCATTGTCATAACGGTAATTACTGTGCCGGGCCATTCGCCGGATTCGGTGATGTTTAAAATAAACCATACTCTTTTTACGGGAGATGTCCTGACCGCAGGACTCCTGGGAACCACCGTCAGTTCCTACGGCGAAAAAATTCAAATGAATACCCTGCGGAGCAAGGTGCTTTCCCTGCCGGGAAATTTTATCCTGCTTCCCGGACACGGGCCGCCTTCCTCTCTGGACGCGGAACGCCAGTACAATGCGGGGATACAGGGCTACGAGAAAAATACAAGCCAACGGTCCCGGTTTAAGCTTGAATTCCCAGAGCTATAATTCCCTTGGCAAGAAGCTGGGCCAGGGCATACTTTCTTTCCATGGTCAATTCCGGCCCTTCTTTAATAAAGGTTTCAAGCTGGGCTCTGAAAGATTCGGGAACCACCGGAAGCTCCACCGCCTGCCTGTAGTAGCCCCGGTGGGAAGGCTCAAAACGCCGGTTTATGCAGAACAGGGTAAGACAGGCGCTCTTGATAAAAAGGGCCGAAGAAATAAGGTAATGGAAATCGTCATCGTGCATAAGGGCCGCGCCAAGATCGCTCAGGTAATGTTCCATCTTCGACTGGCTTGCGTCCCTCATCTGGTTCCAGAAAACATCGTCCAGGGCAAGGAGCCTTTCCCGAATCCGCCCTATCCAGCCGGTTCTGGAAAAAAGCAGCTCCCCCTGAACCAGACGGTAATATCCGTAGGTTCCCGCATCCTTTATAAGCCACAGGGAATCCTGCCTGGACCCGGCGATCGAAACCAGTTCTTCGATTTTTTCCAGGGGCTTGAATTCAAAACGGACCGGCAGGGACCCGATAAGGAAGCGGTCCTTGCTGCCCTGACCGGAACTTTCAAAGAACCTTACATCCGGACCATAGACTTCCCTGCGTTTGTCCGGCGGTGGAATTTCTCCGCTGTGGTATACGTCGAGGATCAAGGCAAAGTAGGGATCCAGGGTGTCGGAGTCCGCCGCTTCATTGAGGGAGATGCACTCAACCTGGGGCCACCGCGCAAGGAGGGTCTTAAAGCGGTCTGCAAGTAGTCTGGCCTTATGTTTCATGGTAGGATTGATTGTATCATGGAAGGGATGATGATGCATACACGGTTTTTTTTCGCCGTTCTTGTACCCCACCGGGACTGTCTTCCCGCCCTTCGCGCCTATCGCCGTTCCCTCTTTACCGCTGGTCTTGCGGGGGCCCATTCCTTTCCCCTGGTATCTCCTCTGGCCCTGGTTGAACGGCCTCTCGGCCCGGTGGAACTAAAGCCGGCGGCGGCGGAACTGCGGGCCGCCATGGAAGACAAAAAATTTTGCGCCGGGGAATCCTTGGAAAATATGGCGGAAGAGGCCGCCGCTTTCCCCGGCGGCCTCTTCCGTTTTTTTGGGCTCCGTTTGGAACTGCCGTTTCTTCCTTTTCCCGCCCTTCTAAAGAACTGGGAAAAACCCTTCCTGGCTCCAGCGATTCTGGCCCCGGAGGAAAAGGCCGCCGCGGAGGCCGCCGGAATCTCCCCGCCGGCCCTTTCTTTCCGGGCTGCCGCCCTGGCCAACCTCTGCCTGGAAAGCGCCGGTGGGGGCTTCGATCCGGCCTATTCCTTTACCTGGAACCGGGGGCCCCTTTTCTGGCTGCCAAATCCCCGGAAAAAGCGATTCCTGCAGCAGGAGACCCCCCATGGCTGAATGGCGGCAATTAACCGGGGACAGGATCATCCTTAATATCAAGGCCCTGCCGGGAGCTTCAAGATCGGCCCTGGCAGGGATCAGAGAGGGACGGCTCCGGGTCAAGGTAGCCGCCGCTCCGGAAAACGGCAGGGCCAATACGGAGCTTATCGCCTTTCTGGCAAAAACTCTGGGTTGCGCCAAAGGGGATATCGTTTTACAATCGGGGGAAAAGTCCCGGTTAAAAAGCGCGGCCCTGCCGGCGGTGCTTTGGGATAAACTGGAAAAAATCCCTAAGGAGTAACTTGATGAAAAAACTGTTTGCCATGGCCCTTCTTGCCGCCCTGGGCGGGCTTTGTTTCGCCGATCCTGCGGAAGGTTTCTGGATCAGCGTGGATGAAAAAACCGGCAAGGATACCGCGGGCTGGGAAATTTATGTGCAAAACGGTAAACTCTATGGCCGCATCCTTTCACTGGCCGGGATGCCGCAAAACGAAAAGGCATCGGCCTGTAAAGAGAGTTATAAGGGCTTTCCCGTCCCGGGAAAAGTATCGGAGATGACCGTGGTAGGTACCACCTGGATCTTCGGTCTTGTCTCCGATGGCCAGGGCGGCCGGTGGAAGGATGGAAACATCATAGATCCCGGGGACGGCAAAATGTACGGCTGCAGGATCACCTTCCACGCCGCCGGGGGCCGCTTCAAGGGCGATACCCTGGAAATGCGGGGAACCATCGGCCCCCTAGGACGCAGTCAGTTCTGGCGAAAGGCTGCCAAGGCAGAGGCGGCGGGACTTCGTTAAGGCTTGTTCCGCAGTGAATCCCCCGCAAGCAGCGCCCGGTACAGGGCATGGTTTTCTTCGTCAAAACAGACAAAGATCACCCGTTTGATCCCCGGCGTCCGGGGAAGGGTTTCCCGAACCGCCGCCACAGCCAGGGCTGCGGCCTCTTTCTTGGGGTAGCCGTAAACTCCGGTGGAAATGTTGGGAAAAGCGATGCTCTCCAGGGCCGCCTCTTCCGCCAGCAAAAGGCTTTTCCGGTAACAGGATGCCAAAAGTTCCCCCTCGCCCTGGCTGCCGTTATGCCAAACGGGACCCACAGTGTGGATCACCCGCTTTGCAGGAAGACTCCCCGCGCCGGTGATCACCGCTTCCCCGGCAGGACAAGGGCCGCCGGATTTGTACCCGGGATCCGCTTTGTTACAGGCCAGCCAGGCGGCGGCAATTTGCCTGCATTCCTCCAGCAGGGCCGGTCCCGCCGCCCTATGTATGGCCCCGTCCACGCCGCCGCCTCCCATAAGGCTTGAATTGGCGGCGTTTACAATGGCCCCGGCTTTGACAGAAGTGATGTCCCCCAGGATCAGCTCAAGCCGCGGCATGGCCTCTTGCACACCCTAAAGAAATACTTCCCGGGCCAGGGGAATCGCCGCCATGGCCCCCCGGCGGGATACGGCGATTGACGATGCCCTACAGGCGATATACAGGGATTCCGCCGGTGAACACCCCCGGCACCGGGCAGCGGTAAAATAACCGGTAAAGGTGTCTCCCGCTCCGGTGGTGTCCACCACGGGGACATCGACAATACCCGCCTTTTCCCGCATCCCTTCGCAGCCGTAATAGGCGCCGTCTTTTCCTGCGGTAAGAACTATTTCCGTCCGGGGGAAACGTCCCGTGAGGATCCGCAGAATTTTCTCCGGGGATGATTCGGGGGGCAGCCCTGCCAGAGCAGCGGCTTCAATTTCGTTTACAAAAAAAACGCCCACCCGGGAAAGGGGCAGTTCTTCCAACTGCTGGTCGTAAGGGGAAGGGTTAAAATAAATCCGCATCCCCTTTTCAGCCGCGGCCTCCATAATTTCACCAACCCGGGAAATTTCATTCTGCAAAACCAGAATATCCCCCGGATCAAAGCAGGCAAGAGTCCGGCGTATTTCTTCCCCGGTGATCCGCCCGTTCCCTCCTGCATAAAGGACGATGGAATTCTGCCCCTGCCGGTCCACCTGGATCATGGCCTGGCCGGTCTCTCCATCGTATTCCGCCACATTGGAGGTATTCACCCCGTAGGAATTCAGGAGATCCAGTAAAAAACGCCCATCCCTTCCAACCTTGCCGGCCATGTATACCTCAAGCCCGGCCTTGGCCAGGGCAGCGGCCTGGTTAGCGCCCTTTCCGCCGGCGCTCTTTACCAGATCATCACTGCCAATGGTTTCGCCGGGACGTACAATATGATCCACCGGAAAGATGATGTCAATATTCAGCGATCCAAATACCAATATTTTCACCCCTCCAGTATACTCGAAAAAAAGCTTCTGTGGTATAGTTTTTTCATGTTCAACAGCATCCGGGGAACCATCACCGAAAAGTGTGCCGATTCGATCCGCCTGGAAACCGCTGGTATTGAGTGGGACATCGCCGCCCCCGCCACAGACATCGCCGCCCTGCCTTCCCCGGGAGAAACGAGCCGGGTCTTTACCTGGCTCTGCCACCGGGAAACGGAAATGCGTCTCTTCGGCTTTGCCGGAGAACGGCGGCGGGCCACTTTTCTCGAACTTCTTAAGGTGGAGGGGATCGGTCCCCGGGGAGCCCTTAAAATCATGGGCGGCATAGGCCAGGAGGAGTTGGAAGCGGCCCTGGAAAACGAGGACCTTTCCCGGCTCGAGGCGGTGCCGGGGCTCGGTAAAAAGACCGCCCAGAAGATGCTCCTGGCTCTCAAGGGAAAGATAGCGTTTTCCCGGGATGCCCCCGCCGTTGCGGGACCCTATGGGGAACTGGCAGAAGCCCTGGCGGAAATGGGCTACGACCGGCGGCAGGCCGCGGAAGCCCTCATGACGGCGGAAGAAGCCCTGGCCCGGACAGAAGGCGCCGGCGGCCTTCATGGCGCGGAACGGGAACAGGAACTCTTTAAACGGGCCATTGTTATGCTCACCACCGGAGGCTAGGAACCATGGAAAAGGTAAAAGCGGCTCCTGCCGTGTCCCCGCCGCAGGCCGCGCCTTCGGGACTGGCCCGTCCGGAACGGCGGGACGAGGATGAGCGGGATCTTTCCCTGCGTCCCCAGCGGTTGAATGAATTTATCGGCCAGCGGGTACTCAAGGAAAACCTTTCGGTATTTATCACCGCCGCCCGGGAACGGAAAGAAAGTCTGGATCATCTCTTTTTAACCGGACCGCCCGGACTGGGAAAGACCACCCTGGCCCAGGTGGTGGCCCGGGAATTGGGGGTAGATTTTAAAGTTACCAGCGCTCCGGCCCTGGACAAGCCCAAGGATCTGGCAGGAATCCTTACCACGGTAACAGAGAAGACCGTGTTTTTTATCGACGAGATCCACCGGCTTAGGCCCGCCATAGAGGAAATGCTCTACATTGCCATGGAAGACTATGAACTGGACTGGATCATCGGCCAGGGGCCCAGCGCCCGGACAATTCGTATCCCCATCCAGCCCTTTACCCTGGTGGGGGCCACCACCAAAGCGGGAAATGTGTCCAGCCCTCTGGTGAGCCGTTTCGGCATTAGCTGCCGCTTTGCCTTTTACGACGAGACAGACATGGAGGCCATTGTCCGCCGTTCCGCGGGGATCCTGAAAACTTCCCTGACCGGAGATGCCGCCGCTCTCCTGGCCGCCTCCGCCCGGGGCACTCCCCGGGTAGCGAACCGCCTCCTCCGGCGGATGCGGGATTTTGCCCAGATCCTGGGAAGCGGCGTGGTCAGCCGGGAGGTGGTGGCCGAGGGTCTCAAACGGCTGGAAATCGACAGCCTGGGGCTGGAGCGGCACGACCGGGAAATTCTCCGGATCATCATTGAACGGTATAACGGCGGCCCCGTGGGGGCGGAGACCCTGGCTATTTCCGTGGGGGAAGCGGTGGATACCCTGGAAGATTACTACGAACCCTACCTGATCCAGGCGGGACTTCTTCAGCGGACTCCCCGGGGCAGGATGACAACCCCCCTGGCCTGCCGCCACCTGGGCGTGGATGAGCGCAGAGGAAGAGGGCCTGGGGAACAGACTCTTTTTTGATCATCAGATCCTTAGACGATGAAGATATTAGATTTGTCCGGCAGCCCGGCTGGCTGCGGCGGGATAATTCCCCGAAACCGGGGACTGTGTTATACTTGACGTATGCAGTTTACGGCGGCGCTGAATTCCATTTTTGGATCAACCCTGGTGGTTATCCTTATATTTGCAGATTATGCGCGCAAGTACAATACCGAATCTTATCAACGCTCCCTGTTTCTGCGGCTGCTGGCGTTTACATTTGCCGCCATGGTTATGGATTTTATTTTTTACCTGTTTAATGGCAGCGGAGGAAAACCAGCCGCCATGCTGATCCATGTGAACCTGGCCGTTTACCATGTCCTTCTTAACCTTGCCTTTTTCCACTTTTTCATTTTTATGGATTTTGCCGTTTTTAAGGATAAAAAAAGGGTCCGGATCATTTATTTGACCGCATGGTCCGTGTGTGCGCTGATCCTTACCCTGGTTTTTGCCAATGCCCACAACGGTTATTATTATTATTTGGACGAAACAAATTTCTTGATCCGGGGGAAATACCATTATGTTTTGATCTTTGCCGGATTTCTTCCCCTGCTGTTTGCCGTTTACACCCTCGTTTCCGCCCGCCGGTTCTTGAGGAAACAGCAGTTTTTGGTAACGGTCATTTTTGTTTTTTTCGCCGGCATAGGTTCGGCAGCGGACCGGATCTTCATATTCAGCAGCATAATCTGGCCCTGTCTCACCGCCGCCCTTCTTTATGCCTATTTTTTTGTTATACAAAACGATTCAGGGATCGATGTCCTCACGGGCCTGGGAAACCGCCAGCGCTTTGATGAATTTATCACCGGCCTTGAACATCCAAAACGGCGGAAAGATCCCTGTTCTGTCGTTATGATCGATATGGATCATTTCAAGAACATAAACGACACCCTGGGCCACAGCGAGGGGGATAATGCCCTTAGGGATATGGCCGGGGCGGTTAAAGACTGCATTGGGAGGCATGACTTCGCAGCCCGGTACGGCGGCGATGAATTTATCCTGGCTGTCAAAGAGGGTGAGGCCGGCCGGCTTATGGAACGCATCCAGGCGGCCCTGGATAGGATTAACGCGGCAAAACAGCGTTCCTGCCGCCTGGAGATAAGTTATGGTTACGATGTCTACAGGCCCGGTTCGGGCATGGCCATTCAGGACTTTCTTGGTCATATTGACGCTTTGATGTATAAACACAAAAATGAACGGCGCAGGGCGGAGGATCAAATGGGGGGGTCCGCCTGATGCCTCTCTTTTACATCAATGTTTTTGCCGGAACCGGCCTTATCACCATTCTGATTGGCATTGACTATATCCGTAAATACAATACCGGCTTGTTTCAGCGCTCCCTGTTTTTGGCGGTCCTGGGGGGTACGTTTTTTGCGGCCCTTTTTGATTTTCTGCACCACCTTTTGTCGGGAACCCCCGGTCTGGCAGTGAATACCGCTCTGTACGTTATCATAAGCCTTTTTCTTGCGGCTCAAAACATGACCTATTATACGGCGGTGGTATTTATTGATTATTTTGCCTGCCAGGATAAAAAACGATCCGGGCGGTTTATTAAGATTCTGGCCTGTTTCCTGGTGCTTTACGCAGCAGCGGCCGCCGCCAACCTGCGGTATGGGTTTTTCTTTTCTATTTCTTCGCCGGACAATCTCTATACGGCGGGCAGGCTGTACCCCCTGCGGCTGCTGATAAGCTGTTTTCCCCTTGGGATGGCCATGGTAGACATTGCCGTTTCTGCAAAATATTTTACGCCCTCCCAGATTTCCTGCCTTGTTTTTTTCGGCATCCTTACCGGCATGGGAGCGGCGGCGGACATCATCCCTAAATCAGGAAGCATCACCTGGCCCTGTTTTGCCGCTGCCCTGCTCTACCAATATTTTTTTATTATCCGCAGCGATTCAAAGCTGGACTGCCTCACGGGCCTGGGGAACCGTTATAGTTTTAACGAATTCGTGGACAAGCTGACCCGTTCCGGCGCTAAAGAGCCTTGTTCGATTGTAATGATCGACATGGATCACTTTAAGGAAATCAATGACACCCTGGGCCACCTGGAGGGTGATAATGCCCTGCGGGATATGGCGGCGATTATTAAGGGATGCATCAGAAAAACGGACTTTGCCGCCCGGTACGGCGGTGATGAATTCATCATAGCGGCCAGGACCGCCGGCCGGGGCATTGAACGGGTAATTGAAAGAATTGAACAGGCCATGGATAATCAAAACAGCATGAACAAGCGGGCCTACAAGCTGCAAATGAGCTGCGGCTGGGATGTTTATACGCCCGCTCCGGGCCGGTCCCTAAAGGATTTTCTGGCCCACGTTGACAGCTTAATGTACAAAAATAAAACGGAACGCCGTCAAAGGGAAAAGGAGCAAAGGGCCGATGCTGGATAAACTAACCCAAAAATTTTCCGCCGCTCTCCGGATAATTTCTGGAAAGGCGGTAATCACCGAAAAAAACATTGACGATGCGGTGGAATCCATTAAAATGGCCCTGCTGGAGGCGGATGTAAATCTCCGGGTAGTCCGGCGTTTTGTCAATGCCACCATCGAAGAAGCCAAGGGAAAACGGGTCTTGAATTCGGTCGATCCGGGCCAGCAGTTTGTAAAAATTGTCCACGACAAACTTGCCGCGTTTCTGGGGGGGGACAGCGAAGGGCTTAAACTCAAGGGCCCGGATACCCTTTCTACGGTACTCATGCTGGGCCTCCAGGGTTCGGGAAAAACCACCAGTTCCGCCAAGCTTGCCCTGCGTCTCAAGAAGGAAGGCCGCCGTCCTCTGCTGGCGGCCTGCGATCTGGTCCGGCCTGCGGCGGCGGAACAGCTTGCCATTTTGGGCAAACAAATAGGTGTCCCCGTTTATACAGAAGAGGGCGCCAGGGATCCGGTAACGGTTTACAGGGGCGCTTTGGCCCGGGCAAAGAAGGATCTCAACGATACCCTGATCATTGATACCACAGGCCGCCTCCAGATCGATGAAATTATGATGGATGAGCTGAAGCGGCTTAGGGACGCTGCCAGGCCGGATGAACTTCTTCTGGTGGCAGATTCCATGACGGGCCAAAGCGCCGTGGATATTGCCAAAACCTTCGATGAGAAAATCGGCCTGACCGGGGTGGTGCTGACCAAGTTTGATTCTGATACCCGGGGCGGCGCGGCGCTTTCGCTTAAAACCGTAACAGGCCGGGCCCTTAAATTTGTGGGGACCGGTGAAAAACCTGAGGATTTTGAACCCTTCCACCCAGACCGCGCTGCCGGACGTATTCTGGGTATGGGCGACGTGGTAAGCCTGGTAGAAAAAGCCCAGGAAGTAATTGACCAAAAAGCAGCCTTAAAACTCCAGGAAAAAATGGAGAAGGAAAACTTCACCCTGGAGGACTGGTTTAGCCAGCTTCAGACGGTAAAGAAGATGGGTTCCATCCAGAAACTGCTGGAGATGATCCCCGGCATGGCCGGACAGGTAAGTGAAGAAGACATTGATAAGGAAAATTTAAAAAGCCAAGAAGCGATACTGTCTTCCATGACCCGTAAAGAGAGGACCAACCACCTTATCATCGGTCCTTCCCGCAGAAGCCGTATTGCCAGAGGTTCCGGTACTTCCGTAGCGGAGGTAGGCCGGCTTATCAAAAAGTTTGAAAAAATGCGGACCATGATGAAGAAAATGGCCAAAATGGGAAAAAACCCCGCCGCCCTGCAGCAGATGATGGGCCGTTAATCCAGAAGGTTTTCCAGGGCTTCCCTCAGTTCGTTTTTGGGAATTCCCCAGTTCCTGCCGAAGCGGTCAAACAGTTTTTGGGACAGCTCCATAAACCGCCGGAACACCGGCCCGCCCGGCGGGGGCAGCAGATCAGGAAAGGCCCTGCGGTTTACTATAAGTTCCCAGAACCGGGCAAAGTTTTTTATTTTTTCCATTTCCACTGCGGAAAGGCAGTCCGTTTCGATTATCTCGTAAGGCGCCGCGCCGCTGAAGCGAAGCTTCAGCGTATCCGCCCGGAAATACAGGGGTGTCCCCGGCAGGCACTTGAGTATACCCGGCTGTATCTCCCATGGCGCGGAAGATTCCAGGGGCCCGTCCTCAGGGGCCGCGTCTTTTCTCTCTCCGCTGCCGGTTAAGGCCAGCCAAAGGCGATCAAAACCGTTACCAAAGGAATCAAGATCTTCACCGGGAAGGCCGGCAATCAGGTCAGCGTGGACCAGGGCGGAAGTTTCTGTCCGCAGGAAACGCAGGATTTCCAGCTCCCCTTCGGGGTTGGAGGCCCTGTGAATAAGTGCACAGGTCCGGGGATTAAAGCTTTGGATGCCTATTTCCAGCCGCAGACTCCCAGGAGGAAACCGGGCCAGCATGAGCCGCAGTTCCCGGGGAAAAATCCGGGGAACCATTTCAAAATGAAACTGAACAGGTAAAGCAGGGACAGCCTTAACTTGTAAAAGGCAGAATTCCAGAATCCGCAGAGCCCGGGGAATGTTTACATTGAAACTGCGGTCCAGAAATTTTATCGTCCGGGGGAAATGGGCAGTACGGACGGAGACAGGGTCCATAGTCCCCGTGCCAAGGGCCCCTGCGTTGGGGGCAGATTTGTTCTTGACGCCGCCGGTGCGTTCCAAAAGATCCCCCAGGTCTGCCAGAAATGTTTCCAGGGGGAATTCCCGCGTTCCGCCGTTTTCGGCGGCGCTTTGGCAAAACGCACAAGTATGGGGACAGCCCCGGGAGGACTCGGTATAAATCAGCCTATACCTTAAATCTTCGGCACTGTAGAGGCTGTATCCCGGTTTAAGGGCGGCAAGGTTCACATGCCCGGCCTCGATATATTTTCTATAACGTCTTTTTGCTTTGGAAAAATCTTCCAGGACGGCCCGGCAAAGTTCCGCAAATACCAATTCCCCCTCGCCGCGGATCACAAAATCGGCGAAGCCAAGAATTTCCGCGCCGGGAGAAAGGGACGTAATCTCAGGCCCCCCCAGTACTATCACCGGCCTGGAAAACGCAGATCCGCGCCAGGTTTCTTCCAGCTTGCGAAGCAGGTCCATGCTTGCTCCGTGGTTCCAAATGGAAACGGAAAGTCCCAGGATACGGGGGGCCGCTGCCAAAATGGGGGCGGTTTTTTCCGCCAGGGGCTGCCGCAGGGCAAACTCCATAATGGTGCAGCGGCTTTCCAGATCCCCCAGGTTTGCCTTCAACAAACGCAGGGCCAGGGACGGATGGATCCATTTTGCGTTGATTGTTGCCAGGACTATGGCGGCCATTACCTGCAACCATTGCACTCTTTTCCGTTTTTTGCTACCCTGTTGGCATGATTGGAATTATCGGCGCCATGGAACCGGAAATTGCCATGCTGCGCAGCCTCCTCAAAAACGAAGAAACCAAAGACACCGCCGGTTTTGAATTTTACCAGGGAATTCTGGACGGCAGGGAAACGGTTCTACTCCGCTGTGGAATAGGCAAAGTAAACGCCGCCGTGGGATGTGCCCTCCTGATTGATAAATATAGTCCCGGCACAGTGATCAACACCGGATCCGCCGGCGGTATCGGCAGGGACCTGGGTTTTGGAGACGTGGTAATTTCTAGCGGCCTGGTTCAGCACGATGTGGATGTACGGGTCTTTAACTATGAGGCTGGCCAGATTCCGGGGATGCCGCCAGTTTTTCCAGTGCCGGAACATTTGATTGTCCTTGCCGAACAGGCAATAGAGGAACTAAAAAGGGAGGGGATCCTCCCCAAAGATTTTAACCACCTTCGGGGGATCATAGGATCGAGCGATGCCTTTATGCATGAACCGGATCGAATCGCCGCCGCCGCTGCCCTTTTTCCGGAGATGCGGGCAGTGGACATGGAAAGCGCTGCGGTAGCCCATGCCTGCTGGCTCTTTAAGGTTCCCTGTCTGGTAATCCGGGCCCTTTCGGATATTGCAGGAACGGAATCGCCCGTGACCCACGATGAATTTCTTCCCCTGGCTTCAAGAAATTCCTGCGAGATTGTAAAGCGTATAATTGCAAAGTTATAACGGTACAAGGCGGATTTCCGCATAAATAAAACGGAGGAATACGTTATGGAGAAAATTGCCAGTTTTCAGATTGATCACCTGCGCCTAAAGCCGGGGCTTTATGTTTCCCGAAGGGACCGGTTTGGAGATACGATGCTTACCACCTTTGATCTTCGCTTTAAAGCGCCCAACAGGGAACCGGTAATGGATATGCCGGCCCTGCACACCATTGAACACCTGGGGGCTACCTTTCTCCGGTCCCACGGAGAATGGGGAAAACGGATCGTATACTTTGGTCCCATGGGATGCCGTACCGGCTGCTATCTAGTCCTGGAGGGGGACCTGGATTCTCCGGCGGCTCTGCCTTTGATCCGCGAAATGCTTGACTGGATAGGCTCCTTCGATGGTCCCATTCCCGGGGCCGCCCCGGCTGAATGCGGCAACTGGCAGGAACAAAATTTGGGCATGGCCAAATGGGAAGCAGCCCGGTATGCGGCGGTTCTAAAAAATCCCGGCAGGGAAAACCTGAATTACCCTGACTGATTTTGCATTATCCCCGTAACTTCAAAAAATGCGCAGCAGCTTCGGCAAACCCCTCTCCGCCTTCCCCAGCGGTTACAAAAGAAGGATGGCGCCTCATGCCAGAAAGGAAGGGGCGGACATTGGCAACACCGCAGCTTAGGGGAAAATAGGCAAACATCGGTTCGTCATTGGGCGAATCGCCAAAAAACAGGACGGTTTTTTTTGGCGCTTCCTCCATCAGCACCTCGTCCATAAAAAGCAGCGCCATGGTTACCTTATCGTAACTGCCGAACCAGGCGTTGACATGTATGGAACTGATTTTGGCCTCTGCACCCAGACGGACGCACACATCCTTTAGTCTGCGGGCGGCTTCCAGGCCCAGATGCGGCGGATCCTCGTTAAAATCCAGCGCCAGATCGTAGATTCTGCAGAATTGATCCCTGGCTACCCGCGAGCCGGGAACTTCTTTTAGGGCCGTTTGGGCTATTTCATCAAGGCGCTTCCGGTAATCGCCTGATGCCGTTGAAGGGTGGGTAAGCCGGCATATCTTTTCTTCTTTTTGGTAATACGCAAAAGCGCCGTTCTCCCCTATTACAGCGCAGATCGGCCATTGCCGTATAATCGCATCGCACCATCCCGCGGGACGCCCCGTTACCGGGATAGTGTAATAGCCCGCATTGTACAGATCCCACAGAGCCTGATATGCCGCCGCGCCCAGCTTTCCACGGTTTGTTATGGTATCATCAATATCAAAAAGGATGTAACGGATTCCCGCCGCTGTCCCGGCGTCCATTTTTGTAAAATGCTTTATGGTTTCGTTCCCCATACTTAGGCCAAATCGTCTTATAATATACTGGCCGGGATCTTTTTACGCCCGATCCTGCCCCAAAAAGGTATGCCGATTCTTTACCATCCAAGTTTATCATGGAACATACTCCCTTGTCAACCACTTGTCCGTACTCACTACCTTTAGGACACTCCGGCTGTGGGAATGGATAGACCCAGCTTGGCGCACTATGTTGCCGGGGTCAAGAAACCCAGGGATTCATGGGGGCGATAAAACTGATATGTGTCCAGCCAGGAATCCACGACTTCCGCCAGCTCTCCCCAGTATACACCGGTTCGTAATGGCAGTCAAGGGGCCGCATTGCCTCATGAAAAATGTTACCGAAAAAGGTAAATGCCTCATATTGAAAATGTTACCCACATTATAGTAAGGACGCCTCCTGGAGGGTGTCCGAATGGGGTTAACAATGCGT
>JAITHE010000038.1 GCA_031280125.1 Treponema sp.
TCATCAAACACATCGTAGGTGGGAAGCAGCGTCTTTACCTGTTCAAACACAAGCGCGCCGTCCAGGATAATCCCGTAGGCGTTTACCAGGGCCTTGCCGCCCTCTCCGGGATTCCGGCCCACACAGCCCACGCCGCAGGCTATGCCGCCGGGAATTTCCCGCTGGAGCAGGCGCAGCGAGCGGATATTCAGTTCCACAAACCGGTCCTGATCCAGCAAATCCATGGGAGGATAGCCGCACAGGGCAAGTTCGGGAAACAAAACCAAATCCGCCCCGCGATCTTTTGCCCGCCCGGCAAAGGCGGCAATTTTTACGCGGTTCCCCGCGAAATCCCCGATAACGGAATTGATCTGGGCAATGGCGATAATCATGGCTACAGTATAACACAACAGGCCCTATGGTTCCACAGCGTTGATTCCCAGGAACACCATGGGTACACTCCCTGTCAGCCCACGGTTTTTTTAACGTCCCTGTTTAGTTTCAATAACAAACAAAGCAGGGCAAGGGCAAAAATAAGGCTGCTGCGATAACCCCATGCGGCGTCCCAGCGGTTAACGTAGCCCATGACAAACTGCATCGCCGCGTTAACAAGTCCGCCAATGGCAATAATAGCGCTGGTCATTACTGGGGCGCTGTTTCCAAACCGCTTTATGGCAACGGACAAAAGGGTAGGCCAAAATATGGCTATAAAAAAACCCAAAACAGGCAGTACATAGATCCCCGCTGGTCCCAGGGCAAAACCGGCGGCAAAAATGGCCATTACAATCAACACCGCCCCAATCAGGCTGCGCATATACCCGGCCCGCTCAATAACAAACCCGCTGGCAAGGCGGGAAAGGGTAAACAAAACAAAAAAGGCGGAAACAAAGTTTGCTCCCCTTGTGGCAGGATCCATACCATACACATCCTGGAAGTAAAGCCCTCCCCAGTTTGATGAAGCCATCTCTATACCCATCATAAGGCCCAGACTAAGGCCAAAACCCCACACAAGCGGCGTTTTAAGGGCGGTAACAAAACCATGTTCTTTCCCGTCCGGTTCCAAAACAGCGCCGGACGGCCTTTCTGGATCCCCGGCTGGTCTATCCTTTACGGAATCCGCCTCTTGTGGAAATTTTGCAAAAAACGAGACTATAACCACCAGCAGTACCAGCGGAGCGGAGATAAGGTAGATTTGCCGCCAGCCCAGGCCGGGGCCTGCGGGATCCGCAAGTTTCCCCGCCGCCTGGGGACTTGCTACGGATCCAAACCCGTACATAAAATGAAGCAGGTTCATCATCAAGGCGGTTTTTCCGGTAAAAAGCCGGGCGGCGGCGGCGTTTATCCCAATTTCAAAAACTCCGAAACCTGCAAAAATCAAAAAAAGAGCGGAGGCTGTGGTCCAGAAACTGGGCATAAAATAAACAGAAAAAGCACCTAAAAGCGCCAAAACAAGGCCCAGGATGTACACCTTTTTTATTCCAAAACGCCCCAGCACAAAGCCAGAGATCACCACAAAAAAAGTATAACAAAAGGAAAGGGCGGATATCATTTTTCCCTGGGTCTCATAGGAAACATTAAACTCATTTTTGATCAAGGGATAAGAAACGCCTTTAATGTTTTCAAGAAAACCAAAAAGAAACATGGTCCCATACAAGATAAAAAACAGCAGCGTATGGGCCTTTTTTGTACGGGCCATATATGCTATACTAAAGAAAAAGATGAAGCCTGTAAACCTGTCCAGGCATAGTTCCCTCATAGCCGCCCTCCTGGCATGGGCGCTCCTCAGCCTGCTGGCGGTGTTTATTATTTGGGGATACCGGGACAGAGCCCGCCTTATCTTGGATAACGAGAATGAACGCATCCTCAATACCCTTTTTACCAGCGTAAGGGACTACGATGATTTTGGTTCCGCCATTGAAGCCAACGAAACGCTCCGGACACGGATAAGCGGCTTTGCCTCCTATGCCGGAGACGCTTCCCTGATCTACCGCTGGGGCACAACCCCCGACCGCTTCGATCCGGCCATCTTGGAAGGCACGGTCCCCCGCCGCTATAACCGCTACACGCTTCTGGACAGACGCAGCGGATCGATCAAATTTGTAATCCACAACGAAAGATCCGGAGGGCCTCCCAGGCTGCCGGGCCGTCCGGGGGATCCGGCTTTACCGGCGGCACCGGTTTCTCCCGGTCAAAACCGTATCCCCGGCGGGATGACGCCGGATACCCTCCGCACCGGACCGGAAAACGGCCCAGGCAAAGATCCCCCGGCGGACGGCCAAAACGGAGATCGCGGGCCGCGGCAAAACCGGCAGCACCTGTGGTTTTTCAACGCCTTTTCCGGAGGGAACTATGTGTACATCGATATTAACCATACAGCGTACTGGAATACGATGATCTTTACCGGCATCCTCTATCCGGCCTGCGTTATTGCCCTTCTTGCGCTGGTAATTGCCATACGCCTTCTGTACCTGCGTAACATTGAATACCGGGACCGGATCGAAGCCCAGCAAAACCTGGTAGTTCTGGGAACCGCCGCAAGCACCCTAGCCCATGAAATAAAAAATCCGCTTTATTCAATAAAACTCCAAACCTGCATTCTTAAAAAGACCATTGCAGGATCCGGCACGGAGGAAATAGAGCGGATCGAAGAAGAGGTAGACCGCCTTACAGCGCTGACCTACAGGGTAAACGATTATCTGCGGGATGCGGCGGGAAATCCGGTCCCGGTGAATCTTGCCAAAATAATTGAAGAAACTTCCCGGCGGCTCTGCGGCCGCGCTATCCTCGCCTCTGGCATAAACCAGAAATGTTCCGTCCAGATGGATATTGACAGGGCCCGATCCGTTTTTGAGAACATTATCCGTAACGCCCTGGAGGCGGGAAGCCCCGCAGAAGCGCTAATCGCACAGATCAAAAAGGAGGGAGGAAAAATCACCGTAACCATAGACGACCGGGGCCGGGGTATCCTCCGGGAAGCGCTGCCCCGGATTTTTGACCCCTTTTATACCAGCAAGGGTACTGGCACCGGCATTGGGCTGGCCATCAGCAGGCGCTTTGTTGAAGCCGCCGGGGGTATCATTGCCCTGGAAAACCGCCCCGAGGGCGGGACCAGCGTCAGGATTACCCTGCCTGCTGCCCGGGAAAAAAAGGCATAGCCGGGGGATCAAAGCATGCGGGTATTGATTGTGGACGATGAAAAAAACATCCGTGAATCCTTAAAAAAATATCTTGCCCTGGAAGACATTGATTCCGCAGCCGCCGCATCCGGCGAAGAAGCCCTGGCCCTGCTTGAAGAAAAAACTTTTGATGCGGCGGTGCTTGATCTGAGGCTGGCCGGTATGAACGGCCAAGAACTGCTGGAGCAGATACAGGAAAAGGGCTTCCCCGTCCCGGTGATCATGATCTCCGCCCACGGCCAGATTGCCGATGCGGTAAAGGCCCTTAAATCGGGGGCCAGGGACTATCTTTCCAAGCCGGTGGACCCTGCGGAGCTTATCATTAAACTGCGTTCCTTGATCGACAACCGCCGCAGGGAAAACGTCATCGAAACAGAAACCCGCCGCAGGGCATGCAAGGACGGCCGGGAAGAACCGGGAATGATCGGCGGCAGCCCTGTTATGCAAAATCTTTCCACCAGGATAGACAAACTGGCCGCTGCCGATGTAACGGTCCTTATCACCGGGGAAAGCGGCGCCGGCAAAGAAGTGGCCGCCCGGGAAATACACCGCCGCGGTCCCAACGGCAGCGAGCCCTTTGCGGCGGTTAATATCGGCGGCATCCACGAATCGCTTATGGAAAGCGAGCTCTTTGGCCACGAAAAGGGATCCTTTACCGGCGCCTCTACCCGCCGGCAGGGGCTTTTTGAACTGGCCGGCAGGGGAAGCATCTTCCTGGACGAGATCGGTGAAATGCCCATGGCCCTTCAGGTAAAGCTGCTGCGGGTAGTCCAGGAACGGAAAATACGCCGCCTGGGGGGAATTACAGATATTCCCGTAAATGCCCGGATCATCTCCGCCACCAACCGGGATGTGGAAGCCCTGGTAAGGGAAGGCAAATTCCGGGAAGATCTTTACTATCGGCTCAATGTGTTCCGTATCCATCTGCCGTCCCTGCGGGAACACCGGGAAGACATCCCCTTGCTGGCGGATTTCCTCCTGGACAAGCTCTGTTCCCGCATGGGCCGGTCCCGCCGCATCCTCGGCTCCGCCGCGCTGGAAAAACTGCTGGGCTACGATTTTCCCGGCAATGTGCGGGAACTGGAAAACATCCTGGAACGGGCGCTGATCTTCTGCGAAGGTGAAACCATAGAACCCTGCGATATCGACATCCATGCCGCAAACCGCAGTGAGACCAGCCAGGATCCCCCGCAGGATGGGGAAGGGACAGAAAGCGCCGGACTAAACAGCGTGGAACCAGAAAAGCCTGTTCCCCTGGAGGATATTGAAAAAAATGCCATCCTGGCAGCGCTGGTCCGCTGTGGAGGCAACCGTACCAGGGCGGCGGACGAACTGGGAATTACCCGGAAAACAATACAGAATAAACTTAAAAGCTACGGCATAGAACAGCCGTAAACTGCAAGGTACCGCTTATGCCGAAGCGGAAACCGAATCATGCTGACCGCGTTGTATTCTGAAAAGGAGCCCTGCTCCCCAGACAGTGGTACGGTTCCGGCCGTTTTCCTTTGACTGGTACAAGGCTTCGTCCGCCCGCTTTATTATTTCATCCGGACTGGCGTTGGTACGGTTATCAAAACTCACTACCCCCAGACTAATCGTAACTTGAGGCAGGGGGGATTCCCAGGAGACTTTCATGGACGCCACTGCATCCCGCAACCGTTCCGCCACAAGCCAGGCGATCTGCCGGGGAGTATTGGGCAGCAAAATGGTAAATTCCTCGCCGCCAAAGCGGGAAGGAATATCCTCGGTCCGCACCGACTGCTTAATGGTAGAAGCCAGAGATTCCAGGATCCGGTCTCCCGCCAAATGCCCGTAGGTATCGTTGAATTTTTTAAAATTATCCACATCCATTACCAGCAGGGAAGAAACCTCCGCTTCTCTCTTGGTTCTGGCAACCTCTTCGTTCAGGCGGTTCATGAAATAACCATGATTGAAAAGACCCGTCTTTACGTCCCGCACCGAATCTTCATAGTGCAGATGGTTTTGTATAGCCTGGGAAAGAAAGGACATAATCTGTTCAAGAAAAAAAAGTTCCTCCAGGGTATAGCCTTCCACAAGCATTTTGCGGCCCACCATTACAATTCCGTAAAGGCCGGAGGGGCCCATAATAGGGATAAGTATCTCCGGGTTAAGCTGTTCCAGGGGCTGCAATACTCCAGGAGCAACGCTGTCCTTCAGCTGGTATGCAAATATCTCATAAGCAATGGGCTTGGGAAAACTGCGGAAAAAATCTTCAAAAGGAACAATGGTTCGTATCGGCACATCCAGATCCACCAGTTTGTGATCCTTGTAGCTTTTGATGGTCAAATCTTCCCGGTTTCGGTGGGGTTTCCAGAGAAACGTAATAAAAGATGGCAAAAATTGATCCGATATTTTCCAGACCGCCGCATCCAGAATTTCATCTATGGTGGTTTTGTTAAAAATATCCACCGCCCCGGACAAAAGGTTCCTGCAGTCTTTGATGTCCTTGTGGAGCTTGTCAATATGCTTGAAAACCCCGATTTGCTGAAGCGTCAAATAATTTTTTATGATTTCGGGATTTGACAAAAAATCCCTGTGTTCCGCGTCTTCTATCATGTTATTGAATAGTGGTCAGCAACAACGCCGCGCCATTCCGCCCTGTCTCCCTTATCTTCCCATTCAAAAATTTTCTTGATGGTAAAATTTCCGCCCGGTTTTTGCAAACGGCCTCCCTTTCCGCCGGATTTGTTAAAATGAACAATCCCAAAACGGCCTCCCCCTATATAGCTTAATACGTCTCCCTCTTCCAGGGTTTCATGTTCCGTAAGTTCCGCAATCACGCAGTCAAAATGTACCGCCGATCCGGTTTTTTTATCCGTCAACGCCGTATGGATGTCTTCAATGGGCTTTCCGCAGCGGATACATTCTGGAACCGGCAGCGGATCCGTATTCAGCCTGGGGGCCGTCCAGCGGAGCCGGTCATGCATTCCGCCGTTTTTGCCGTACCGGGGGGCATTGTTAGGCCCAGGATTCTGCTGGCAGTGCTGGGTCTTTTCTCCAGGAGCAAACCGCGGCCCCCTGCCCGGGGAACCCCGGCTTCCACCGGCGGGCCTGTTTCGGCCTCCGGCCCTGTCCTGATGTTCCTGTCCCTGATGAGACCGTTCCGTCCGCCCTGATCTGCGGCGCCGGTTACTGCCTTCTCTTCCGCTCATGCACCACTCCTCCGGAAGTCCCGGTGATCTCATTGCTCAATACCTGGGCTATGCGCTGTATGGCTTCGCAAAGATAAGCCTCGTCATGTATTTTTACCTTGAGCGCGTTTATTCTTGCAGTGTCCGGGGGTTTGTCCTTTTCCATCAGAGGAAAAATACCCTCTCCCGCCATGATCATACAGACTCCATAAATGCCGAATCCAGGTGTATCAAAGACTTTCCGGGCTGTAAAAAAATAACATCAAACCGGATTGTTCTATTATTATATTCTCGATGGGTGTCCAGAAAATACTTAGCTGTTTCTATGATGCGCCGCTTCTTTTTTTCGCTAATCCCATAAGACAGGTTTTCAAACCCATAAACAGGCCAGCTTTTTACCTCGGCAAAGACAAGAACATCCCCGTCCAGGGCAACCAGGTCGATTTCCCCTGTTTTGGAGCGGATATTCCGCCCAATAATCCGCATACCCTTGCTTTCCAGGGCCGATGCGGCCATTGTTTCCCCTTCCAGACCCGCCTGACGGGCGGACCCCCTAATCACGTTTCTTCGATATTTCTTTGGGATCCAGCGCCTGGGAAATAAAAATGCTCTTTTCTGTCAATAAATCGATTATTTCCCCTTCGTCCGGACGGTACATCTTGCCGCATTCATCGATGAGAACCCGTATCCTGGGACGCAGGGGGGCCTCTTTCTGAACCTCCATAACCCGGGCAATGGAGCCGTTGTTCAGGAGAATGATGGACCCAATGGGGTAGATCCCCATGGTTTTGATAAAAGCTTTAAGCACATCCGGATCAAACCGGCGGGAATTGTCGGCGAGGAGATTCTTCATGGCCTGGTAGCCTATCATGGAATTCCGGTAGGGTTTTTCGCTGACCATGGCTTCAAAGGCGTCGGCCACGGATACAATCCGGGCGCCCATGTCTATGCTGACTCCGGAAATACGCTGGGGATACCCCTCTCCGTTCCACCTTTCATGGTGCTGCAGGGCTATTATCCCCACATCTTCAGGATACATCAGCTCCCTGGTAATAATTTTGTAGGCATGAAGGGGATGAGCCTGGATTCTCTGCAGTTCCGCTTCGGAAAGACCGCCGGATTTTTCGATTATTTCCCTGGGCAGCTTGAGCATTCCCACATCGTGGAGCAGAGCGCCGGTAACTATCTGCATTATCTTGTGGTGGGCAAGCTTGAGTTCCATGGCAATGAGGGCAGATAAAATAGCGGTATTTACCGAACTTTTTGCCATCATGTGGCCGGAAACCTCGCCTCCCAGAATAAAGCCGATTATGGAATTCCGCTCATCCCTGACCGTTTGAAGAAGCTTCGTGACCATGTTGTTTACTGTCCAGGGCTCCACTGAAATACCCGTGCTTATGCTAAAGAAAACCGAATCAAGCCTGTCTATCAAATCAACGTAACTGCGGTAGGCCCCCTTGTTTTCCTGTACTTCCGCCAATGAAGGGACACTGCCAGAATTTTGCTTCTTGGCGGATTCAGATCCGGTGTCGCCGGAAGATTCGTCAAGGGGAATCAGTTCCAAAACCTCTTCTTCCGCGGCCGCCGCGGCTGTTACCACATCGCCTTCCGTAGAAACGGTATGGTAACCCCAGCTAATCAGGCGATCGATATCCTTTTTACGGATTGCAACCCCTTCGGGCACCAGCAGATTATTGCCCTCGATATAGACCGGGGCGGAAAAAATCATTCCCGGATGAAGGGTATTAATTTCTATGGTTTTCATATCCCTTCCTTACAACTTAACTCCCTTGCCAGTACAAACGCAAGAATTTTCGCCACCGCCTCCCAGCACCAGGGAGGAACATAATCCCCCGGTTCCGCCATATCAAGCATGGCCGCCAAAGCGGGATCTTCCACAACGGCGATCCCCGCTTCCCGGGCAGCCATCACAAGACGATCCGCCTGTCTGTCTCTGCCCAGGGCGGTGATAAACGGAGCCGGCCGGGATGGAGTATAGGCAATAGCGGCAGCTTTTTTTATCTTCCTGCCCATGTTACACCTCTTCATAGACCGTCCGCAAGGGATCTTCCCTTGAATCGGCAAAAAGAAGGACCTCCTCCCTGACCGTTACCCGGGCCGCGGACAATCCCAAATCCGCCGCCAGGCTTTCTCCCAGACCTTCCAGAGACATGCCGGCGGCGGAATACAGGCTTAGGCTGACTTTTCCGTCCCGTTCCATGGTGATAAGCCAGCGCCGCCCGCCCTTTTTCTGTTTTTCCTCCGATCCCCCTGAACCGGCCGGCCTGACCCTAATGTCTACGCTCAGGCACTCCGGATCCGGTTCGGGTGTAACGGGGGACATCGGGGCCCGGTACAATAGGCGCAGGGATACAGCAAATTCGATTCCTGCCCGGCAAAATACAAGGGGGATCACAACCCAGCGGCGGCCGTCTTTACCTGGCATACGGTTAATTAAATCAAGCAGGGGCCGTTCCCGCAAAACCTGTAGGACCTGGCGTTGAATTTCTTCCGGTGAAATTGTATCCGCCGTTGTTTTCCGGTATGTACCGTCCTTTTCCCGGGAACCGCCGGAAGCGTCATGGGAACCGGTCCCGCTATGCCCGCCGGATCCGCCGGTTTCACCGCCCGGTTCTCCATTTCTACCGTCTTTTCCGGTTTCTGCACCGGCTCCATGGATTCTTTCCCCCGCCCATTCCATTTCCTGTCCGCAGCCTTCCAGGGCCGCGGCATATTCCCCAAGGGCTCCGGCGTTAAGCTTCAGCCCTTTATCTGTAACAGCGGCAGCGACCAGGGCTGCCGCCTCCCGAATCACCACTGGATGTCCCAGGGCTTCCTTTCTAAGGGATCCCATCAAGTTTGGCCGCAAGGGAAGAGAAAAAAACCGGGAAAAGGCAACAATTGACCGGGAAAGGCTGTCCTGGGGCAGTTTAAGGGAGGCGATAAGTCCGGCCAATCCCTGATGCAGTGGAACCCTGCCCAACGGCGAAGCAGCCTGTGCCGAAAGGCCGGACTTGCTTTCCGGCACAGGCTGCCCCATTTCCCGGACCTGCCCGGTCTGCCGGAACTTTTCCGGCACGGAAACCGCCCGGCCAGACCCGGACGGGCCGCCGGGTATGTACACGGTTTTTAAGCCTGGACTTCCGCCGGAACGCTTTCCCGGGCAGCCTGGGATTTTACGTTCTTTTTAATAATAAGTTCCTTGATCTTCGCAGCCTTGCCAACCTTATTCCTGATGTAGTAAAGTTTGGCCCGCCGGACTTTACCGGGCCGGACCAGTTCCACCCTGGCAATACGGGGCGAATGGAGGGGAAACACCCTTTCCACCCCCACACCGTAGGAATTTTTCCGTACGGTAAAAGTCCTGCCCACCTGGGAATTTTTTATGGCTATAACCAAGCCCTCGTAAACCTGGATCCGTTCAGTTTTTCCTTCAACAATCTTAAAATGAACCTTAACCGTATCCCCTACCTTAAAAACATCCACCTGTTCCTTCATCTGGGAAACTTCAATGGCCCTGATCTCGTTCATCTTTTCCTTCCTCTATAAGTTTTACGGTCTCGGCCCCAAAAAACCCTTCCCGCAGCCCCCGTTCAATTAAATCGGGCCGGAAGGTCAGGGTTTTTTCAACCCGCCTTTCAAGGCGCCACCGCCTTATATTTTCATGATGCCCCGAAAGAAGCACTTCAGGGACTTGCATTGTATCAAAAATTTCCGGCCTTGTATACTGGGGATACTCCAAAAGCCCGCCGGAAAAGCTTTCCTCTTCCAGCGACCGGGGACTAATGACTTGGTCCACCAGCCGGTACACCGCATCGATCACCGTCAGGGCTGCTACCTCGCCGGAAGAAAGTACATAATCGCCCACAGAAAGTTCTTCGTCCACATAGGCATCGATAATACGCTGATCAATTCCCTCATAACGGCCGCAGAGCAGGACCAACGTATCCATGGCCGCCAGCTCCCGGGCTCTCTTTTGGGTAAAGGGCCGCCCCGAGGGGGACACATACAATACCCGGGCGCCGCTCCCCGGAACGCCAACCGACTCCAGCGCCCCCTTCACAGGCTCCGCCAGCATCAACATCCCCGCCCCGCCGCCATAGGGGGCGTCGTCGCAGGTTTTATGCTTATCCGGGGCAAAATCCCGGATATTTACCACTCTGTACCGGATGATCCCCCGGTCCAGGGCCTTAGCCATAATGGAACTGGCAAAATAGGCATTGACAATGCCGGGAAACAGGGTCAATACGGTAAATTGCACGCCGTCGGCCGCCTTTAGTCTAAAATCCAGGGAACTAAAAGTTCCGCCCGGCCTGCCGCAGGATCCACCGCGCCAAAAAATTCCCCCCGGAAAGGGACCAGCCGCTTTTCCCCCGAAGTTACCAGGATCTCCGCCAGAAATCCGCCGCCGCCTTCCACAATGTCCAGGATGTTCCCCACCGCTTTCGGCGGATCGCTTTGCCCGGCGGCGGCAGTATCCGCCGCAGTATACGCGGCATATACGGTAAGCCCCTTTAGATCTTCAACATAAAACTCATCCTGGCCAAGGGGCGCCGCCGCCGCTCTGGAAACGAGAATTTCCGCCCCCTGCAAGGCTTTTACCGCCTCCGGACTGTCTATACCCGCAAATTTTACCGACAGGGGAGCGGTAAAAACCCCTTCAATGGCGTATTCCTGTTCGCTTGTTCCTTGACGAAGAACCGTCCTTTGCAGATTCAGGAGGTGCCGCTCTTCCCCCGAAACGGACACTATCTTGACCCGCCCGGTTAATCCAAAAGGCGCCCCCACCAGGGCGGCCGTAAAACGTTTAGTCATACCGGTTCTGTACCAGCATACCCCTTGGGCTTTGAAAATACCCCGGAACGGTGAAAATCCTGGTCTAGTCCAGAATTTCCAGCACGGTATGTTTGCCGGTTCTGGCTGTAGCCGCCTGAAGCACGGTACGCATGGCCTTGGCAATACGCCCATGCTTACCGATCACTTTACCGATGTCATCGGCGGCTACCCGAAGTTCCAAGATGGTAGACTTTTCCCCTTCGACAATATGTACCTCTACCTGACCGGGATCATCCACCAGGGATTTAGCAATATATTCAATCAGGTCTTTTTCCATGCTTTTCTCCTTGAAAACGCCCAAAATAGGTAAAACCAGAGGCAGCCGTAACCGGGCTATTTTATGGAGAAGTCTTTTTTATTGAGAATACTCCGTACCGTATCGGTTACGGTCGCCCCTTTCCCTATCCAGGTTCTGACCTTTTCAGCGTCAAAAACAATCTGCTTGTCTTCCGCTTCAATGGGATGATAATAGCCCAGTTCTTCTATGGTTTTTCCGTCCCTGGGGGAGCGGTTGTCCATTACCACAATACGGAAATAGGGCCGTTTTTTGGTCCCGAATTTTTTGAGCCTGATCCTTGCGCCCATTCAGCATCCTCCTCAATCTATACCAGCCGCGAACGGATTATGTTTTATATCCGAAGTTGCACTGTATCAAAATACAAACAATTCGTCAAGATGCCGCATTGCCTCATGAAAAATGTTACCGAAAAAGGTAAATGCCTCATATTGAAAATGTTACCCACATTATAGTAAGGACGCCTCCTGGAGGGTGTCCGAATGGGGTTAACAATGCGTG
>JAITHE010000039.1 GCA_031280125.1 Treponema sp.
CACGCATTGTTAACCCCATTCGGACACCCTCCAGGAGGCGTCCTTACTATAATGTGGGTAACATTTTCAATATGAGGCATTTACCTTTTTCGGTAACATTTTTCATGAGGCAATGCGCCGCCTTGACAGATCCCCCTCATCCGGCGGACACTTAAAAGCGGAGGCCCCATGAAAAAGTGTTTGTTGTTTGCAGGTTTGATCCTTCTGGCCGGCGCCACCCTGGAAGCCCAGCGGAGGGCCGCCTGGAATCCCGTGGATTCCCCCGAAGAACTGGCGGGCCGCTGGGAAGGCTCCCAGATCATGCCTATTCCCCAAAACGCCGAAGCGGGAATGCCCCAATCATTCCTCAAGATTACCATCAGCATGGACTATGCCGAGGAGGGCGGCGTAACGGTGATCCTGACCATGGATTTCGGCCAGCTCTTGAGCGACTGGACTGCCATGCCGGAAGCAAAACAGGCTGGGCTTACCAAAGATCTGCTCTGGGATATGATGTCGGCGGAACTGGCCAACGCCTTTGACGGAGCCGCCCTGGCCGGGGCCTATACCATGACATTGACGATCAGCGGCAGCATGGAAGACTTGATGGGGGACGAATCCCTGAAAACGGAACTAAGCAGGGACCGGAAAAAGCTTAAGCTGACCTTTCCCCAGAAACTCAGCCTGGGCCTGGGGGACGAGGGCTTTCAGGAAATTATCCTAAATAAACAGTGATCCCCGCGCCGGGACTGCCAGACCACCCTAGTATCCCCGTTCGGCGATCCTGGCCAGGACCACCTCCGAAAGCACCCTAAACTGGGGCGGGAGGGCTCCGGCGTCCTGTTTATACCTGGCCAGCAGATTTTCCAGACCCCGGCGGGCGTCGGCATATTTTTTTTGCTTGTAGCGGATAAAGGCTATTTCATACTCCGCCGTGGCCAGGTATTCCCCCGTACCGCCGTAGCGTTCCTTTAGAATCCCGTAATATTGAAGGGCCGCTTTGTACTTGTTCACATCCGACGCCTCCTGGGCTTTCTGGACAATCTTTGCCGGAGGCATATCATCGGGGACCGTTACCGGCCCGGAAACGCAGGAAGCAGCCAGCGCCGCCAGGAAGAGGGCCCCCAGGGGACTTAATCTGTTCATACCCCCAGTGTAGCACAAAGCCCTCCGGCAGGAAAGGCCCGGCTGAAACGCCGCCGGGACAGACCGGAAAAGGCCCTTACTGGGGCAGAATAATCGCCTGGAGGCGGATATTCCGTTCTGCCGCCGCCGCCCGGACCATTTCTTCGGAGATCTTACCTCGCTGACGGAGATGGGGCGGGGCATCCCCAATAAGGATAAGAAGCCGGGACTCCGCTTCCCAAGAAAAGCCCAGCGCCCCCTCATAGAGGGCTTCGTGGACGGCTTCGGGGATGTCCCGGCCCCCCCGGGGACTTATGCCGTCCAGGGTCCGCTGAAGCTGGGCCAGATCCCCGGTAAAGGGGACGGACCTGGTGAGGTACTCCTCATAATAATCCTTGTAGAGGACCATCCCCACCCGGTATTCGGCGCTGCCCTCCAGAGTTTCCTGGAGCATGGGAACCAGGTTCCTGCGCAGTTCCTCAATATCGTCCTTCATGGAACCGGTGGTGTCCAGACAAATCACAATGTCCATGGCGGGGGCCCGCACCCCTTCTAGGGTTTCCCGGATCCGGTCCACCAGATCCGCCGGACCCACGGACCGGACCGGTATGCCTCCGCTCCAGGAGGCGATCCGGGTAAAGCTGTCCACCGTTTCCTTCATATAGTTGCCCTCCGCGGGACCCGGCAGGGGCTGCTGAGTTGCCTCCAACACAAAGGGATTGTCGCGGAAACGGCCCCGGTAGTCGGCATAGGGCAGGGCAAAGGCCCGGATATTAAAGTAGGTCCCGTCCACCACATACACTTCGCCGTGGCGGGAATCTTCATACCCGTAGTGGAGGATATAGGGAATATAGATATGAAAGGATTCCCCCAGTTCCGGGTGCGGTTCGGGGGTGGAATCAATCAGGGACCAGAGCCGGCTTGACCGGGGGAGGGGTTCCCCATCCAGGAGGCGGATCTCGTCTCCGTTGACGGGATTCCACTGGGGATCCCGGTAGGCATAGTTGGGAGAGCGAAGCCCGGGATCCCTGGTGGATTCGGTGATCAACACCGAAGCGACGCCGGGCTTTTTCCTTATGTACAGATGAAAACCCCCGTCCACCCGCTGTTCAATGCGGAGGTCCCCCTGCTCTACAGCCAGGGCAGGGTCATTCTGCGCCGGACCCGCCTGAGCGGCCAGGAGGACGGGGCAAAGGAGGAGAAAAAGATGAAACACACGCCGCGTCATCCCCTTTAGTATCGGCGGAAACATGCCGTACCTGAGCCTTCTTTTTCCCGGAAGAGGCCCTCCGTGGTAAAAGAACGGCAAGTCCTGCGTTACAGGAGGCGCCGAGCCGGAGGGCGTCCGCGCCCCGGTCCGGAAACTTTGCGCCGGCCCGGGGGTAACAGAATACGGGGATATGTTCGATAACCAACCGTATTATCGAACATATCTAATACCTGAAGAACGCGAAATCCCCCGGGGAAAGGCGGATGTCGTAGGCCGCCTCCTCGCCGTTCCGGTAGAGAGGGCTTAGATCCTCTCCCGCGGGAGCTGTGGCCCCCATTTGCCGGAGGTTCCCCGTGATGGGGATGGGGGAAACCGCGCCCCCGCCCCGGACCAGGACCCGGACAAGCTCCGGGGAGGCCCGGTCCGCCGCATAGGAGTAGAGCCCAAAGGTCTGGTTGTCGTACAAAAAGAGAGAAACCTGGGCCCCCGTACCCTCGGGAAGCTCGAGGGTAATCGCCCCCGCGGGGCCCCCGGCCTGAAATTCCTTCCGGATCCGGGAGAGGGCCGTCTGGGGCAGCTTCGCCAGGTCCGAATACAGGTCCGGCACCGCCAGGATGATGAGTTCCCCCCGGCCAAAGGTGTCCCGCAAGAGGATCGACCCGTGCTGGCCCCCCTCCCCCGCGTTGAGAAGGGACCAGGAGGCGTTGTTCCGGTGTTCCAGCAGGGGAAAAAGCACCTTTCCCGCCGCGTTCCGGTGGATTTGGGGCTGCATCCCCGGGCCGGGCTGGGTGATGTGGTACTCCGAGGCGGCGATATACCGCCCCCGCCACCGGGCGGAACTAAGATCCTCGATGCCCTTCCCCGCCTCCAAAGCAGCCCGCATAAAGCCTGAGCTTACCACCGCCCGGCCCCCGGTGTTGAGGTGGGCCTTGAGCTTCTCCACGATGTCCCGGTCGGCGGCGGCCTGGATGGTGAGGAACACCGTCCCCCCGCCGGCGGGGCTCGGCCTGGCCCTGGGGGCGTCGGTGGCGCTGGCGATCCTCATGGACTGGAACCGCCTCCTCCGGGAAAGCCTTGGCCCCCTCCTTGTCCTGACCCAGACCATGCCCACC
>JAITHE010000052.1 GCA_031280125.1 Treponema sp.
TCCACCGCGGCCTGTCCGTGGGGCAGGGCGGCGTTAAAGTAGATTGAATCCCCCGGTGAAAGGACATAGGCCCGGTTCCCCACCGTTACCTTCACCTTGCCTTCGGTAACATAGTTAAATTCCTGGCCGCCGTGGCTTACCTGGGGGGCCTCGGGCCGGGAGGGGTCCAGGTACACCAAAAGGGGTTCCATGGTCCGGCCCCGAAAGTTGTAGGCCATGCTGGAAAATTCATAGCCGGGGTAGCGTTCTATTTCCACGCCCGCTCCGGCCCGGCAGACCGCGGCGCTTTCCATCCGGGGGTCCTCGCCGGTAAGGATCACCGTGGGGTCCACTCCCAGGGCGGCGGCGATTTTGTAGAGTACGCTGATGGGGATGTCCTTCTCCCCGGATTCATAACCGGCGTACACTTCCGGGGCGGCGCCGACATCCCGGGCCATATCGAGGACGCTGATCTCTTCCACTTCCCGCAGTTCCCGGACCCGCCGGGGTATTTGGGAAATTTCCTGTGCAGAATTACCTGGCATCGTCTTCTCCTTGCCTGTACCACGGGAACGGCGGCGGTCGGGGAAAATCCGGGAAACCGGAACTCCTCCTTAAAACCTGCCCGTCCGGGGAGAGCTTAAAGCCCTGCCGCATCCAAAAGCTTAATCCGGAATTGCGCCCGCCGGAGGGCGGTTTCGGCGGCGGTGGATTCAAACTTGAAAATACTGGTCCTGATCGTTTCTTCCGCCGCCGTTCGGGACTGTTCGGCCCGGGCCCGGTCAATTTCTTCAGGCCATTCTGCAGCATCGGTGATCAAAATCGTATTGTGCCCCTTTACTTCAAGGATCCCGCCGGAAACAAAGGCGATTTTCCAGGTTCCGTTTTTATCCTTGATCCGCAGTATCCCCGCCAGCACCGGGGCGGCAAAAAAAGAATGCCGCGCATAGACCGTAATTTCCCCGTCCACTAAGGTAAGGGTTACGGCCTCCACTTCGCCGGAAAAAAACCGGCGGTAGGGACTGTGTACTTCAAACCTAAAGAAGGCCCCCATTAGGATGATTTCTCCAGCACGTCGCCGATGCCTCCGGCCATAAAGAAAGCCTGCTCGGGAATGGAATCGCACTCACCGTCCAGGATCATCTTAAAGCCCCGGACCGTTTCTTTTACCGGCACATAACGGCCCTCCATGCCGGAGAATTTTTCCGCCACAAAGAAGGGCTGCGAAAAAAAGCGCTGGACCTTGCGGGCCCTGGCCACAAGGAGCTTATCCTCCGGGGAAAGCTCGTCCATCCCCAGGATGGCGATGATATCCTGGAGCTCCTTGTAACGCTGGAGGATCTGCTGGGTCCGGCGGGCGGCGGCATAGTGTTCCTCCCCTACCACCGCGGGATCCAGGATACGGCTCGAAGAAGCCAGGGGATCCACCGCAGGATATATTCCCAGTTCCACGATTTTTCTGGATAGGGTGGTGGTGGCATCCAGGTGGGCAAAGGTGGTGGCCGGAGCCGGATCGGTGAGATCATCCGCGGGAACGTACACCGCCTGGATGGAGGTGATGGACCCTTTGGGAGTACTGGCGATCCGTTCCTGGAGGGAACCCATTTCGTTGGCCAGGGTAGGCTGATAGCCCACGGCACTGGGGATTCGGCCCAAAAGGGCGGAGACCTCCGCGCCGGCCTGGATAAAGCGAAAAATATTATCTATAAAAAGAAGCACGTCCTGGCCGCCCTGGTCCCGGAAATGCTCCGCCATGGTGAGTCCTGCCAGGGCGACCCGCATCCGGGCTCCGGGAGGTTCGTTCATCTGGCCGAAGACCAAGGCGGTTTTGGCGATCACCCCGCTTTCGTTCATTTCCCGCCAGAGATCCGCCCCTTCGCGGCTCCGTTCCCCTACCCCGCTGAACACCGAGTACCCCGAATGTTCAGTGGCGATGTTGCGGATCAGCTCCATGATGATGACGGTCTTTCCCACCCCGGCGCCGCCGAAAAGGCCGATCTTCCCCCCCTTGGCATAGGGGGCGATAAGATCGATCACCTTGATCCCCGTTTCAAAGACCTCCGTGGCGGGCCGCTGTTCGGCAAAGCCCGGCGCGGGACGGTGAATGGAAGCAAAGATCCCCGGCGTAAAGGGACCTTTGTCATCGATGACCCGGCCGGTAACGCTGAACATCCGGCCCAGCACTTCCTCTCCCACGGGAACGCTGATGGGGCCCCCGGTATCCTCGGCTTTAAGCCCCCGGGCCAAGCCCTCGGTGGCCTCCATGGCAACACAGCGGACCCGGTTATCCCCGATGTGCTGGAGGACCTCCAGGATCACTTCCCTTACTTTTCCGTCTCCGCCGGAAGGCAGAGGAACCCTGAGGGCGGTTAAAATGGAAGGAATCTGCTTTTCCTCAAACCGCACGTCCACCACCGGTCCTACTATCTGGGTGACCAACCCTGTATTCGCCATGCAACACTCCTTGGAAGAATCCAAAGATTCTCCGACACCGCCCGGCGGCGCTATTCCAATGCGGCGCTGCCGCTTACGATTTCTGTAACTTCCTGGGTAATACCGGCCTGGCGGGCCCTGTTGTAGCTCAGCCTAAAGGATGCCAGCATTTCTTCCGCGCTCTTGCTTGCTTCGTCCATGGCGGACATCCGGGCACTTTGTTCGCTGGCGTAGGATTCCACCATGCATCCGTAGATGATCCCCTTGATATAGATGGGTACCAGGGCATCGAATACCGCCTCTTCCGAAGGGAGGTATTCAAAGTGCAGCCCCACCCTTTTTTCTCCCCCGGAAAGGGTAAGTTCTTCCTGGACCTTTTCCGCACTCAGGGGCAGGATCTGGCAGACCGCCGGCAGGAGTTTTACCGCATTGTACATGTGGGTATATACGATGTATACCTCGTCAAAACTTCCCCAAAGATACTGGGAAATGACAAAATCGGCGATTTCCCGGGCGTTGTCCATGCCGGGAAGTTTGGAGCGGAAGGAAAAATTTTCCAGGATCACATGGGGAGAATGGACAAAGTACCGGTAGCCGATGGCGCCGATGAGGATCAACACCGGGGCGCTCCCCCGCTCCGAGGCAAGGTCCTGGCAGAGCCGGTTTACTTCCCGGAAGACGTTGGCATTGTAACCGCCGGCCAGACCCTTGTCGCTGGTTACCGCCAGGACCGCGCTGTGTCTTCCGCCGGGATATTTTCCACTGGAGTTTTTTCCGCCGCCAAAGAACCGGCTGGTAATTCCCTCCGCCCCGGTAAGGATGTCGTACATGGATTTCTGTACCCGGGTAAAGAAGGGTTCGGTATCTTCCAGAACCCTCCGGCCCTTGCGGAGCTTGGAAGTAGAAATAAGGTTCATGGCCTTGGTTACCTGAAGGGTCTGGCCTACGGCCCTCATCCTTAGGTGTACGTCCCGCAAATTCGCCACCGGCCCTCCCTCCTAGCGTTTAACCTGTTTATAGGCCTCAATGGCCCCGGAAAGATCGTGTTCCAGTTCCGCCGTGGTAGCCCCGGCGGCGGCGATGTTTTCCAGGAGCCGGGGGTACTTTATCCTTAAATACTCAGGAAGTCCCGCGATAAAAGACCGGACCTTGTCTACCGGTATGTCGATGAGGTATCCGTTTACCGCGGCAAAGAGTATGGCTGTTTCCGCCTCCATGGACATGGGGGAAAACTGGCTCTGTTTGAGGACCTCCATAAGCCGCTCCCCCTGAGCCAGCTTGTCCTGGGTAGCCTTGTCAAGGTCGCTGCCAAACTGGGCAAAGGCGGCCATTTCCCGGTACTGGGCCAGATCCAGCCGGAGCCGCCCCGACACCTTCCGCACAGCCTTTGACTGGGCCGCCCCTCCTACCCGGCTGACCGAAAGGCCCACATCGATGGCGGGGCGGAAACCCGAATTGAAGAGTTCCGAATCCAGGAATATCTGACCGTCGGTAATGGAAATAACATTGGTGGGGATATAGGAGGAAATGTCCCCTGCCTGGGTTTCGATGATGGGAATGGCCGTGATGGAACCGCCCCCCCGGCCAGGGGAAAGTTTCGCCGCCCGTTCCAGGAGCCTGGAATGGAGGTAAAACACGTCCCCAGGAAATGCCTCCCGGCCCGGAGGGCGGCGGAGGAGCAGGCTGATTGTCCTGTAGGCCACGGCGTGCTTGGAAAGATCATCGTATACCACAAGTACGTCCTTTCCGGCACGCATAAAATGCTCCGCCATGGCGCAGGCCGAATAGGGAGCCAGGTACTGGAGGGCCGCCGAATCCGAGGCGGAGGCCAAAACCACGAAGGTATAGTCCATAGCGCCGTACTTTTCCAGGTTTGCCATGATCGCCGCCACCGAAGAAGACTTCTGGCCGATGCCGCAGTACACACAGTATACGTCTTTTCCCTTTTGGTTGATGATGGCGTCCACCGCCAGGGCAGTTTTTCCGGTTTGACGGTCCCCTATAACCAGTTCCCGCTGGCCCCGGCCTATGGGAATCATGGCGTCCACCGACAGCGTACCCGTCTGGAGGGGGGTATCCACCGTTCCCCGTTCTATCACCGGAGGGGCCGGGGATTCCACCGGCAGGTATTCGGCGGCCTCTGGAGGTCCTTTACCGTCTATGGCCTCCCCCAGGGGATTCAACACCCGGCCCAGAAGCCCCGGCCCGGCGGGAACGGATACGACCTTTCCCGTACCCCGGACTTCCTCCCCGTCCTTAACAAGGTTTTCCCCCGAAAGGAGTACACAGCCCACACTGTCTTCCTCCAGGTTAAGAACTATTCCGGCGGCGCCGGAGGCAAATTCCACCAGTTCCCCGTAGATGGCCCCGTCCAGTCCGTAGATCGAAGCCACCGAATCTCCCACCTGGGTAACAAATCCTGCCGAATCGGAGGCGGTTTTACCTTCCCAGCGTTCTATTTCTTCCTGAAGGACCCTGGAAAGATCTCCAAAATGTGCCATCTGTTTACGCCTCCTCGGGGCGAATTGCCGGATCCACGGCAAACGCCGCCGCAGAAAGGCCGCCTAAATCCACGGCCATTTTTTGCAGTCCGGTTTTAAGGCTTCCGTCAAAGATCCTGCTCCCTACCCGGAGCCGGAGGCCGCCCATCAATCCGGGAATAACCCGGATGGTCAGGCGTATTTCCCGGGCGCCGCTGATCTCCCGGGCCTTGCTTTCCGCCGCCGCCAAAAGGGCCGGATCCGGATCTGCCGCGGCCTCCAGGATCGGCTCCTCAACGCCCCTTTGCCGGTTAAGAAGTTGTTCAATACCCCGGATGATCCGTTTATAGTGATGAAAACAGCCTTTCATGATCATGAGCATCACAAAACGCCGGGACAGTTCAGCCTGAGGAGGCAGCCCTGCCCCTTCGGTCCCGCCGCGCCCATCCTGCCCAAAAGCCGGACCGGACGTTTCCGCAGCCCGTTTTAGGGAGGCCGCAATGACCGCGCCAAAACGTTCCGCATCGCTCCGCCCGGCAAGATCCTCCGGCAGGGAAAGGGCCGAACGGCAAAAAATCCGCAAATATTCCAGGGCCAGATCCGCCGCCCGGAATAATTCCTCCCGCCGGGACTCCGTGCCGTCTCCCCAAGAAGGACCCCAACGGAGAGCGCTTTTTACAAAGGCGTCCGCCCAGGGTTCGCCGCGGAACATCACTGTTCCGCCTCCGGACTTTTCATGCGATCCAGAACTTCCGCCGCATAGCGGAGATGCTCCGCCCCGGCAAGTTCCCGCTGTAAAAGACGGCCCGCGGCCTTTACCACTAGGGCGGCGGCCTCGGCCCTGAAAAGAGCCATGGCGGCGGCGTATTCTGTCTCTGTCCGGGCCCGGGCGGCGGCGATGATCCGCGCAGCCTCGGCCTGGCCCTCCGCGGCGATCTCCCCAGCTTCGGCAGCGGCCTGTTCGCGGGCTGTCCGGAGAATCGCCTCCGCATCGGCTTCCACCGCTGCAAGCCGGGCCTCGTACTGCTCCAAAAGCTGCCGGGCTCCCTGTTTGTCCCTTTCCGCCGCTTCAATGTCCTCCCGGATCTTCCGCGCCCGGTCGTTTATAAATTTCGTTACCGGCTTGAGCAGGATCGCCCGGAAGGCAAAAAAAAGGATTCCAATATTAACCAGGGTTATCAAAAAGGTGGTAATGGAAAGGTCGATCATGGGACAAAACCTTTAGGGAAACGCAAAAGCTACCCCGCCTTGGTAAAGATCAGAATGGCAATGACAAAGCCGTAAATGGCGGTTGCCTCCGCCAGAGCGACGCCCAGAAAAAACACCGTCATGATCTTTCCCGATGCTTCGGGATTGCGGGAAACAGCCTGGGCCGTACCGCTGGTCGCCAAGCCAATGCCGATCCCCGCGCCGATACCGGCGATGACCGCAATCCCCGCGCCGATAAGAAACAGAATTTCCATAACAACCTCGCTTCACCATGTACTAGGGTTGTTTAATAACCGAAATTAGTAAACAACTTCCGCTAAAAATGCGGTTTTGTAAGGCTTGAGCCTGAAAAACCACAGGACCGGTTCACCAGCCAGCCGGGTTAGGGAACCAGTCTACCATAAGCCGGGGCCTGTATCTGCCCGGAAAAGGGGCGATCCTCAGTTTATATCCCCATCATTCATGTTCCGCAAGCACCGCTTCACCGATGAACAGGGTGGTTAAAAAGGTAAACACCACCGCCTGGATAAGACCGTCGAACAAATCAAAATATACCGACAGGACCGCCGGAACAAGCACCGGTACGGGCAGGACCTTTTCGACCAGGAGCATAATAATAAACCCTCCCAGGATGTTGCCAAAAAGCCTAAGGCACAGCGACAGGGGACGGATCACATATTCCAGCAGGTTGAAGGGAAGCATCATCGGCACCGGGCGAAGGAGGTTCCCTGCCCAGCCCCGCAAACCCCGGGCCCGGAGGCCGCCGGCAAGAACCAGCAGGATCGACATCAGCGCGAGGGCGGCGCAGAGGTTGATATCCCTGGTGGGGGGCTTGATAGTAAAAGCCGGTTCGGTGTGGAAAAGGGACACCGCCATGGGGGACAACACCGGGATAATATTCGCCGTAAGAAGGAAAAGAAAGACCGTTCCCACATAGGGCCCATAGATCGCGGCCCTGGGGCCGAAGTATTGCTTTGAAAAACCGGAAAGAAATTCAACGGCCCACTCAAGAAACACCTGGGGGCCCCGGGGTACCTGCTTGAGATTCCGGGTCAGAAGGACCGCTGCAATGAGAAGAATTGCCATCACCACCCAGGACACCAGGATCGTCTCGTTAATGTCGATGGCGGAGAGGGTAAAACCCAGGATCGCTACCGGCCTGGGGAGGGGGATGGAAAAAATAACCTTGAATTCTTCCAGCGTTTCCCTTATATCCATGCCGCTCCTCTTTCTTGTCCGCCCGCCCAGTACGGCCTATTCATGCTTAAAAAAGAAATCATCCTTAAAATACTTTTTAAGGAGCTCCTCCGAAACGGCGTCGCTGGTATTCATCCTGGTGTAGGTGGCCTCAAGGAAACCTTTGGTAAGGTAAAAGCATCCTAGGAGGAAAAATTCAGCGATTTTGTTCAAGGCCCCCATGGCCTGGTACATCCGTACCGTGGAATCCAGTACAAAATCGTTCATCAGATAGTTAATTACCACCTGCTCCACCAGGTTTACCGCGAAGATCACCTCGGAAACGGGGAAGCCGCCGTTCATCCGTTCTTTGCCCAGGCGGACAAAAAAATCCCCGACCACGGCCCTGTCCAGTCCCCGGTCCAAGGTACGGGCCAGCAGGGGATAAAAGGACGCATTTGCCCCGGTTAAGACGGCGTCTTCCATTTCGTTGTAATGCCTAAGCTGGGGAGCCCTGCGGATTAAATCCTTCCAGCGGAAAGCAAAATCCCCCGCCTGGAGGTTCAAGGTATCTATCAGTACCCGGTCTACCATGGCTGTAACTATAGATCAGGGGCCCGGAAAAAACAAGGGGATTCTTCCCGGAGGATGATTTTCTGCAGCAATATCCCGCGCCGGGGCTTGACTAAAAACACACTTTGCCGGTATATTGAACCTCTCTGGAAGCGGAAGTTTCCGGGTTCTGTTTGTTTATTCCGGGGGCGTAGTGAAGCTGGTTTATCACGCTGGCCTGTCAAGCCGGAGATCGCGGGTTCAAGCCCCGTCGCTCCCGTTCTGACCACAGCTTAGGCTGTGGTCAGATTTTTTTCGGACAATAGCGCAGCTGGTAGCGCGCTTGGTTCGGGACCAAGAGGTCGGCGGTTCAAATCCGCCTTGTCCGACGGCGGATTTAAGCCGTCTCCACCCGCCGCAGAGGGCGGCAAACATAGAGGGGTATCCATGGCTTTCAGGGCAAAAACTCCCCCGCAAAACGAACCGGGGTTCAATGAAATCGCAAACCGTTTCAAGGCTCATCCTTTTCTTTTTGGGGGCACCGTTATCGTTCTGGTAATTGTGATCGTCGCCTTTGTTTTTGTCCCCGCGCTGCCCACTATCGGCGGCGAAGACAGGGACATGATCTTCGGCTACTACCATGGAACCCCCATCTCCTTCGTTCCGGGCAATTACTTTGCCGGGGTCCTCAACGAAATCGCCGCCGCCAGGCAGTTCCAGCTTCAAAGTGATTATTCCCAGGATTCCGGCCTTGCCTACGATGTATGGTATGGCGCCTTCATCAGAACCCTGGTACATGTGGCGATCCTGGACGAGATGAAAAGCGCCGGTTATACGGCGCCGCCGGAAGAAATTGACCGGCAGGTGGCGGAACGGCCGGAGTTTCAGGAAGAGGGCCGGTTTTCCGTTATCAAATACCGCGCCTTCGACAAAAACAGGCTCCTGGCCCTGTGGAACAGCGAGAAGGAAAACCACATCACCAGAAAATATATAGATGATCTAACCGGCCTCAGGGTTTCCTCCGCGGAAAAAGCCTTTATCGGCGGCATGGCCTTCCCCGAAAGGACCTTTGAGGCGGTGTTCTTCCCCCGTTCAGCCTACCCGGCGCCGGAACTTTCCGCCTTTGCCGCCGCCAATCCGGAATTTTTTACCAACGTGCATTTTTCCAAAATCACCCTGGCATCCAGTGAAAAAGAAGCCCGGCAGGTTCTGGAATCGGTACAAAGCGGCCGGTCCACCTTTGAAGACGCCGCCAGAAACCAGTCCTCCGACACCTACAAGGACCGGGGCGGCGACATGGGGATCCGCATGGCCTTTGAAATGTTTTCTGAGGTTTCCGAAGAGGCCGGCAGAAAAACCCTTCTTTCCCTGAACAAGGGCAGCCTGAGCCCGGTATTAAAGGTCCCCTCCGGCTGGGCATTTTTCCGGGCGGAGGAAACCCCCTACAGCCCCGACTTGACCCTGGAAGAAAACACCGGCAAGATCCGCACCTACATGAATAGATTTGAGGGGGGGCGCATAGAAAACTGGCTGGCGGCCAGGGCGGAGGCCCTGATCGCGGAGGCCCAGGCAAACAACCTGAGCCTGGCCGCCTACATCGCCGGTCTTCCCGGGGAGGATCCCGCGTCCCAGTTTACGGTGAGTACCCTGGGGCCGGTAAACCTGAACTACGGCAATGCGGAGCTTTTCCGTACCGTGGATACCTCCGGCAGCCCCTTCCTGCCCCAGGCGGTGTCCAATGAACATTTCTGGCGGACCGCCTTTTCCCTGCCCCTCCATACCCCTTCCGCCCCTTTTACTCTGGGAGATTCCATCGCGGTCCTTACCGTTATCGAAGAAAACACCGGGGATGAAACAGGTAAAAAGTACGTATCCGATTTCTACAGCCAGAGCTGGATGTACAGCGCCCTGGATTCGGATTTGAATTATGCCTTTACCGGAAGCAGGAAATTCGAAAACAAATTCTACGAGGTTTTTCTTTCGTTCCTTTTTCAAACCCAGCCTTAACCCAGCCTTGATGGAAGCTGATTTTCCGGAATCAGGGGAAAGAGAAAGGGACGCCGCCGGACCGGAAACACCCCCGGCCCGGCGGGGCCGCTCCGTACGGTATAAAAACAAAACCCTCCTCTCCACCATAGACCCCGTGGGCCAGGCGGAACGGGCCGCCGCGAAAAGCTGCGGGCAGGACAGAACCCTCTACTTCTGCCCTTCCCCCCTTTTGGGTTACGGCCTGGATACGCTCCTTGCCCGGCTTGGACCGGATTCCGCGGTCCTCTGCGCCGAAACCGACCGGAAACTGCTTGCGCTGTCCCTCACCTCCATCGGCGGACACATCCTGAACCATCCCCGGTTTCTCCTGTCCGGCTCCGGAAGCGGGGCGGATCTGTGCGCCCTGATCCGGGAACGCTGGGGGGCCAGGGTCTTTCGCAGAGTGGAAACGGTGAAACTTTCCGGGGGCTGGCAGCTTGACCGGGAGGGCTATGAAGGGCTGGCGGATTTCCTGCAGCGGGATCTGGCCCTGGGCTGGGGCAACGCCATGACCCTGGTCAAACTGGGCCGCCGTTTTATGAGGAACAGCCTCCGTAACCTGGCCCCCCTGGGCCGGGCGCGGCCCCTGGGGGAAGCGTCCTTTGGAGCCAGGCCGGTGCTGATCCTGGGGGCCGGCCCGTCCCTGGATCCGGTTTTAGACGGCCTTGCCCGGGCGGGGCTTTTCGGGACACCCCGGCGGTCCTCCTTTGGGGTGATCTGCGTGGACACCTGCCTGAGCGTTCTCCGGGAAAGGGGAATCCGCCCCGATTTAACGGTGATCCTGGAAAGCCAGTTCTGGAACATGAAGGACTTTACCGGTTTCCGGAACGCGGGGATCCCCGCGGCGCTGGATCTGTCCGCCTATCCCGCGGCGGTGGACATTCTGGGGGGGCCGGTCTTTTTCTTTTTTACCCCCTGGACGGGACTTCGGATATTTGAAAGAATGGCCGCCGCGGGACTCCTTCCCCCGGCCCTCCCCCCCCTGGGTTCGGTGGGGATCAGCGCCGTGGAACTGGCCCGCAGACTCAGTTCGGGGCCCCTGGTTACGGCGGGGATCGACTTTTCCTTTACCCCGGAACGGATGCACGCCCGGTCCAGCCCCGCCCACCTGGGAATCCTTGCGGATCTGAACCGGTTCAAAAGCCCCTTCAGCCCCGGAGGGTTCAGACAGGGGGTGTTCACCACCCTGTCAAAGTCAGGGACCCCCGTGAAGAGCGATCCCGCCATGCGGACCTACCGCGGCCTCTTTGAACGGCACTTTGCCGGGGAAAAACGGATCCGGGACATCGCGGGGAGCGGCCTGCCCCTGGGGCTGGACACCCTGGATATGGAAGAAGCCGTCCTCCTCCTGGGGGGAGGACCCCCGGAGAACCCTTCCCCGGAACGGAAAGAAACCCCGGGGATCCCGCCGCCGGAGGGCCCGGAGGAAAAGGATGGTCCGGGGGCGGGAAACCCTCCGGCGTCCGCCCCACACATCATCCCCGCCCTGGGGGATTTTATCCGGCGGGAAAGGGCCCTGCTGGAACAGCTCCGGGACACCCTCACCGGAGGCGGAGACCGGGAGGAACTGGAACGCCTGCTGGATGAAGCGGATTATCTCTGGGCCCATTTTCCCGACTGCGCGGGGGCCGAAGGCCGGCGCCCCCCCGCGTCGGACCTGGGTTTCCTCAAACGGGTCCGGGCGGAAACGGATCCCTTTATCACGCTCTGGAACCTGGCCGCCGCGCTGAACGGCTAAGGGGAAGGGGCCGGCTCTTCCTTTCTAACCAGGGTAAACCTCACGGTGAATTCCCTGGTTTCCCCCGGCGCGAGGCTGATATTCTGATAGGAAAACCCCAGGGCGGTGTCGGCGGCGGCGGCGTCTTCCCGGCTGTTGTCGTAGATATGCTCCAGATGATCCCCCGCGGACCAGAGGCCCAGCCACAGGGTGTCCACCGGGGTGATCCCCGGGCCGGACTCGCCAATAAACATCAGTTCCAGCGCCGGATTGATTTCCGAATCCGCCATATACGCGCCGTAGGGCTTATGCAGGAGCGGCGCATAGTCATTTTCATGGACCATCACGTCCGCGGACGCTCCGAAGCGCTGCCCCGTAAGCGCCGTATTCCCGGTATTCCGCAGGAGATGGGTAAGCTGAAGGTAGGGAACCCCCTGGACATACACAAATGCGGGCTTCACCGTCAGCTCCACGCCGTTTTTTTCATCCCGCTGGCAGCCGTTGACCATGTCCCGCTTAACCCCGTTCAGATCGTAGAACCATCCCCCCTGGTAATAGGTGGTCCACAGCCATTCGTAGTCCTTTCCCCGGGCAATGATGTCGATCCCCCCGTTTTCCCCGCTGGACCCCCTGTTTTCCCCCTTGTTGTTGAACCGGTAGGCCAAACGCAGGGTAGGATCCGCCCGGTATTCCCCCAGGGAGCGGGTCGCGTTGTTCGCGGCCCGGTGGCCCGGACCCAGCAGCGCCGTCTCCCCGTCGGGAACGGTGTACAGAGCGTCCGGGGGAACCACCACAATGGAGACATAGTCATGATCGTTGATCCGGATAAACCCGCTGCCGGTCCGCAGCCCCCGGACAGCGCCCCCGGAATCCACGGCAAACACCGGGGAATCACCGCCGGTCCATCCCCCTGCGGCCATGGTTCCCCCCGGGACAGCCCCGGGGATGGTTTCCCCCACCGTGAGGATCCGGAACCCCCTTTCGGTGGAATCCGCCGGGGGTACCGCGGCCGCCGCGGGCAGGGCGGGGATCAGGATCGCCGGGGGCCGGGGAGAGACCGGGGGAGACCCGGAGGACACCGGAGGCGGCGCGGCTCCCCCCTCTTCCCGGATCCACAGTTCCCGGAAACCCAGCGCCCGCAGCCGTTCCAGACAGGCGGGAACCTCCCCGGCCCGGATTCCCCCGGCCTTGACCCGGATCAGATCCCCGTACCGTTCAAACACCGGATTAAAGGAAGCCCTCTGGAGGGTGTCAAAAACCCGTTGGGCATTGTGCATCTGCTTGAAGGATCCCACCTGGATGTGGTAGGTCCCCGGGGCGGAAGCCGGGGGGACCCTGCCGATAACCCGGACCCCCCCAGAGGGCTGGGCAAACGCCCCCAGGGAGACAACCAGCAGATACATCCCCACACACAACCGGTACATAGTCCTCCGTTTTATCCGTTCCGGGGTCCGCCGCCCCGCCTCCGGAAAGGGTGATACCACACACCCCGCCTGTATACCATAGTACCACAATCCTTCCGCCGGGGCAAGGGTTCTTTTTCCGGTATACTCCCCGGCGGCCGCGCCGCGGGTACTCAAGAAGGGGTTGTTCTTGATCAAGAACGGGATGTTTCTGGTCAAGAACAGAGTGTTTCTGATCAGAAACGGCTTGTTTTTGATCAAGAACAGGGTGTTTTTGATTAGGAACACCTTGTTTCTGGTCAAGAAGGGATTGTTCTTGATCAAGAATACCCCGTTTCTGGTCAAGAATAGGATGTTTTTGATCAAGAATACCGGCGCTGGTGATGAAACCGGCCCGGTTCCCGCCAGGGACGGGGCGGCTCCAACCAGGGACGGGGCGGCCCTAACCGGAGACGGGGCGGTTCCGGCGGGTAAAGGCCCGCAGCACTTCCCCATAGACTTCGCCGTCGGGGGTTCCCTCTTCCCGGAGGCCGGAAACCTCCCGGAGGATCCTCCCCAGCTTTTGTTCCGTCAGCGGCGCGGCCAGGCCGTAGTCCTGCCGGAACGCGGCGTCCGGGGGAAAGGGGGCCGCGCCGGGGGGATCAAACTCCACCCCGGCCAGATAGACCTCCGCGGCAGCCCCGAAGGGGAGGCCGTGGCGGGCGCCCAGGAGCATGGCCCCGGTGATACGGTCTTCCCGGCCCAGTTTACGCCGGATGTCCCGGCCAACGCGGAGGATCCTGTCCCGGAGGGCGGTATTTTTGAACCGCGCCAGCAGTTCGTTGATGTGGGCGGCCAAGCCGTCTTTCCGGAATACCCCGGGATACTCCCGGAGCAGGGCCGCCGCGGCTTCGTCCATGGCGTTCCGGGTTCCTTCTTCCACCCCCGGCAGGGAAAGTACGGCGGGGACGGACTGTTCCCCCGGATTCGCCGCTCCCTTCAGGTCCGCGAGGGCCCGGCAGCCCAGGTAGGCCGCCGCGGCGTGGCCCAGGTTATGCACAAAGAGTTTCCGGTCCACGTATGCCCGGATGGGTTCCACCGGAAGGATGTTTTCGATGGCGGGAACCGGCCCGCGGAAGCCCCGGGCGTCGACGATCAGGGTTTCGTAGGCTTCGGCGTAGAGTGTGAGGGGATCCGCCGCGGCCTCTTCCGCCCCCAGGAGGGGCACCATCTTACCGATGCTGGTTTCTACGATGCCCACGGCGGCTGAAAGGGTTTCCGCAGTCCAGGAGGGGCCCAGTTCCCGGGCCAGGACGGTCCTGAACAGCGCCGGGGCTTCCCGGGCGTTCTCCGCGATGATAATGTCCAGGGGGCGATCCCCGTAGAGCCGCCGCCGTTCCTCCAGGCCCCGGGCTAAAAGGGGGAGGACCTGTTCCAGCGCGGCCTTGCCCACGCTGACGGCGGCGATGTCCGCGCCGGCCAGTTCCGCGGCAGCCGCCGCTTCGTCCCCCCCATGGACCGCCCGCACCGGACCGGCTTCCCGCCGCTCATCCTCCCGGCCTTCCTCTTTGATGATCACGGTGTACCGGCGCTTTTCGTTGATCAGATTCACCAGGCGCCGGTCCACGTCCACAAAGACCACTTCCCAGCCGGCGGCGGAAAAGATCCGCCCCATAAAGGAACGGCCTATATTGCCCGCGCCGAACTGGAGGAATTTCACAATCCGGCGTCCCGCAGGGGGGCGGCGGTTTCGTTCCGGTACGCCTCCACAAAGGGGGCAAGGAATTCCCGCTTCTCTCCGGGGCGTTGTTCGTAGAAAACGCCCCCCAGGGTAAAGCAGGCGCAGCCCCCCGCGGCAATGCCGGGGATGCAGGCTTCCCGCAGATCCAGCCCTTCCCCGCCTTTCCGCCGGATCTGGTCCGCCAGCCCCGCGATGACCCCGCCGGCAAAGTTATCGCCGCAGCCGGTGGTATCCCCCCGCCTTTCCGGACGGGCGGCCAGTTCCCGGTTAACCGTTTCGGACACGGGAAGGGTGGAGGGCGGCAGGGGGGAAAAGGCTCCCTTCCCCGCGGCCAGGTGGACGGGGCGGTTTCCTCCGGTGATGAGTGCCGCGCCGCATCCCTGCGCCAGAAAACGGGCCGCCGCCTCTGCGGGGGCAGCGGCGCCGGATGTTTTCAGCGCTTCGTCCCTGTCGGCAATGACCAGGTCGATAAAGGGATAGGCGTCGTCATTCCTGCCCAGCTTCCATTTACGTCCCGGCGCGGCCTGTTCGCTCCTAAAATCGTACACCAGGTTTACCACGGTGAGGGCTTTGTGCTGCTTGGCGGCGGCCAGCAGTTCCGTAAGGCTGTCGTGGATCTGCGGGGTCAGGGCGGTTCCCCCAAAGGCGGCGATATCCGCCCGGAAAAAGCCCTCCCCCAGGTCTTCACCGCTAAAACCGCCGGCGGCCCCGATGAGGTTGATAAAGGTTCTCTCTCCGTGGCCGCCGTCATAGCCGGGATCGGAAAGAACATCGGTCCGGGGAGAAAGGCCCTCCCGGCGTTTCATGACATAAAAGGCCCCCGGCTCCTGTTCCGCGGTTTCCCCGGCGGCAAATCCCAGCCGGGCCAGGGCCTGTTCCGCCAGATCCCCCGCCGGGTCATCGCCCCGGACGCCGTAAAAGGCGACCCGGGCCTTGTTTCCCAGCATCTGCGCCGCATGAACCAGGGATACTATGGAGGGCCCCCCCAGATTCCACCGGGGTTCCGCCGGGCCGGAGTTTCCGCGGGTAAGTTCCGCCAGGGCTTCGCCGTAGGGCTTTCCGGCAAAACGTTCAAAGTCTTCGGCAAAGACCAGCCGGCCTATGCTCAGGCCGCCGTCCCCTTCCTTCCGGGAAAGCCTGGCCCTGAATTCCGGCGCGTTAAAATCACAGCGGGGATACAGAAAATCAATCAGGGCGCAGCCTGTTCCGTGAATCCGTACCATGGGTGTACCCTCCAGGGGCAGGATACTCCTTTCCCCTTCCCGGTTCAAGGACCGGCCCGGTAAAAAGGTTCAGCGGTCCGGCTGGGAAAAAAAGGCAGCCGCCAGGGGATCCTCCGGCTCCAGTTCCAGCACGGTCCGGAAAAAAGAAGCGGCCCCGGCCCTGTCTCCCCGTTTGAGGGCCAGTACCCCCAGGTTGCTGATAATTTTTACATTATCCGGATCCAGCCCCAGGGCCCTTTTCAGTTCCTCCCCGGCCCCTGGAAGATCCCCCAGTTCCATACGGCAAATTGCCAGTTCGTTCCGGAGGTCCGCGCCGGAAAGCACCAGTTCCAGGGCCTTTTCAAAACAGGCGGCTCCGTCCTGCCAGCGGGAAAGCCGCCGGAGACCCCAGCCCAGAATAAACCAGCCCTTGCCCGCCCCGGGACAGCGTTCCAGAAATTCCCTGGCCTTGAGTATCCCCAGTTCTTCGCTTCCCCGGCGTATAAGGCCGGCGGCTTCCTCCAGATCTTCGTCCTCCAGACCGTCCTTCCGGATTTCCTCCAGCATATCTTCCGCTTCCCGGCGGAGGTCTTCATCCCCGGCATCCCCGGCGGCCAGATAGGCCCGAAGGCAGTCCGCGCCTCGCCGGTAGTTTTCCAGGCTGCCGTAAAAGCGGCCCGCGTAGAAAAGCGCCTTCATCTCCGGATCGGGAAAAGCCAGGGCCCTTTCATAGGCCTCTTCCGCTTCGGTCAGGGCCCTTTCCGCCGGGGACGCCCCGTCTCCACCCGGGGCGGCGATCCTCTCCAGGGCGCGGGCCCGGCTTTCCAGTACCATGGCCCGGTACAGAAAGAGGGAAGGCTGCCGGGGACAAAGCCCGTCCAGCAGATCGAGAATTTCCAGGGCCGTGCCGTAATCGCCGTTCCGGGACTTCAACAGGGCCGTTTCCAGCAATTCACCGGCAATACCGGGCCTTACGGCGTTCACCAGATTCCGGTAATAGCCGCTGTGCTCTCCCTGGGGATCCTCCGCCAGGCATTTCAAAATGCCGGAAAACACCATTTCCGGCTTTAGGGTTTCCGGATTCAGGGTTTCTTCTCCCGGGGGGAGTTCCACCGGCAGGGGCAGCAGGGGATCCAGCGCCGTAAAGGAAGAAAAATCCCCCGCCAGGGAAGCGGGGATGACGATATGGCAAAGCCTGCCCGGAACAAAACCGGGGGGATCCGCGGGTACGGAAGGACGCTGAAATTTCACGCCGAATCGGCGGAGGCCCCCGCCGCCGCTTCCCCTGTCCTGAACTGGCCCAGAAATTCATTCAGCCTTACCTTATAGCTCATGGGGACCGACTCTTCATCAAAATGAATCGCCAGGGCCAGAAGTTCCTTCCGGCCCTCTACCTGTTCCGCCCGGATAAAGGTTCCCTTGATAAGAAAGCTTTCCCGGGGGTCATCAAAATCCAGCCGCAGAGACGCTTCCCGGTTTAAAAGGAATTTCGCTACCCCCATCATGATAAGCTTGGAACCGGAAAAGGAAATGTCCCGGACCATGCAGCGGCGGGGGACGCCCTGGATAAAAGCCGCCGTATCCTTGGCAATCAGGTTCAGCCGGCGGATCGAATCAGGACCAATGCTTATTCTGTCGCCCTTCCGCTTTGCCGAATTGACATTGGCGTCCAGCACCCTGCCCATGATTTCGATAAGATCATCCGGAGGACGCTGGGTAAACTGTATGGTAAAAAGGGCCATATCTTCCGAATCGCCGTAGGGGACTCGTCCGGTGATCCGGCCTGTAACAAAAAAGGCAACCGGCGCATCGGAATCGGGCTTTTTGAAGCAGTACCGCAGGCTTACCGAATTTTTTGCCAGTTCCAGTTTCTGCAGCAGCCCCGACTGTACCGTGGCCGCCGCCCTGGCCCCTTCGAAGGAACTGGAACAGATCACGCAGGGCCAGAAATCGCCCCCGCATTTTAGGTATACCTGTTTCACCACAAGCCCTGTTACCTGGATGATCTCCCTGGAAAAGGTCGCGTCTATTCCCTTGAAGCGTTCATAAAAACTGGTGATCTTCTGGCTGGTTATAACACCCATTTTCCAGGTAACTATAAATCTCTTTGCGATGGAAGTCAATTCGGCTTATACTTGGGGAAGGTACAACAATCCGCTTTGCGGCGGGGCCGTCCGGGGGAACTGAAGTTTTCGGATAGCCTTGGTATATTATGTATAGTTATGGAGAAAAAAAAGAACCATTCCCTGCGGGATCTGCTGTCCGACCGTTTTTCCGGCACCTGGCGGCTGCTTTCGGAAACTTCCCTGTTTTTAAGCAGAACCCCCGTTTTTAGCCACTATGAAAACCAGCTGCGGATCTGGCGGCGGGATCTCCAAAGCGCCGGAAACAGGGGCGACATTGCCCGGCACGTCCGGAATGAAATCACCGAACTCCGCAGATCCCTCAGGCTCCAGGGCTACGATCTAAGCCTGGCCCGGCAAAATCTGATTATCGACGGTTTCCGTAACGATACGGCCCTGGGAGACGGATTCCGCCGGGTGGTGATTTTCTTTGCCGAAGATGATATATACTGGCTTGCCGGAGAGGATAACCACATAACCCTGGCGGATTTTCTGGAACGGCAGATTGAAAGCGCCTGGCGCCGGCGGTCCCTGACCATCCGGTCCAAGCATTACCTGTGGTACCGCAGAAGGGGGGATGACCTTATCCTGTCCGGTTCCGACACGGAGACAAAAGAAGATTTTAAGCGGCTCAAGGCGATGGGCGAAGCAAACAGCCTGGTGATCCTCGCCAGATTAAGAGGGCTGCAGTGATCCGGCGGCGGCTTTTGCGGTTTCCGCGGCTTTTGTGGTTTTTTCCCCTGGCGGCGTTGTGTGCATCCTCCTGCGGATCAAGCGCTTCTTCCGGGGATCCTCCGCCGGGGCAGCTCCGTTTCGAGACCCTGCCCCTGCCGGATCTTGCCGTTCCCCCGGAGGTGGGTTCCTTTTCGGAAAATCCCGGGGACACCAGAAACCTGGGAAACGCCTTCAGGGACGCCTATGCGGACGCCCTGATCCGGGGGCTTCCCCTGCGGGGGGTGCTGGGCAGCGACAGGGTACATCCCTGGCCGGGAAGAAATCCCGAAAGCTGGAGCCAAAATTGGGCCGGGGAAGGAAGGGAACCCAACTCCTGGGGCATACCGGAGCTGTTCCTGGCCCTGGGAGTCTACCGGCCAGAAAACCCTCTGGTTCCGGACACGGTGGTTTATACGGTCTACGGAAGGATCCTTGATCTGTACGGCAGAAGCGCCGGTTACAGCCGGGCCAATGGGGCGGCAGGTTACGGCGCACCCTTGGGGGAAATCTTCCTGGAAAACGGGGAAGTCATCCAGCGTTTCAGCCGGGGCCGGATCGTCCTGGACGGCGGGGATGGGCGTTTTATCCCCCGGGACGATCCCTTTATGGCCCGGCTGCGGGATCTTACCATAGAAGAGATCGACGGTGAATTCAGCGGCCCCGGTATCCCGCCGGAAGCGGTCTGGGCCTTTGCCCGGGCCTGGGCCTTCGCCTTTTCCGAAGGCGGGCCCGAAAGCGACGGACCCCTCCTCTGGGTACCCTTTTCCAGGCCCTGGATCCTCCAAAGCGAGGGAAACCCTGTCTCTGCCTTGGGGTTCTACCTTAAAACCTACAACCAGGGCAGGTATGTGTTCACCGCTGCCGCCGCGAAGGAACTGCCTCTCCGGGCCTTCCTGATCAGCGGCCCTGTGCTGGCGGTCCTCCTGGACGGAAAAAGGATCCCTGGAACAGAAGGGTTAAGACCCCTGGGAAGGATCTCCGGGGGGAATGACTTTACCCGGTCCTTGGCGGCGGGGTTTGCCTTTTACGGTCTGCCTTTGAGCGGAGTTCTTCCCTGGCCGCCGGGCGGAACCGGCGAGGGCCCCTGGGAGGAAGCCCAGCGTTTTTCCAAAGGATGGATCATCGTTCACCGGTAAACCGGTAAAGCCTGGCCAGGATCGCCTCAATCTTATCCGCATAGTCCTTGTCCGCCGCCCAGGTACCCGCAAGTCCCTGAAGTACCGGCGAGGAACCCCGGCGGACAAAACGGTAACGGGGATCCACCAGCTCTCTCACAATGGGCTGTTCCGTGGCATAAGCCTTAAGATGCTGAATATGGGCCCGGACCCCCAGTTCCACCGAAGAAAACCGCTCCCCCGGTTCGCCGGGACCTATGGAACCCAGACCGCAGAAATTATTCATATCCGGGCTTACCAGGCCCCCAAAACGGAGGAACCCCGTCTCAAGACACATCTGGGCAAAGGCGATGTCGTGGTCTATCCCCTCCGCCTCGGCCTCGGCGACGTACAAATTAACCAATGTGGCGGTAAATTCCCTGTCGGCCCGGCTATTGACACTTAACAGAAAGGAACGGAGCAGTTCCGCCCGGATCCTGCCCTTGCCCAGGATGGGCCGTACCGGTTTGGGCAGATCATGGATGGTTATTTCAGGAAAATCTTCCCCGGGGAATACCGGCTCTACCACATCGGGAATTTCCCCGGTTTCATCCGATTTCTCCGGCGTTGGGGGTAAAACCGGAGCCTGCTTTTTTTTTCGCCACGGCCAGGCGTATAGTTCCGTTACGGAACAAAGCAGGAGAATGAAAACAAGGACGCGCATTACTATTGTATCGGCGCACTCCCGGGGATCCTTAAAGCGGGAGCCGGGGCAAGGTCCTTTAGGGGGCATGACAGACCAGTATTGCTTCCGATGTCAGGAAACCGGAGGACTTAGGCTGCTTCCCCCGGAAGAAAGGCCCCGGGAAAAACTATGCCGGGAGGGGCCCGCCGCCCTTTCCGACCGGGAACTGCTTTCCATACTGCTCAATACGGGGATCCGGGGAAAGAACGTTATGATCCTGGCGGAGGAACTTCTGGATCATCTGGACAGAAACAGGGACATTCCCCCCATTAAGGATCTGGGAAAGATCAGCGGCCTGGGGCAGTCCAAGGCCTGTACCGTGGCGGCCATGCTGGAACTGGGCCGCCGGCGCTGGGGACAGGCGGGGACCAGGATCCGCACGCCGGAGGATATATACGGCCTTATCCGGCACCATGCGGATCGCCGGCAGGAACGGTTTATCTGCCTTTCCCTGAACGGCGCCCATGAGGTGCTGGCCGTGCGGGTGGTTACCGTGGGACTCGTGAACCGTACCATAGTACACCCCCGGGAAGTTTTTTCCGATCCCATCCAGGACAGGGCCAGCGCCGTATGCGTAGCCCACAATCATCCTTCGGGGAAGCTGAAACCTTCGAAGGAAGACGACACCATAACGGCAAAACTGCAATCCGCAGCGGATATTCTGGGACTCCGTTTCCTCGATCACCTGATTTTTTCAGGAGAAGGCTACTTTAGCTACAGCCAGGAAGGGCTGCTGGCCGGCAGGACCCTGCCGCAGTCTGTGCAGCCGCATACCGGCCTGTTTAGCAGTCCGGCTGACTGTCCCGGGGATTAAACTTTTTTCCTGGACAAAACAAAACCGTGTTATACTGGTCTCAGCGCAGATGAGCGCCATATTTTTTCAGGGAGGCATATTATGGGAAGAATCGTATTAAACCGGGTTTCATACCACGGCACGGGCGCAACCGGAGAAATAGCCAACGAAATACAGGCGGGGGGATTTAAAAAGGTCTTCGTCTGTACCGACCCCGATCTAATCAAATTGGGCGTAAGCGCCAAGATAACGGATCTGCTGGATCGGGCGGGTATCGCCTACCAGGTCTTCAGCGATGTTAAGGCAAATCCTACCATCGACAATGTGCTTAAGGGTATTGAATCCTTCAAGGCCTGCGGAGCGGACTGTATCGTTGCCATCGGGGGAGGTTCCGCCATAGATACCGCCAAGGCGGTGGGTATTGTGGTAAACAACCCGGAATTTGCCGACATTCGCAGCTTGGAGGGGGTCGCGCCGACAAAAAACAGGGCGGTCTTTACCATTGCCGTCCCCACCACGGCGGGAACGGCGGCGGAAGTTACCATCAACTATGTAATAACCGATGTAGAAAGGAGGCGTAAATTCGTCTGTGTGGATGTCCACGATATTCCCGATGTGGCGGTGGTGGATCCCGCCATGACTGCTTCCATGCCCAAGGGCCTTACCGCGGCCACCGGCATGGACGCCCTGACCCACGCCATTGAAGGGTATATCACCAAGGGCGCCTGGGAAATGACCGACATGCTTCATATCAAGGCCATTGAAATTATCGCGAAGAACCTGCGGGGGGCGGTTAACAACGAGGCCGCCGGACGGGAAGGCATGGCCCTGGCGCAGTATATCGCCGGCATGGGCTTTTCCAACGTGGGCCTGGGGCTGGTACACGCCATGGCCCACCCCCTGGGGGCGGTCTACGACACCCCCCATGGCGTCGCCAATGCGATCCTGCTGCCCACAATAATGGAATACAACGCCGAAGCATCGGGTGAAAAATACCGGGACATCGCCAGGGCCATGGGAACCGAAGGAACTGAAACGATGGCCCCGGCTGAATACCGCAGGGCCGCCATCGGGGCGGTACAAAAGTTATCCCTGGATGTGGGGATCCCCCAAGACCTGAAGGACATTGTCAAAGATACGGACGTGGACTTCCTGGCGGAGAGCGCCATGGCCGATGCCTGCAGGCCCGGTAATCCCAGGGATCCCACCCTGGATGAGATAAAGGCCCTCTACCGCAGGCTGCTGTAGACCGCCTGCCCGCGGCCGGGCGGACGGAACACATGCCTGCCTCCCCCCGGCAAAGCCGGGGGGAGGCAGGGTCAGCCCCCATATTGACATTCCGGAAAAGCGCGGATACACTATAAAGGGTGGTTATTCTTTAGGGCGCGGGGGCATGATGTTTCCCGGACAGCGGGCTTGAGGATCCGCCTGCGCGGGGTTCAGATCATCCCCCTTAAGGAACATAAACCCCGCCGCAAATCACCGGAACCGCGGCCCCTTCGTCTATCGGTTAGGACATGAGATTCTCAATCTTAAAAGAGGGGTTCAATTCCCCTAGGGGCTATATACAGCCGGCGGCAGGGTGCAAGGTCCGTTAAGCGATCAGCCGGTTTACCACACAGGCCGCGGCCTGCTATGAATAAGGAACAGCGTATGAAAACAATCAATGGCGTGTTGAGGGCCCTGGTTTTTCCGGTTATGGCCCTGGTCCCGGCGTTTTCCCTCTCCGCCGGGCCGGAATTAACCCTCAGCGCCGGGGGCGGCCTTACCCTGGGCGGCCTTTTTACCGGCTATACCATCACCGCCGACGAGGCTACCCCTTACGGATCAGCCTGGATCAAATCTACCCAAAAAATGGAACAGTTCTGTTATGGGGGATTTCTCTTTTTTGATGCGGCCTATGTCGAGTTCAGCGTGGATATCCAGGGGGGGATCAACTCCTACCGGGAAAACATGGACGCCCAGTACAACGAAAGAAACGGAAGCTCCGCCGTACTCACCGGGCCGGCGGCCCACAGGGAGGGAACCGGATCGGAAACCACCCTGGGCTTTACCCTGCTGGGCAAGTATCCCTTCCGCCTCCGGGAGCGCCTCTTGCTGTACCCCCTGGCGGGAATCGAATACCGCATCGCCCTGGCGGAAAAACGGACTCCCCAGGGGGGATCCACCCGCAACAGAACCGAAGGCAGCCTGGAAACCGAATTCGACAGCCAGCAGGACTATACCCTTTCCATGTGGAACGCCTTCTTTATTAACCTGGGAATGGGGATGGACCTCTGCTTCCAAAGCCCCCTTTATTTCCGGATGGAATTTCTCTACGCCTTCCGGCTAAAAACGGCCTATGAAAACGCCGCCCTGGACTGGCTCATGGATCTCACGGGGATCTCCCGGCCCAAACTCTTCGGCGACCCCGGCCTATCCGGCCTTACCCACGGACCGGAACTTCGCCTGGCCATGGGCTGCCGCCTAAAGTAAAGCCCTCCCCGCCCCCGGGGGCGGGGTATGGACCCTTCGCATAACAATCAACCAGCGCTGCCCTAGGGGTTTGCGAACGTACTGCGGATAGCGTCGGCCTGCCAGCCGTTACCGCTGTTCGTGATAAAACTGGTCATGGAAACCGCGGATGAAAAATCGACCGCCGCCGCCGCCCTGGCGCCGCCGGAGCCGGTGATAACCATAGCCCCCGCCGCATCCTCTCCCGAGTTCATACTGGCGGAAGCTCCCAGAACCAGCACGTACTGTCCCGCGGGAAATTCCGCCAGCTCAAAGGAAATACTCGTGGCGGTGGGGGTACTCACCATAAAGCTTTCGGCCACTTTACCGGCGCCTCCCAGCCGGGTCAATGCACGGCTGTCCTCTGTAATCACCGCATCCTCCCGGAACACCGAAAGGCTAAAGTAACTAGCCCCCGAAGACCATGTCTCGCTCCGGTTCAGCCCGGTGATGGTAACAGTAACCTTTTTGGGGGGAGGATTCCCCGTTCCGGAACAGCCGGAAAGAACCACCACCAGCGCCAAGACCGCGCCCCATCCAAAGACGGTTTTTTTCATACATTCTCCTTTACAGACAAACCGGATTTGTTTGATACTTCTATGGATTGCTGCTTAAAACCTAAAACCCCGCCGCCGCCCTGTCAAGGGTCCGCGGCGCCGTTATGATACCGACTCGCTGTCGTACCGGATCAGCGTGGTAATAGGGGTAGGGGCCAGCGCCTGCTCATACTTGAGGAAGGGCAGCCCCACCACCCCAAAGATCTCCGGCACCACCGCCCCCCCCGCCTCAAGCAGGCCCCGGGCGGCGTTCAGGGTGCCCCCGGTAGCAATCAGGTCGTCCAAAAGAAGCACCCGTTTTCCCGGGGTCAGATCTTCCTGGTGCATTTCGATTTCCGCCTGGGCATACTCCAGATCGTATTTTTTCGACAGGGTAATGCCCGGCAGTTTCCCCTTTTTCCGGATCAAGAGCAGGGGAATCCCCATACGCACCGCAAAGGGGGCGGCAAATACAAACCCCCTCGCTTCGATGGCGGCCACCGCGTCGATCTCCCGGCTGCCGTATATGTCCACCATGGCTTCGATACAGTAGCTAAAGGCCCTGGGAGCGGCCAGGATGCTCGTAATATCGTAAAACAGGATGCCCTTTTTTGGAAAATTGGGCACCTTCCGGATATAGCCGTCAAGGTTCAGCGTCATGATTCCCCCCTGGGATGTCCGCCCCGCCGCCCCTTCCGCCGCGGGCCACCTGCTGCGCCCACCGGGCAGGCTCCCCGCCGGAACCCAGCTCGCCGCACAGGACCAGCTCCGAGTCCCGCACCATCCTTCGCAGATACCCGGCGGCGGCGGCGGCGGTAAAAAAAATACCGCAGGGCCTGCCGGCCAGGTTGATATGCTCCAGCACCCTCTGGAGACGGGCAAACGACGGAGGATCCGGGGCCGCGGCGCCGAAAAAACAAATGTCCGCAGGAAGGATGTGGGTTCCCTGGAAATCCCCGGCCTCCACCGTAATCACGGTATACTCCGGAAGGGAGGCGGCAATGGCGGCAGCCATGGTTTTGATGGGGCCGTCCTCATCGGTTACGATGAGGACAGTTTTGTTCCCTGCCATGACGATATTCTAGCGGAGGCCCCGCCCCCGTGTCAATCCTCCGCGGCCGGCAGAGGGCCGGAGCCTCCGGCGGAGCCGGCGTTCACAGCCCTCCGGTTATTTTTCCACCAGCGTCCACTGAACGCCCAGCATAATGCGGCTGGCGGCGGCGATAACGGCGGCCTTGCTGCGGGACCTGCCGCTTTTAAGATACCATGAGCCGTTTACCACCAGCGATACGTGCGGTGTAAAGGGATAGGCATATTCCAGAAAAGACAGGTTGAAAAATTCGATGCCTTGAGAATCCGGTTTGTTCCAGGGAATAATATACAGTATATAAGTACAGACGCCGGCGGTTATTTTTCCATGGTTTTGCGTCCGGAAGGTTACAAATAGTTTGCCGTTGCCGCCTGTTCCATACTCATTGTCCGCTTTGCCGGGTTCGACAGACACGCCGGATACCTCCGCGGCAGGATAGTATTCCGATGAGCCGAAAAATGTCCAGCCGGTATGGGCTTTTACTTCCAGGCTCGCTGCCGTAAACACCCGTTTCCATTTAAGCGACCAGTCCAGGGCGTTGCTGGCAAAATTGACGTTATTGCCGGCGATTAAATCATAGTGCAGGGTCAACCCCGTGGAAAGCATATCTTTTTCGCCGTCTACCGGATTAAAGGACAAAAGAAACCCGTCGGTCAGCAGCGTCCAGTCAAGCCAGAGGGGGTACAATGAACCCCCCAGGTAGAATTTCATTTCAAACTGTGTATAGGGCTTGGCTGAACTCTGTACAAAGGGATTTCCGTAGATCACTTCACAGCCTATAGTACCGGTATATATAGGGGCGGGGGCGGTCTTGATGTTATTTTCACGAAGATAGTCCACATACTGCCGGTCTTCTTTTATGGATTGTATCCAGCCCGCGCCTGTCATGGAGGAAAAATAATACAGATTTCCCGTTCGTGCCGGATGTTTTTTCCGCACGGCGTTGACGAGGGCATCCATGGGGCTTGTCAAAATACCCGCCCAGAGGCTCCGGGTTTCCAGATAAAGCAGGTGCAGCATTTCACCCAAAGCCGCGCCGCCGGTGGTGGTAACAATAAGATCGTTTAACGAAGGCTGATCCGTTTCGGCAAACAGCTCCCAGGTTACGCTTCCCAGGGCGTCAAAGAACACCGATTCATAAAAAGTAAAGCCGCTGGAACGGGCCGCGGCGTGGTACAGTCCGCCCTGGTAGGGATGGCCGGGATGGTTAAACAAAAAGTGATCGCTGTCCCATACCCATGGCGATGTAAGATTGGTTTTGACGCTGTCGATGCTGGTTTGGGCAAAATCAGCGCCAAACCACCGGCTGGTTAGGTGAAACGCGGTGTTGGTAAACAGTCCGCCCCCCAGGGCGTGGTATAACGATGTTTCCCTGGCGGCGCCATCCCGGCCGCCGTCCGCTTCCTGGCCGAAGGAGTGGAGGGCCCACAAGCAGAGGGCTACCACAAGACCGGGATGTCTGGCCAATCCACTCCCCTTGGGGCATTGTCTTTAGACAACAGAGCATTGTCTGGAGACAACGGGGCATTGTCTGGAGACAATGGGGCATTGTCTGGAGACAATGGAGCATTGTCTAAAGACAACGGAGCATTGTCTGGAGACAACGGAGTAGTATCTCTAGAAAGGGGCCTGCGGGGACCTCTGGATAGGGCAGGGCGTACCCCGGATGGGCGGTTCCGCGTCCCGGACGGAGCGTCCCGGATCCTCCCTGCCCCGGGGCGGGTTCCGGATGCGGAGCGAAGCACGCCGCCTCCCCCAGTAGGCACGGGGGATCCCTTATCCCCTAACCGGGGAAGGCGGGGGGGATCTACGAATGTTGCTGTGCAAGAAATTACAGATTGCTTAGGGGGGGGGGGGGGGGGGTAATTCGTTGTAATGCAAGGAATTAGTGTAATACCAAGGGAGTACCGGCGAATTCACCTTAGGTTTTGCAACGCAGGGGGGCAGAGGTGAAAGGCCGCTTCGCCCACAGGGGAGGAGGCTGCGTACCGCTTCTTTCATGGGGGGTCATGCTACCACTGGAAGGCGGGACAGGTCAAGCGGGCGCATTGCCTCATGAAAAATGTTACCGAAAAAGGTAAATGCCTCATATTGAAAATGTTACCCACATTATAGTAAGGACGCCTCCTGGAGGGTGTCCGAATGGGGTTAACAATGCGTG
>JAITHE010000072.1 GCA_031280125.1 Treponema sp.
TGCCGGCTCAGTACCCCGATTTCCATCTCCGCCATGTTCAGCCAACTCCCGTGTTTCGGGGTATAATGGATTTCAAACCGTTCCGCCAAACGCCGCGCTTCTGCCGGTGGGAACGCGGCATATAATGAAGCCAATGAGTGCGTATTCAGATTATCCATCACCAGCACGACGCGTTCCGCGTCGGGGTAGTGCGTGTCAGCTCACTCACGCAGGCACCGGGCGAAGTCCTGCCGGGCGCGCCGTTCACTCACCAGTACTTCCCGCCGGGAGGCAAGGGGCTCAAACATCATAAACACATTCCCCACGCCGTTACGGACGTATTCGCAGTCATAGGCCGCCGGCTGTCCCGGCCGGGTGGTCAGCGGCGTCCGGGTCTCGCCGATCAGCTGCCGGTTCATTTCGTCCAGACATACCACCGGCCGCTGTTCATTATAGGGCAGGGTATACGTCTCAAGCACGTCTTCCATCCGCTCAACGAACTCAGCGGACGCTTCGGGGATACACCATTCCTTATGCAGCCAGGGTTGTATGTCGTTTTTTTAAAAGGTCGCCTATTCCGTGGCCGGAGATACTGTCCAAAATACCCAACTCGACCACTTTTCCGGCCAGTAATTTGAGCGTCCACCGGCTGCGTCCCGGGGGAGGATCACTACAGACCAGCGCGATAATCTTCGCCTCCGCCTCCCCGTCTATTTTGATACGCGGCGGAGTTTCCCGTTGCTTCCGCTCCAGAGCGGCCTCGAAACCTGCTTCCACGAAGCGTTTACGCAGTTCCCCGATGCTCCGCTGACGGCAGCCGTAAGCGACGCCTATCCGCTCATCGGACCAATGCTTATTGGCCGCTATTTCGTCCAGCGCGAGCAGAATGTGTGCGTGCCGTATCCGGTAACCCGCGGTGTTTCCTTTTTTGACCAGTTGCTGTAAGGTCTGCCGTTCCGCCCCGGTCAAGGTAACCCGGTATTTGATATGTGGTTTGACCATGGTTTCCCTCCTGTTTTTTATCGGAAGGATGGCCGCTTTTTATAAGCGTTTTTTGTCTTCATGGAGTACTAGGGCCTTAGGAATAAGGCATATATGCTTGAATTTCCTGGCGTCAGCGGTGAAAACCGGAAGTGTTTACCTTTTTATTGATTTTCTCTCTAACTATGATTTCTTTTCCCTTTATAAAAAACCGTTTTCTTCCCTTTGTGCTCCCCACTATTCATTTCCCAAAGACCGGTACCGATGATAGTATCCAGGCATTGTCGAATCAGTGATTTTGCAGATGTATACATTGCTCTGTCGCTGGGGAAAAGCTCACTTCTAAGATAGTCCTTGATAAGCATAGCCGCGGAGCTTTCATGCAAACGGCCTGATTCAAACCTGTTTTTAAAAGACTGAACAAATTCGCTATTGGAAAATAAATTGGCTGTATCTGCCTGCAATGCATCCGAGAAACTTTGTGCACCATGAAACAAATTCGATTTAATATTAGAGACTATAGACGCAACAGTTTCTGATTTTATTGAAATAGTTTTACTGACAGGCTTATATTTGCTTTCAAAGGGCAATATTCTCACCGGAACAGGATAGGAACGTTCTGATTCTGATGACCAGAAATACCCCTGTCCTTTTATCGGCTCATTCAAAAGGCTTTGTAGAATATCATCTGAAAAATGGCCATTCGCTTTCTTGAGAATACTTAAATCTCCGCCGGAAACCAAATGAAAAACAAACCAATTATCACCCTGACTTAATATTTGATCCGATATTGCTCCCGGCTGCTGTGTTACCATAACAGCTCCCAGATGATATTTTCTGCCTTCTTTCACCCATGCTACGATAGGATCATTTTCATTTAACCTTGTTCCTCCCAATACCGTTTGGGCCTCTTCAATAACCAAAATTGTCGGTAATGGTTTTTCCTCAGTTGATGTATGTGCCTTCTGATTATAGTCAAAGACATATCCAACGATGTGTTTTGTAATTTTCTCCGCAACCGTTGGATTCATTTGTGAAATATCAAAGACAACAATCATGCCTCTTTTTAAGCCTTCTAAAACCGCTTCGAATGTAACAACATCGGCGGCGTGAAATTTACTGACAATCAATGACAAATCACGCCGGGCCGCGATTAATTGCGCCTCACTCAATTCCCATTTTTCATCTCGTCTTCCTTGCTGTAACCCTAATGTTTCTGCCAATTCATCAAGATTTGTCGACATTCCATTTTGTGATATTAATTCTATTGTACCTGCCCAATGCAAAGAGTCGATGGACTGCAAACGAAGCATCCATTTTGGATATTCCTCGGCGGAAGACAGCCCCATGGATAGAACATCAACCGGGTTCATCCGTGCCAGATCCATTCTGGCCGGTCCAGCTACAAACGACATATAATAATCAAGAGGAGTTTTTCTATCGGTGAATACCATAAGCCTGTCTTTTAAGCCGGGAACATCAGCAAGTCCTGGGCGGCCATTGCTATCAGGCCAAAAATATTCGCCCTCCGGATCAAATAACAAAGTGCCCACCGGCACCTTGGAATCATCGTTCCAGGCAATACTAGGTTGTTCATTTTCATAAAGCGCGGCAAATAATAATTTGTTTAAATTTGATTTTCCATAACCAGCCCGGGCAAAAATAAAAGTTTTTCGTGATGCCAAATATTTTATATTAAACCGGGGATTAATTACCGGAGAAACCTCTTGATGCCAAGGTTCAAGTTTTGTGTTATCATCGCCAAGAGAATACACATATTCCCCTAAAGCAAGATGTCCAATTGGCATACCAAATTGATCAGCATCCAATGCGACATTTTTGAGTATTGAAACAGCAGGAAACGCAACTCTGCTGCCAACATGAGGCAGCCTGCGGTGGGAAGGAGCAAACAATATGTTTCCGGCATTGTTCCTTAAAACCCCCAATACTCTAATGTCAACCTTATATCGCAGATGGTCTTCTTTTATATCCTCTGGTATGGAAGTTTCCCTTTGCATTGCCCGGATAGCGTATTCCGATCCGCCGCTGCCGGAGAGACGCCCCATACTTTGTAATGAGGATATTCTTCCCAATACCGCTTCATCTTCATTTTCCAGTTCAACAAGCAGAAAACTTCCATGAATGGGTATTGCTTGAAATTCTTCTCTATAAGGGAGCATTATATCCGCATGAAATTCCAGGCCGGCATTGGAAAAGCCTTGAAATACACCAATTGAGTTCTTGAAGAAATTAGTATCATTCATATCGCATCCCTCCTGGATCTTTAGGCAATAATATATATTTCTCCAAGTTCTGAATATCCTTGTCTGTTGACATATTTTTCAACAAAGCGTTGATAATTTCCTGCTGTAATATCTCCATATCGATACCTGCAATAGCGGAATACTCATGGGCCTTTTGTATGCACTTTGGGTAAAAAGGAACAGGAAAACCATTTTCAGCATCGGTTTTTAGATAAGCAATTATCTTTTCCGCTTCAGATTCCTGTCCAATAAGAATATCAACAGGCCATATGGGATCTGATGGCGAAGGGCCGAATTTTGCAAGAAAAAGATAACCGCCGGCATATTTGGCTCTTTCACCATTATCTTTTTCATCGCCGGGCCGGAGTGTATATTCAGGCCAATCATAGGCCAAATCCTCTATTTCCTGCGGGACTTTTACAAAGACCGGTCTTGGCTCCCTCATAACACCTTCGAGCATCATCGCAAGACGATATCTATCAAGCACCTTTGATGATTTTGATACTCCAACCAGATATACTTGCCGTCGATGCTCTTGCTTTATTTGTTGTATATATTTTTGTATTTTCAATATCAATTGAACAAATAAATCCCCGGCAAAGACTTTTGAGCGCAGCAAGCCGTCTATGGCTATTAGCGTATCAGTCACGAAATTTCCATTGCGGATTCTTTCATATAAAATTGCCCATTCAACCAGTTCTCTGTATACCAATATCCACGACGAACTTAATGCATCCCTGCCGCTTGAATCCTTTTTGGGCCTCAACATCGGCGATAATTCCAGCAAAGATTTTACGTCCAAATCAAACATCATATAACCCAACGCCGTCTTTGGCGTTTTATCAGGATTGAATTGCTCTTTACTTAATTGCATAATATCTCTGTATCTGCTGATGACCTGCAAACAAGCTTCATGACCATATGAATCTACAACCCTGATAACTTGTATTTCAAACGGATCAAATTGAAGCCGGTTGTTGCCCCCATCTGAAGCAACCAGACTAATCGCTGTTGTAGTATAATCCCGTATTTGCCTTGGGGAACCCAGTAGCTTTATTTCGGCTCTTAACTGATTTAGGCTGAACAAATCCTGTTTGCTTGCTATATCAATTTCTTTCTTCAATGTTGTTAATTGTTCAACGTCAAGCATTCTTTATAAGCTCCACATCAATTTCGTTAATTGGCTCACTTTTTCGTTTTTGCCCGACGAGCATCTGCGCCGCCTGCCGTTTTCCGCATGAAGAATTACCGGCATCTGAAACAGCAATAATACGCCATGCGTTCTCAGACAAGGCGATGGATTTTTCAAAAATATCTCTTGCGCTTGTTTTGCGAGATGGAATTGATCCAAAACGGACATACATTCTTGCATCGGGCGTGGTAAATCGTGCGCAATTTTTCCATACCATGCCTAAATTTCTGGCAAAATCATCAGGAGAAGAATGATCCATTTGGTTATTGAGTATATTGACCGGCACATCAGGTCCACCTAAAAACCAGTTTCTAAGCCATTGATCAATATAATATGTACGCATTCCATAATAAGGGGGAGAAGTGATAATTAATGTCATTGGGGGTAATTGCCGATAACTGGCATTTTCTCTGGAATCGCCATTAATGATATTACTATTAACTTCAGGAATAACATCATTGTAGTAACGTTGGGCGCGTTTTTTTACAACAGCAGCTATGCTGATTTTATCCGGTTTGATATTGTGTTTTTTCCAATAACTAATGGAATATGAAGGTTTTGAGGAAAACGTTCTTGGCATTTGGTTGCTTAAATAGCTGTTGTTTTCCATTTGCTTTGCTTTGGGACCATGCAAAGCACCTAAGATTATTCCACGCAACGCATTTTCTGTCATACCATCATGTTGGTGCAAGTATGCCCGAATTTTGCATAATTGTTCTAACACTGTCATCTCAAAGGCCCATTGCCAGAATTCGGACTGAGGAATATCGTAATTGCCTGTATAGTCAAGAGCCTTATTTAATGTTTCCATAATCATTTCAACTGTTGCGGCTGATAATTTAGATTTAGAAATAGCAACAGCAACGGGATTATTATCAATTCCGTATGCATTATATCCAAACATTCTGGCCGCAAAGATACTCGTGCCTCTTCCACAAAACGGATCTAAAACTATTGTGTCTTTTTGTGTGTTATTCAAGATATTAACCGGGTATTGTAAAGGGAACATGGTAAAATAAGGGCAAATACCATTTAATAACCACGGCATTGTATGCAACGTTTCCGATGAGAAAGTCATTCTTATATTCGTCCCCCCTCAAACACCCAACGTATAAGATAAACACAAAGTGTTTATCTTATACGTCAAGATTACTCACCATCAATGCATTTTCCTCAATAAATTCCCGGCGGGGGGCGACCAGTTCTCCCATGAGGGTGCTGAAAATCCGTTCCGCCTCTACGGCATCATCCATGTGAACCTGGATAATGCTGCGCCTGCGGGGGTCCATGGTGGTTTCCCAGAGCTGGCCGGGGTTCATCTCGCCCAGGCCCTTGTACCGCTGAACCGCCACCTTTTCAGGATTTCGGCCCGATGCGGAAAGGATGCGGTCCTTTTCGGCATCGTCATAGGCGTAGAAAGTTTTCTTTTCGTAGCTGATTTTGTAGAGGGGCGGCATGGCAAGGTATACGTGGCCGCGCTCGATAAGGGCAGTCATGTAGCGGTAAAAAAAGGTAAGGAGCAGAGTACGGATGTGGGAACCATCCACATCGGCATCGGCCATGATGATGATTTTATGGTAGCGGATCCGGGCCGCATCGAACTCGCTGCCGCATCCGGCGCCGATACTGGCGATAATGGGCTGCAGTTTCTCGTTGGTAACAACCTTTTCGATGCGGGTTTTTTCCACATTGAGCATTTTTCCAAAGAGCGCCAGGATCGCCTGGAAGCGGCGGTCCCGGCCTCCCTTGGCGGAACCGCCGGCGCTGTCCCCCTCGACGATAAAAAGCTCACAAAGGGCCGGATCTTTTTCGGAACAGTCGGCAAGTTTGCCCGGGAGGCCGGCGCTGTCCATGGCGTTCTTGCGGCGGGTGGCGTCCCGGGCAGCCCGGGCGGCGATCCGGGCCTTGGCGGCCAGAACAGATTTTTCCAGGATATGGGAAATTACATCGGGGTGCTGATCAAAGAAAAGTTCAAGCTGTTCATTGGTCAGGGATTCTACCATTCCCTTTACCTCCGAATTACCCAGCTTACCCTTGGTCTGGCCCTCGAACTGGGGGTTGGGCACCTTAACGGACAGTACCGCCGTCAGCCCTTCCCGCACATCGTCGCCGGAAAGAGCTTCGTCCAGTTTTTTTGCCTGCTTGGATTTTTTTAAAAATTCGTTAAGGGTCCTGGTCAGGGCAGACTTGAAGCCGACCAAATGGGTTCCCCCTTCCCGGGTATTGATGTCGTTTACAAAGGAGTACATGATCTCGTTAAAACCGTCGTTGTACTGAATGGCGCACTCCACCTCCACCGTACCCTGGGCGGGATCTTCCCGGCTTCCTTCAAAGAAAATAGGTTCTTTGTGGAGCACCGTTTTGCTTTCGTTGAGGTATTCCACAAAGCTCTTGACCCCGCCGTCAAACTTGAACTCGTGAACCTTGGGGTGGGAAAGCCGTTCATCCCGAATGGTGATGCAAAGCCCCTTGTTAAGAAAGGCTAATTCCCTCAGGCGGTTGGAAAGGGCGTCAAAATTATAGGTGGTACTTTCAAATATCGAAGCATCCGCCTTCCAGCGGATTACCGTACCCCGGCGCTCCGGCCTGCCTGCATGGTAGGGAAGCCCTGCGGCGGAGGTTTCCGCGGCGGGCCCTTCGGCCACACCCAGCCGGTAACGCTGGGTGTGGATTTTGCCCTCTGAGTGGACAAAGGCTTCGCACCATTCGGAAAGGGCGTTTACCACCGAGACTCCTACGCCGTGGAGACCCCCGGACACCTTGTAGGATTTTTTGTCAAATTTCCCCCCCGCGTGGAGCCGGGTCATTACCAGTTCCAGGGCACTCACCTGTTCGGTAGGATGAATGTCCACGGGGATACCCCGGCCATTGTCCTCCACCCGGACCACATCATTCCCCTCCAGAACCACCAGGATCGTATCGCAGTGGCCCTGCATGGCTTCGTCCACGGAATTGTCCACCACCTCGTAGACCAGGTGATGAAGGCCGTCAATGCCCGTGGTACCAATGTACATACCCGGCCGCTTGCGGACCGCTTCGAGTCCCTTGAGGACCTGGATGTTTTGCGCGGAATAGTCTGAACTCATGGATCAATCATACCTGAAGGGGGGGAGAATTGCTAGCTTGGAGCTTGGACCGGACAGGATCAATCCTTGGGCCGCCTGTAAAAACGGCCTCCCAGTTGATCAGTCTTAATCACATTGATAAACGCCCCGGGGTCAATCTTTTTGATCCCCGGCACCAGGATCCGTACCTCCGGAGCGGAAACCACCGAATAAAGCATGACCCGCCGGGACTTTTCATAATGGCCCTGGCCGGTAAAGGAGGTGGCGGCATGGTTGGTTTCTTCCCGGATAAGGCTGTACACTTCGTCGGGCCGGGAGGTAATGATAAAAAGGGTCATCTGCTGGTAGCCCTTGTAGAACGCGTTAAGCCCCATGGTAGTGGTAAACTGGAAGATGATGGAATAGAGGGCGGTATTCAGGTTAAAGAGGGCAGCGGCAAAAACCAAAATGACACAGTTCCCGATAAGGATATAGTTCCAGGCGTCCCGGTGGTATTTTTCTGAAATAAAAATAGCAATAAAGTCCGTACCCCCCGAGGTAGCCCCCGCATGGAGGCAGAGACTTATGGCTAGGGCATTAAGGAGACCCCCAAAAACCGCCGAAAGCAGGGTGTCGTGGACTTGGATAAGCTCGATAAACAGGGGGGGCATAAAGTCCATTAAAAGGCCGCTTAGAAAGATCACCAAGCAGGAATATATGCTGAACCACTTCCCAATGAAGCGGAAGCTGATAAAGGCCGGCACGGCGTTAAGGGCAAAGAGGGCCAGGCTGAAGGGAACGGCAAGCCCCCACAAACGGCGGGTACATTCCTGGATCAGCAGGACAACGCCGGTAAAGCCCCCGGGGATAAGACTTCCGGCGTGGACAAAGGTATTGATGTTCAGGGCCAAAAGCGCCGATCCCAAAACCAGAAGGATAATGCGTTTGAGGGTCTTCATTGTTTGCCAGTATACCACGGCGGACTTTCCGGGAACAGCCGGGAAACGCCCGCGCCCGGCACAATGCGAAGCACACGGCGCTGCATTGGACGGCAGCCGCGCTGTGCCAAAAATAGTAAGACCCAGGAGTCTTGGTTTTTACTGTTACCATAGTGTCTGCCAATACGATGGGTAATTTCCGAACAGAACAGTGGGTGTTAAACCAACTGCGCTCTTTCCTGCTCCTTCGCGCGTTCCGCAAAAAGTAAACGCCCCCAGCGCAAGCCCTGCGCTGCAGCATGGGGGCAAAACCTCAAAACCCGTCCGTATACCGCCCCCACGGCAAATCAACATACCCCGCCCCAAGGGCTAAACGGGACCTACAAAATTACGCCAGCCACTGGCGGCAGGCAGGCAAGGTAGTAAGGGTAGTAAACCCTGGCCACGAATAAAAGGCAGCGCGTTTTATGGCGCGCACACCACCCGGAACCCCCCCATTGCGGGACACCCTATCCGGCTCGCTCCAGCCCCGAACCGAGACCCCGGTCTCCACGCCGCCGTTCCAACTGCCGCCCCGCACCACACGGTACATTTCCCAATCGTTTTCCGCGGCGGGAGGGCCGGCCCATACGGGATCGGTTACCTCGGTGATGCCACCCGCCTCCTCATACCAGTCCCAGCACCATTCCGCCACGTCCCCGCTCATGTCAAAGAGGCCCGCCCTGTTGGCAACCTTGGTCCCCGCCGGATGCGCTCCGTAATCTTTATTGCTGTTCGTGAGACCAGCCGAATTGTCACTATACCAGACGTACTCCCCAAACTGCCCTAGGCCCATTACGCTGTTGATTCCCGCATATCTGTAGCTCCACGCAGGGGCGGAGGTATTCCCGCCCCGGGCAGCGTATTCCCACTCCGCCTCCGTCGGCAGCCGGTACCCGTTCTTCCCCCTATCCATGACGGCGTTATCGCAGGCCGTGGCGTTGCTGGAATCTTTGAGTAGTGAGCCCCTATAGGAATACACCGGCGCTTTCCCGCTCATCTCGCTGTACGCATTGCACCACACCACCGCATCCCGCCAGTTTATATTCGTTACCGGACGGCTCTTCTTTTCTGCCGCCGTCCACTCATCGCTGTCCGTCCCTTTCCCCGCGTCATCACCTGCCCCCGCAAAGGGATACCCTTCTTTCCCCTCATTGGCAAAGGTATACCCGCGCCCTATCGCCCAATCGTAGACCTCCTTCCACAACTGGTAGGTGGTCTCGTACTTCGCCATCCTATACTTCCCCGGGGTGGTAAAGACAATGCCGGAATCACTGCCCCCGCCTTCTCCGACCCATCTACAGGTGATGATATTTCTTTACCCTATAACGAATTAGCGTTGCTGGTTCAGCGGGTTTACGCAACTACAAAATTACGGGATTGTGGCTGTGATTACAATATCCGTAAAAGAGGTTCGTATGAGGGTAAAGGATGTTTTTCGGTGTTTCCCCGAAAACTGGTTTCGGGGAAGGTAGTGTTCTACTATCAGTGTTATGATGAAAACGGAAACCGTTCTTCGGGGCTGTCCACCAGGCAGGTAACAAAAACAGCGGCAAGGGCTTACTGCATGAGGCTGTACCGGGAAGGTAATTTGTTTTCCAACAAGCAACATATTCCGACATTTGAAGAATATGTCCGTAACTGGTGGAATTGGGAAACCTGCGAGTATCTTAAAAATCAGAAAAGCCGCAAGGATATTACTCAGGCTTACGCCGATAACTGCTGGAAAATGGTGAAGAACCAGATACTCCCCTACTTCGGAAAAGCGCGTCTGGATAAAATTACCTCCGAGGATATTAACAACTGGCTTCTGGGTTTTAAGGAACGGAAGGTGATCAATACCGATGGGAAAGAGACGGTCAAGAGTTACAAAAACACCTATGCCAATACGGTGTTCGGGACGTTCTGACTGATGCTCAACGAGGCGGTGAACCGGGGGCTTATCAAAACAAATCCGGCGGCTGCGGTGAAAAAACTCAAGAACGCCCGGAAGGCTATTGAGATTATTACCCCGGCAGAAGTGCGGCTGTTGGTCCCCCGGCAATGGGAAACGGTCTGGGGGGACGACCGGATTTCCTATCTGGGAAACAAACTGGCGGCGTGTACCGGCATGAGGGCGAGTGAGATTTTGGGGCTGCGGGGACAGAATATTTTTGACGAGTATATCCATATTTGCGCCCAACATGACGAGTACGGCTACCGGCCTACCAAGACTAAGGAAAAACGGAATATACCCCTTGCCTCTGTTACTCTGAACGAGCGCGTCAGCTTGCCCCGGAAAACAATAACGGCTATGTGTTTTCGCTGGACGGAGGGGAAACCTCGGTAACCCGCAAACTGATGTACAACAAGTTTCACCGGGCTTTGCGGGCTATCGGTATGACGCAAGACGAGATAAAGCGGCGAGGGCTTTCCATGCACGGTTGGCTCTTTAGATGTTGCGCAAGCGACTTCTTTTTTTAACACGACTTTGCAGATGGCAAATGTGGCACTGAGTACGGACAGTCCTGGCCGGGATTGCCATTCTTCAGGTATAATTTACAGGGAGGGAAAAATGGCGGAGTGTATTTTTTGTAAAATCATTGCGGGGGAAATCCCCGGGAAAAAGATCTACGAGGACGGCGAAGTGCTGGCCTTTCACGATGTACATCCCCAGGCGCCGGTCCATTTCCTTGTGGTTCCCAAAAGGCATATTCCTAATATTATGGAAGGCGCGGACGCCGGGCTTTTGGGGAAGCTGTTCTTTAAGGCCCAGGAACTGGCCGTCCAGGAAGGCTGTGGCAGCCGGGGGGCCAGGTTTGTGATCAACTGCAAGGAAGACGGCGGCCAAACGGTGGATCATCTCCACCTGCATGTTTTGGGCGGACGCCCCCTGGGCTGGCCCCCTGGCTGAAAGAATATTCCACCGTTCCTTGATTCTCCCCGGCGGGGCCTTTTAAGGATTTTAGGGCCTGCTGCTTGAACCGGGCCGGGGATTGATCCGGTTTTCCAGTTCCCGCGCCCGGCCTTCCATATCCAGGGCCCGAAGGATCTCTGCGGACCGCCGCCAGGACTGGAGGGCTTCCTCTTCCCGCTTCATCTTACGGAACACGTCGCCCCTGGCCGTCCAGTCCATGGCAAGGCCAAAACTGTTTTCCGCCCGGCGGTCAAGAGCCAGGGCGGAGTCGAGGGCCTCCAGGGATCCTTCGTAGTTCCCTGCCACGGAACGGATCGACGCGATGAGATACCAGTCATAGGCGGCCTGTTCCAGATAGCGGTCCCCCTCGTGGATGGAAAGGGCGCTTCGGACCGACTTTTCCGCCTCAGTGTAAAGGCCCATTTCCTTTTCGGCCAGACCCCTGACCGTCCACCCCAGGGCGGCAAGGAGCCTGTCCGGTTTCAGGGTTCCCTGTTCCATCTGTACCAGAGCAAGTATTTCCCCCGGATTTCCCTGGCCCGACACAAGAAGACTCCGGGCCCTGTAGATCCGGCTGGCTGCAGCCAGGGTCTTTTCCCCAGCAAGATCCGCCTCGTCCCCGGCGGCTTTCCAGATCCGCTCCGCCTCCGCCCTTCGTCCCAGGGAGTAAAGGGCGTTTCCCCTGGACAGGCTGACCCTGATCCTAAGGGCGGGCCTGTCGCTTAACACCGCAAGCCGCCAGGCATCATCGAGAAAAGTCAGAGCCCTATCGTATCTGCCCTGATCCGCTTCCCTGTTGGCCTGGCCCAGCTGGGTCTCGATCATGGACTGGAGGGTAAAAATTTCCGCAGGCCGTTTGGGGGCGGAGGAACAGGAAGCAAGAAAAAATGCGGCGGAGAAAAGCAGCAAACAAACAGGATTTTTCAGCATCGCCATAATCCTAAAAAGAGATGTTCCGGGGACTCGTACCGCTGACATCGGTCTCCACATGATCGGGGATGCCGTTGCGCAGCAGGGGATTGTTTTTAAGCCCCGTGAGTACATCGTCCGCGGTCCGCAGGGTGGACCGTAATTCTGCCACCAGGGCCAGGATCTGGGGCATCTGCCCGGGAAGGACGGCGACGCTTTTTTCCACATGATCCAGGGTTCCCGCCAGGGAAGCCAGGGCCGCTTCCAGGGATTCAACGGTGGTACCGCCGGCCAGATCGCCCGTGGCCTGGGCCAGGCTGCCCGTAATGTCCCTGACGTTAACCACCGCCTGCCCCAGGGGGGAGTCTTCTCTGCCCTCCAGGGCGCCATTTACATCATCCAGAACAGCCTGTAAATCGGTAAGGGTAGCCATGGCCACATCCACCAGAATGGAGATTGCATCATCGTGGGGCGGAATGTAACCGATTCCCCGGTTGATATACTCTTTCCCCTCAAAGGAATCGAACATGGGAACCAGTCCGCCCTCTTCCAGATCTTCGCTGCCCAGGCCGGCGTAAAAGATAAACTGACTCCCCAGGCCGATGGGGCTTACCACGATCTGAACCAGGGAGCCCTGTTTTACCCTGCCCCGGTATTCATCGTGAACCGTAAAGACCACCTCCACCCGGTTGTCCCCGGTAAGGGTAACGGACTTTACGTTACCGATGGTAAACCCCTTGTAGCTCACGGGCATGTTTTTGTTCAGCCCCGAAGCGGAAACCGCATAGGTAACAAAAGAATAGTTTCTGGAAAACCATCGCTGGGATTTTCCCAGCAGAAAGATAACCGCCGTCAGGGACAAAAGGGCAACAACAATAAAAATACCCACCACTTGATCCGCATAACGGATTCTAAATTTCATCAGCCCACGCCCTTTTCCAGCAGCTCCGAGAGGTCCCTGTCGCTCTTCATCTGATCCCTCGCAAGACGGATATAAATGGATCCCTCCACTACCATTACCGCAGTGTCCGCCAGTTCCCTGATTATCTGGGGACTATGGCTGACAAAGACTACCGTATTATGCGCTTCCCGCTGTTCTTTTACAAGGGTTATAAGCCGCTGGGCGGCATTATCGTCCAAAGACTCGGTCCATTCGTCCAGAAAAAGCAGCGCCGGACGGCACATCATGGAACGGCCAAAGGCGATAAGCTTTTGTTCCCCCCGGGAAAGGTTTGCGGGCCGTATGGAAAGGTTCCGCCGGTAACCCACGATGCCCATTACCTCCCGGATCCGCTTTTCCCGGTCCTCCTGGGACATTGAAGGAAAATGGACTCGCAGGGGCAGTTCCAGGCTTTGGTAGAGAGTTTGGTTGGCCCAGAGGGCGGAATCCTGAAAAACAAAGGCGCTTTCCCGGCGGAACGCCAAATTCTGGGATCTGTTCATGGAGGCAATGTCCTTGCCCCGGTACAGAACCTCCCCGCTGGACGGGATAAGCAGCCCTGCACAGAGCTTGAGGAGGGTGCTTTTTCCGCAGCCCGAAGGCCCCATGAGGGCGGTGGTCTTTCCCCCTTCGATTTCAAGATCCATTTTATGGATAATTTCGGTATTCTGGGCAGAGAAGGAAACATTTTTCAGGACCAGTATGTTTTCCATCCCTACCTCATATAGGAAAAAGCCGCAATGATGATGTCCGCCAGGATGACCCAAAGAAAGGAGCTGCCCACCGCCCGAAGCCCAGCCACGGGGATCTCCGTACTGGCCCGGTCTACGGCAAAACCCCTCATGACCGCCACCACCGAGATGATCATGCCGAAGCTCAGGCTTTTGATGATGGAGACCATCAGATCCTGGGCGCTTAAATACTCAAGGATATACCCAAAGTATATAGCGGCGGGCTGGGGGTTAAAAAACTGGGCCACCACAAAGGAACCGGCCAGCCCAAAGATCGAAAAATACACGTTGAGGAGAAACAGGGATATGGTTACCCCCAAAAACCGGGGGACCCCCAGATGTTCTATGGGGTCCACCCCCACGGAAATATAGGCCTCCACTTCGTGGTTGATCACCATCCCCGCCACTTCGGTGGCGATAGCCGTAGCGGACCGGGCGATGATGATAAAAGCGGTAAGCAGGGGGCCCAGCTCTCTGGTTATGATCACTATCAACAGGGAGTAGATCATCCTGTACTGGCCCAGGCTTGAAAGAAAGGGAATGCCGATTACGTTAACCGCCGCTCCTATCCCCACTGCCAGGAGGGAGGAGATCCCCATGGCGTCCACAAAGGTGAAGAGGATTTGCATAATGAGGATCTTGTAGGAAGCCTGACCCCTAAAAATAAAGCTGTAAACCCCTTTAAGGGTTTTTCCGAAAAAACCCAGAACATAGGCGATATTGAAAAAGAAATTCCCGACAGCCTTCACCGTGTATTTATTTTACCACAAAAGATTTCTGGCGGGCAACAAGAAAAACGGTAAAGCCCATACGCCATCCCGCCCGGCGAATATCGCTGCCTCAAAATCCGCAGCCAAGCCCGGCAGAACGCTCCCGGGCCGGTATTATTCACCCTCCCGGGCATCCAGACGGCGGCGCAGTTCTCCGATCTGCCGGGCCGTTTCCTCCGGGGCGGGACCGCCGGGAAGATTCCGGTTCCGCACGCAGGCAAGCGGCGCCAAGGCGCCGTATACATCAGCCTCAAAAAGGGGCGATCGTTTTTTAAGTTCCGGAAGGGCCTGTTCCCGGATAGAGGGGAGCCCTGCGGCGATACAGTCCCGCACAACCAGGGCCGCCGCTTCGTGGGCTGTACGGAAGGGCACCCCCTTTCGTACCAGGTAGTCGGCGGCATCGGTGGCCTCCAGAAAACCGCCGGCGCAGGCGGCTTCCATGCGCTCCGTGTTGAAAGAGGCCGTCTCCACCATGCCCCGGAAGATCCGCAGGGAGGAGGAGGCGGTATCGATGCTGTCAAAGAGGGCTTCCTTGTCTTCCTGGAGATCCTTGTCGTAGGCGTAGGGCAGTCCCTTGAGGATGGTAAGCAGAGTTACCAGGTTTCCCGCCGTTCTCCCCGATTTGCCCCGGATAAGCTCGGCAAAATCCGGGTTTTTTTTCTGGGGCATGATCGAAGAACCCGTGCTGTAGGACTCGGCTAAATCAATAAACCGGAACTCTTCGCTGGCCCAGAGTACGATGTCTTCGCAGAACCGGGAAAGGTGCACCATGAGGATGGCGGCGGCGGCCGCCAGTTCCGCCGCAAAATCCCGGTCCGCCACGGAATCCATGCCGTTCAAAGTGGGCCCGCGGAAACCCAGGGCCGCCGCCACAGCCTTCCGGTCCAGGGGAAGGGCGCTCCCCGCCAGGGCTCCGGCTCCCAACGGACATTCGTCCAGCCGCCTGAGGGCGTCCGCCAACCGGTCCCGGTCCCGGTCCAGGGCACAAACCCAGGCGCACAGATGATACGCCAGGGTAAGCGGCTGGGCCCGTTGAAGATGGGTATAGCCGGGCATGATCGTTCCCCGGTGGGCCTCGGCCTTGTTCAGCAGGACCTTCATGGTTTCCGCTAGTTCCCGCCGCAGCGCGGGGATCGCCCGCTTTAGATAAAGCCGGAGATCTGCGGCCACCTGATCGTTCCGGCTCCGCCCCGCGTGAAGCGCCCGGCCCGCATCTCCCAGCTTTTCGGTCAAAAGCCCTTCAATAAGGGAGTGAATATCTTCGGCGTCCGCGTCCACCGGGCCGCCGCTTTGTGCCGGGCCGTTACTGGCCCGGTCAGTAACGGCCGGACCACCGGGTTCACATGGAAAACGTTCCGCCAGCCGGGCCAGTTCCCTTTCCAAGGCGGCCGCCGTCTCCGCTCCGATGATCCCCTGTTTACCCAGCATGGCAGCGTGGGCCCGGCTCCCGGCAATGTCCTCCGCCGCCAGACGGCAGTCCACCCTCAGGGAAGACTGAAAGGCAAATGCCTCCGCGCCGGGTTTTTCTTCCAGGCGTCCGGCCCAGAGTACCTGGGGCGCCGGATCCGGTCCGGCGGCTTTATCGTTCTCCATGGCTGCTACCGCAGGGATGATCGCCGCTGCTTTTACCAGCAGTTAGATCCCATCCTTGTATATCTTAATTCGTCCTTCCCCTGCTTTACAATACCATCTCCAAGGGCGCTTTGTTTACCGCCATGCCGTCCGTTCATTCCGCTCAGCCCGAAGCGCCCCGGGATTTGGGATCCGGTTTTGGGGTCCGGGCCGTTTGCGTTCCCTTCCTTTTGATTCTGCCCCGGGCGTCCTTTTGCATAAGGGCCCGGACCAAAATGGGAAGGCCGTAAAGGCGGATAAAGCCCCGGGCGTCGGCGTGGTTGTAGAGTTCCCCGGTGGTAAAACTGGCGATGGAGGCGTTATAGAGTGAATAGGGGGATTCGGCCCCGGCGGCGCTGACCGAACCCTTGTAGAGTTTGACCCTCACCGTACCGGTAACTGTTTCCTGGGCGGCGTCTACAAAGGCCGACAGAGCTTCCCGCAGAGGGGTAAACCAGAGGCCGCCGTAGATCACCTCCCCCAGCTTTTGGGCCACGGTCTGCTTGAAAGCATAGGTCTGCCGGTCCAGGCACAGGTGTTCCAGTTCCTGGTGGGCGTAGTAGAGGATCGTCCCGCCGGGGGTTTCGTAGACCCCGCGGCTTTTCATTCCCACCACCCGGTTTTCCACGATGTCGGCGATGCCCACCCCGTGGGCGCCGCCAATCCTGTTGAGGGCGAGGATCAGGCTGACGCCGTCCATTTTTACGCCGTCCAGGGAAACGGGCGTACCCTTTTCAAAGCCGATTTCCACATGGACCGCCTCGTCTGGGGCCTTTTCCGGGGGTACCGACATTTTTAGCATCCGGTCCAGAACCGGTTCCGCGGCGGGGTCTTCCAGTTCCAGCCCTTCGTGGGAAACGTGCCAAAGGTTGTCGTCCCGGGAGTAGGATTCTTCTTTTTTCATGGGCACAGGAAGATGTCTTTCTTCCAGATAGCGGATTTCTTCTTCCCGGCTCTTGATATCCCAGATCCGCCAGGGGGCGATGATTTCTATATCCGGAGCCAGGGCCATGATCCCCAGATCGAACCGGACCTGATCGTTCCCCTTACCGGTGGCACCGTGGGCGATGGCGGAGGCCTTTTCTTTCCGGGCCGCCTCCACCAGTACCTTGGCGATCAGGGGCCGGGCCGTAGAGGTACCCAAAAGGTATTTGTCTTCGTAGAGGGCATTGGCCTTGAGGGCGGGCCATACATACTGTTCCACATATTCTTTTTTTACATCCGCTACTACGCAGGAAACAGCCCCCATATCCAGGGCCCGCTGTTTGACGGTCTTCCAGTCCGCCTCCTGGCCCAGATCCACGCAGACTGCAGCGATGCTGCAGTCGTAATTCTCTTTGAGCCAAGGAATGATCACAGTGGTATCCAGGCCCCCCGAATAGGCCAGGACGATTTTCTTTTTCATGCCTCTCCATCCCCCAAGACTCAGGATACCCGGTTTTGGCGGAATGTTCCAGGGGGATCATGACCAGGGTTTCCACCTCCCTCCCTCCCCTGGCTTAAATGCCGGGGGACGCTCCGGAATGCTACAGATATGCCGGGAGCGGTGGAACATCACCGGGCGAAGGCCGGCGTTTCTGCCCTGGCCCTGCCGCCCCGGCTGTTTGACGAAATCCTCCGCTGCGATACCGGTATGGACCGCTCCATCATAGAACACCTGTCGCGCCGCCTGAAAACCGGCAACGAACGGCTTGCGTCCCGCGATAGCTTCGGTATGGATGCTGTGCCGGAAGATGATTTCCCGGAATCAACAACCCCACCTTAAAAGACGGGGTGGTTTGAAATAGCAGGTAGATTATTACTAGTACACCATGAAGTCTAAAATCTCGGATACAAGTGCCGGAGCTTGATACGGGCATCGGCGGTAGTAAACTGCCAATGCACCGTGGCTTTCTCCGCGTTCCGTGCCGCGGCCCACG
>JAITHE010000073.1 GCA_031280125.1 Treponema sp.
AAGAACCAAGAACCAAGAACCAAGAACCAAGAACCAAGAACCAAGAACCAAGAACCAAGAACCAAGAACCAAGAACCAAGAACCAAGAACCAAGAACCAAGAACCAAGAACCAAGAACATTATGAATCTTCATTAGACTTTGTCAAGCCCTCTCCGGGGCGGCATGGCTTTTTTTATACCATAAAACCGCTGATCCATGAATTTTCCCGCTACTTTCTTGTGGGAGGACTGGCGTTTGCCCTTGATTTTGGTATTTTCTACCTTTCCGGAAAATTTCTGTTTTCACTGTGGGCAGAGAAAGGCATATTACTTGCGGCCGCCTTGGGATTTACCGCCGGGCTTGTTTTTAATTTTGTTCTTTCGTTTATTTTTGTATTTAAAAATATAGGTGAAACAGCAAAGCAGCATAAAATTCGTTCATTTGTTTTGTTTGTCCTTATCGGGATCACCGGACTTGTTATAACGGAACTTTGTATATTCGCCGGAATGCGTATTATCGGGCAGGAATGGCATATCATCATAAAAATTATAAGTTCCGGGATTGTCCTTGTGTGGAATTATGCGGCACGAAAATTCTTGGTATTCAACGGCAGCAACCCTGGGGGGCGGTAACATGGCAAAACGTTTTGTGGTCATTGGGGCTGGGCCTGCCGGACTTACCGCGGCGTATCAGATCCTGCGGGATATTTCCAGAACGGCGGTCGACGTATATGAAGCGGAAGAGCGGGCGGGCGGTATTTCTGCGACCATTGAATACCGGGGAAACAGGATAGACATCGGGGGACACCGCTTTTTCTCCAAAAGCAGAGCGGTAAATGATTTTTGGCTGTCCCTTATGCCCCTGCAGAGCGGGGGTGCAAAAGACGATATTATTCTTGGAAAGAAAAAGAAACTGCCGGTCCAGGGTCCTGACCCCGAAAGGGAAGACGCGGTGATGCTTCTTCGGGATCGGGTTTCGCGCATATTTTACCGCAGAAGATTTTTTGATTATCCGGTATCCCTGAAACCAGAGACATTTTTGAATATGGGACTTTTCAATACGATTCTTGCCGGATTCAGTTTTCTTTATTCATCGGTAAAAAAACGCAAAGAAAATTCCCTTGAGGATTTTTATATCAACCGCTTCGGCAGGCATCTTTACCGGCTGTTTTTCGAGGATTATACCGAAAAAGTCTGGGGCATTCATCCTGCACAACTATCACCGTCATGGGGAGCCCAGCGGGTAAAGGAGCTTTCCGTTGGCGCCGTCATAAAAGAGGCGCTGGTCAAGATAATTAATCCGCACCATAAAACAAAACAAACTTCGCTTATCGAACAGTTTTACTACCCCAAAATGGGGCCTGGTCAGTTATGGTCCTTGGCCGCCGAAAAAATAACGCAGATGGGCGGCCGTATCCACTATAATCGGAGGGTAAGCGGGATACATATCGAAAATGGTTCCGTCGCGGCAATAACCGCTGCCGGAACGGAGGGGGATACAACAATTTCCTGCGATGTTTTGCTTTCCACTATGCCGGTAAAGGATCTTGTGGAGGCGCTTCGCTCCGCCGGTCAGGAACAGGTGCCCGATCGGATTTTCTGCGCTGCCCGCAGCCTTCCTTATCGTGATTTTATTACCGTGGGGCTGCTGCTTAAAAAATTAAAGATTCCCAACAGGACAAAAATTAAAACGCTACAAAACATTGTTCCCGATTGCTGGATCTATATACAGGAGCGTGATGTCCGCATAGGGCGGCTGCAAATATTCAACAACTGGTCGCCGTATATGGTACGGGATGCGGAGCATACGGTATGGATAGGTTTGGAATATTTCTGCAATGAAGGAGACGAACTGTGGAATTTGAGCAGCGGAGATTTTATTGAATTTGCGGCTGCGGAACTGGCAAAAATCAATATCATAGACCGGGACGATGTACTGGACGCGACTCAGGTAAAAATCCGCAAGGCCTATCCCGCCTATTTCGGTTCCTACGGCGAAATGGGCGGTATACGAAAATATCTTGATGCCATTTCCAATCTCTACTGTCTGGGAAGGAACGGACAGCACAAGTACAACAATATGGATCATTCCATGCTTACCGCGATGGAAGCGGTAAAGCTTATAAAGTCAGGCGGTCTTGACAAATCATCCGTCTGGAATGTCAACGAGGGAGAAGAGTACCATGAAGAGCGATAAAATACAAGAAATTGCGGCCGTCGCTGCGATGTTAATCTTTGTATGTCTTGGTTATATGCTGTTTAGCGGTACCGCGTTTACGGGCACGGAAGCACAGGGTACACATATCTGGTTAAGCGCTTCCACGGTAAAATTTGTCAACAATTGGCTGAAGGAAGGGCCGCTGAATCTGCGTTTCATCATGTATGAATACCCCCGCTCAATAGAGTTTACAGATCTTGCGGAACGGGGGGCGTATATTTCCTATCCCCCTGGGGCTGTCCTTCCGCCGTACATACTGGCAAAACTGCTTGGTAAGACCGAAATTCAGGTTGGCTTTATCAAGCGCTTCCTGGCGTATAAATTCCTGCTTGATACGCTGCTGGTATGCCTGACCGCTTACAGTATTTTTAGGTGGACGCTGCGCCGGCGCGGGCGCATCATGGCGGCTTTTGTTTCTGTTGTAATCGCTCTTTCCTGGATGTGCTTTCCAATCAACCTGTACTATCTGAGGAATGTCTATTTTGCGGATCAGGGCATTATCCCGGTGGTACTGATTTTTATTTTACTTGAACTTTATAATGATTATTTCACCGCGGAAACACAAAGGCCGTTTTTGAAGTATCCGTACCTTGCCCTTAAATGCATGGTGTCCTTGTACGGCGTATTGACCGACTGGTATTTTCTGTTTGTGATTTTTGTCAGCTGGCTTGTACGGATTATGCCATTGCTCAGAACAAAGAACGCCATAAAGAAAGCTGTTTTATCCTCATGGGTGTATGTACTGCCGGTTTTCGCGGGTATGGGCCTCTTTGGGGCCCAGATAATGACGGTTCCCGGTTTTGGGCATACTATCCTGCATAAAATGAAATACAGAATGTTTTCCGGTGATGACTGGGGTGGAGGCAATAAACTGGCTGCCATTGCAAAAATGTTTGCTGCTACTTATTCTTTCGGCATAATCCTGGCCGCCGCCCTTGTTCTTCTTGGCATCCGTATGTTTGTAATAAAACGCAGGGAGGAATACTGTATAACAAAATATAAAGAATTATTTGACATTATGCTGATGATCTATGTACCGCCGGTTTTACAGGTGCTTGTATTGCAGCAGCATTCGGCAGTCCACGAGTTTTCCATGCTGAAATTCGGCCTCCCTGTAATTCTGGTCAGCGTGATGATCCCTTTTCTGGCGCTGGAGTTGAAGGGAATGTCCAACGCGAATTTTGTGATACGGGTAGAGAATGAGTCAGGCTTACAGAAAATTACCGTTCCTGTTTTCTATTCACTGGTAACAATAGTTTCCGTTTTATTAGCCGGCAGTCTTGGTGCGGATAAATCATACCTTGCATATCGTATGGGCAAACCGGTATCCTATGAACGGGAATATCTTATCCGGGATAATTACAATTTTAATGACCTCTATTTTTCTTTTACAGAATCGATCGAAGCCTTCCCGCCGCAGTTTCTGGCAATTGCGAATAAGCTGGTGTACAAAATCGGGGATATTTCTGAAATTCATCAAAAATTCACCGGTTTAAGCCCTGCCGCGAGGATGCTGCTGCTGGTCAATAAAGACGATTCCCAAAAAACGGAGGGTATTTTGGAGGCCGAGCGGAACACCCTGCGGAACGCTGCGCCGGTTTTTTCAAGTGAACACTATGCTGTGTATGCTCTGGACATGGCGCCGTAAACCGCCCGGCCCTGGGTAAAAATGATCCTCACATCCCCACTTCGCTGAAGGGAGGGGCCCGTTCCAGGGTTTCGGCGACGAGGCGGTGTTCAGGCAAAAGGAGTCCCGGGTCTCTTTCCAGCATGGCGAAGGCGTCCTTCCGGGCGGCCAGGAGGGTATCGGCGTCCCGGACCGGATCGGCGATGCCCAGCTTAAGGTAGCCCGACTGTTCAATACCGGCGATTTGACCTGGACCGCGGAGTTTTAGATCCTCCTCGGCAATGACAAATCCGTCGTTGGATTCCAGCATTACCTTGAGCCGCTGTTTGCCTTCCCCTGAGAGCCCGGAGGGAGTCCGCTGCCGTCCTTCAAGGTTTGATCCTTCGGGGGGCGTTCCGTATTCGCCTGAAAACGCGGGTTCAGAATAAATAAGAAAACAATAGGACTGTTCCTCCCCGCGGCCGGTCCGGCCCCGGAGCTGGTGCAGGGCAGAAAGGCCGAAACGTTCCGCATGGTGGATCACCATACAGGTCGCGTTGGGTACGTCCACCCCTACCTCTACCACACTGGTGGCAGCGAGGATGCGGATTTTTCCGGAACGGAAGGCTTCCATGGTTTTGCGTTTTTCTTCATCGTCGAGCCTGGAATGGATCAGGGCCGTGGGATGGCGGGGAAAGATGTCCCTGCCCAGGCGTTCCGCCATGGATACGGCATTTTTAAGGCCCTCGGGATCTTCCGTTCCGCCGCCGGGCCGGTCTTCGCCGGCCTGTTCATCCCCGATGAGGGGATACACAAAATATGCCTGGCGGCCTGAGTCCAGTTCCTTCCGCACAAAATCGTAGACTCTTTCCGCGTTGGATTCCTTTGCCAGGTGGGTCCTGACGGGTTTCCGTCCCGGGGGTATGCCGGAGATCACCGAAACGTCCAGATCCCCAAAAACTGTTAAAGCCAGGGTCCGGGGAATGGGGGTGGCGCTCATCATAAGAAGGTGGGGTATTCCCGGCTTTCCGGCGGGTCCTCCGCCCTTGGCGATGATCGCCTGTCTTTGGGTAACGCCAAAACGGTGCTGTTCGTCGATGATCACCAGGGCAAGGTTCCGGTAGATCACGTCCCTGGAAAAAAGGGCGTGGGTTCCCAGGATAATGTCAATCTCCCCGGCGGCCAGGGCGGCCAGCAGCCTCCCCCGTCCGGCGGATTTAAGATTACCCGTAAGAAAGGCGGGTCTTATACCCAGGGGCTCCAGGAGCCGGGCCGCGTTTTCCGCATGCTGCCGGGCCAAAAGTTCCGTGGGCGCCATAATGGCCGCCTGGGCTCCGCCTGTCCTGTCCGGCCCCTTCCCTCCGTCGAGGGCCCGGAGGGCGGCCAGGAAAGCCGCCAGGGTTTTTCCGGATCCCACGTCGCCCTGGAGGAGCCGCGCCATGGGAACACCGCTCCCCATATCGGCGTTGATCTCGGCCAGGACCTTTTCCTGGCCGGGGGTAAGGGTAAAGGGCAGCCGGTCCAGGAGCATCCGCTGAAGGGGAGACAAGGCCGGGCTGCCGCCTAAAGGTTTTGCCGTGCCCCGGCGGGCGGTAAGACGGCGGCCTATCATCACTTCAAGATAAAAAAGCTCTTCGTATATCAGGGTTTTTTTGGCTTCCTCCAGGGCTTCCGCGGAAGAAGGGAAGTGGATGGATCCTAGGGCTTCGGCCTTGGAAAGGAGGGAACGGACCGCGGCGATGTCCAGGGGGATTTCGTTTTCCAGAACCGGGGCGTACCGGTCCAGGGCCTGCCGTATCAAACGGCGAAGTAAATGCTGGGTGAGCCCTGCCGAAAGGGGGTAGACCGGCAGGATTCCCCCGGCAGACCGGGCCGTTTCTATTTCAAAAGCCGAAGACTGAAGTTCCCCGTATTTCCAGAAAAATTTGCCCCAGACGCGGAAACTTTCCCCCGGGGGAAGCTGTTTTTCCAGAAAGGGCCGGTTGAAACAGACCAAAACCGCCCGGGCGGTATGGTCTTCCACATGCACCTTGAGGGTTTTCATAGCCCCGTAACCAAACCAGTCGTGGGCCAGCACGGTAACGGTGGTACATACAGGGCCTCCGGTCCAGTCCCGGAGGGGCCTTTCGCGGCTCCGATCCTCCCAGTCCCGGGGGTAGCGGGTAAGGAGGGCGGCGACGGTGCCCAACCCCGCCCCGGAAAGGGTCCGCATCAGGGAAGCGCCCACCCCCCGCAGGGTGGTAACCGGTACGGTTAGTTCCCGGAGAAACATCGCCTAAAAGGGCAGGGCGGCCAGGAAGACCGAACCAAAGTAAACCGCGATTCTAAAGAGGAAGGCAATAACAAGAAGGATCAGGATGGAAAAGATGATCCTGAAAAGATAATTGACAATCCGGAACGGAAAAAAGATCCTGCCAATCCGGTACATCACCGGCTGGGCAATAAGATCTACAAAACGCCAAAGGGGGGAATAAATGTTACGGTTTGTCAGATAGGCGATCAGCCGCAGAAGAAGGATCACGATAAAAAAGCCTAGGATCCAGGAAAAAATGGATCCTAGGGCGTTAAGCAGGAGGACCAGGACCGCGGCGATGCTGATTCTTCCCAGGGTTCCCCAGGCGGACAGTATCCCCCGGAGGAGAGAAAGAAAACCCAGCGCCAGGATGGGAGAAAAATCCACAGGACTGTTCCTGCCGATCCTGAAACGGCGGAACCAATCCAGGTAGGGATCGCAGAGGCTGCAGAGCAGTATATAGGGTTTGCCAAAGTCCGCCCCGGGGAACCATGTAAGAAGGATCCGTATAAAAATGAGGAGAGTGTATATCCCCAGGATCCCCGAAAGGAAATTCATGATATAGCCCATTATGCCACCCATATTTTTGCTACCGCAGGATGTTCTTCCAGGGCTTCAAGCTGTTCCTGCCCCGCGGCAATGTTCATCTGGATCGCGGTACGGATCACCCTTTCCATAGAGGCGGCCCCCCCCGGAACGTGGATAAAGACCGGGGAAGGGCCGGGGTGATCGATGAGGTAGTTCCTCAGGGGATAAAGGAGCTTTTCCATGGCGCCCTGGTGAAGCCGGATATGCACCTCCTGGGACGCCGGTGTTGGGGATCCTCCGGCAGGATCCGCCGGCGGAACGGACGCCCCCCCTGTTGGAGGAACGGCGCCGCTCCCGTTTTCCCCGCCGCCGCCTAAAGCCGGTCCGGCGTCCCCTCTGGCTCTGGCCGCGGCCCGCCGCAGTTTCCCCAGATCCAGAACGGAACTTACGATAAAGCTGGGCCTTTCCCTGGAAAGGTCCAGCTTTCCCCTGACGGCGGCGCAGGCTTTTTCCGTTATCCTGTCCCGGTTATTTTCCCAGCACCGGTCAAAAAAAACAAGATCTATCCGGCCCCGGTAATCTTCCAGGGTAGCAAAGGCCATCTCTTTCTGGGCTTTTGTGGTATGGCGGCGCAGGGCCGTGATATGCCCGATTAGCACATGGTCTCCTTCGGTGTTCGGAGCGGACAGATCCAGGGTAACAGTCTGTTCCCAGGCTTCCCTGTACTGATCCAGGGGCTGGTCCGCGGATCCCAGGGAATCCAGGACGCCTTCTTCCTTTAACTCACTTTGGGAAAGGGCGGCGTTTACCTGTAAAACCGGCTTGCCCCGCCGGTTGTCCAGCCGGCCCGTTACGGCGGCAATTTCGTCCTGCCGCAGCTTGTCCCGGCAGGCGGTCCACACTTCACCAAAAAAGGCCAAATCCGCCTCTCCCCGGTAGTCTTCCAGGGTTCCAAAAGCCATAGCTTTGCCGGTTTTGTCCGTTACCGCTTTAAGGGATTTAAGAACCCCAATCAGGGTATAGTTTCCCAGCGGGACATTGTCCAGGTTGGAGGTGTCGAGCTTTACATGCCGCTCCCATGCGTCCTTAAAACTGTCCAGGGGATGACCGGAAAAGTAAAAACCGATAAGTTCTTTTTCGATGGTAAGCTGTTCGGTCCGGTCCATTTCGGGCATTTGGGTAAATGTAAAATCGGGAAAGGTCTGTTCCCCGGTATCCTCAAAGAGGCTTGTCTGGCCAAATTTGGTTTCGTTTTTTTTGTTCTGGGCATAATCAGCGGCCGCCTCCATGTTGGCCAGAAGCGTCGCCCGGTTGATCCCAAAACAGTCAAAGGCCCCGGTTTTAATGAGGAGTTCTATTACCTTGCGGCTTACGATATGCTCCCGGGCCTGGCTGGTCTGCAGGGTAACCCTGTCAAGAAAATCCATAAAACTGCGGTAGGGTCCGTCTTTTCGTTTTTGAATGATCTCATCCGCCGGGGCTTCGCCGATTCCCTTGATTCCCAGAAAGCCAAAAACGATCCTGCCCTCCACCACGGTAAAAAGTTTATCCGACCGGTTAATGTCGGGGGGATCGATCTCCAGGCCCATTTTCCGGCCCTCCGCGATGCACTCGGAAAGCTTGTCCTTGTCGGCGCTGTGGATTTCGTTGGAAAGGTTGGCGGCCATAAACTCCGCGGGAAAATTTGCCTTAAGATAGGCGGTACGGTAGGCCACCACCGAGTAGGCCGCGGCGTGGCTCTTGTTAAAGCCGTAGCCCGCAAAGGGAACCAGCATATCGTAGATCCGGCCTGCGTCATCACCGGAATAGCCCTGTTTGGCGGCTCCGGCGAGGAAGGGGATTTTTTCCTTTTCGATGATCTCCTTTTTTTTCTTTCCCATGGCCCGGCGCAGCAGATCCGCCTGGCCCATGGAATAACCGGCGATGATCCGGGCCACCTGCATGACCTGTTCCTGGTAAATGATCACCCCGTAGGTTTCCCGGAGCGCCTCTTCCAGGGACGGATGGGGGCAGGTAACAGCCCGCCGGCCGTTTTTGGAGTCGATATACTGGGGTATGTTTGCCATGGGACCGGGACGGTAGAGGGCGTTGAGGGCGATGAGATCCTCGATCCTTCCCGGCCTGGCCTGGCGCAGGGTATTCTGCATTCCCTCGGACTCAAACTGGAAAACCTCAAAACTTTTTCCTTCCCCCAGCATGGCGAAGGTAGGACCGTCGTCTTCAGGGAGGGATTTTGCGCTGAACCCGGAATAGGCCGCGCCCCGGCGGCGGATCAGCTCTTCGGTATGCTTGATCACGTCCAGGGTTTTAAGGCCCAGGAAGTCCATTTTTACAAGGCCGCAGTCTTCCAGGTAATTCATAGAATACTGGGTGGCCACGCCGCCGGTTTTGGGGTCCCGGTAGAGGGGCACATAGCCGGTAAGATCCTCCCGGCCAATCACCACCCCCGCGGCGTGGATACTCACGTGCCGCTTAAGGCCCTCCAGTTTGCGGGCCAGGGAAAAAAGTTCCGTATACCGGGGATCCGCCTCGTACTCCCGGAGCTTCGGTTCATCCGCCAGAGCCTTGGCCAGGGTTATCTTGGGATCAAAGGGAATAAGCTTGGTCAGCGCCTCCGATTCGGGAATACTTACCCCCAGGGTCCGGGCCACGTCTTTGATCACCGCCTTGGCCTTGAGGGTCCCAAAGGTGATAATCTGGGCCACCCGGCTGCTGCCGTACTTTTCCGTTACATAGGCAAAGACCTCTTCCCGCCGTTCATTGCAGAAGTCCACGTCAAAATCCGGCATGGAGATCCGCTCCGGATTAAGGAACCGTTCAAAGAGGAGGCCGTACTTTATGGGGTCAATGTCGGTGATCCGCAGGGCATAGGCCACAATGGAGCCCGCCCCGGAACCCCGGCCGGGACCCACCTCTATATCACGATCCTTGGCCCAGTTGATAAAGTCAGCGACGATCAGGAAGTAGCCGGTAAACCCCATCTGGATAATCACGTCCAGTTCGTAGGCCGCCCGGTCTTCGATTTCCTTCCACGCCGGGCCGGCCAGGGCCGATTCTTCGCCGTAGCGCCTGGTCAGCCCCTGGCCGGTAAGGCGCCTTAGGTAGTCCCCGGCGTTGTTAAACCCCGGGGGAATTTCAAATTCCGGCAGATACCGGGGAAGCTCCGTAACCCCTACTTTGGGAATGTCAGCCTTGCAGCGGCGGGCGATCCTCACCGTATTGGTCAAGGCTTCGGGACAATGGGAAAAGAGGGCGGCCATTTCCCCGGCGCTTTTCAGGTAAAACTGATCCCCGTAGTATTTTTTTCTTTTTTCTTCGGACCGTTTTTTTCCCGTCCCTATGCAAAGCAGGGTATCGTGGGCCGCCGCATCTTCCCGGCGGAGGTAGTGGACATCGTTGGTCGCCGCCAGGGGAATCCCCGTCCGCTCCCCCAGGGCAATAAGTTCGCCGTTGATCTCTTTTTGGGAAAGGGAACTGTTCCGAAGCCGTTCCGCGGGAATCCCGTGGTCCTGAATTTCCAGGTAAAAGTTGGGTTCCCCCTCTCCGTCAAAGCCAAAAAGGTCCCGGTAAAAGAGAGCCCGCTGTTCCGCTTCGGCGGTTTTGCCGGCCTGGATAAGCCGGGGAATTTCCCCGGAGACGCAGGCCGAAAGGGCAATGATTCCCCGGTGGTACAGGGCCAGCAGTTCGTCGTCCACCCGGGGGCGGTAATAGAAACCTTCGGTATAGGCATAGGAACAGAGCTTGACCAGGTTAAGGTAACCCTCCCGGTTTACCGCCAGCAGAACCAGATGGTAGTATTTGTTTTCATGTTCGGCCCCTTTTTTTTCGTGCCGGGAACCGGGGGACACATAGACCTCGCAGCCGATGATGGGGGTTATGGGTTTTTCCCGGGGAAGATGCTTGCCCTGGGGGCTTACCGTTTCTCCACAGGCGGCGATAAATTCCATAACGCCGAACATGTTCCCGTGGTCCGTCAGGGCCAGCCGGTCCATGCCCAATGCCTCCGCCCGGTCCGCCAGGGCCGTTACGGATACGGCGGCGTCCTGGATGGAATTATCCGAATGTACGTGGAGATGAATAAACTCGCCCATTCCCGGCCCGCCCTCTGATCAAAAAATCTTCCGGAGAACCCCCTGGCGGCCATACCGCCGGGTTTCCGGACAGATTCATTGTAAAGGGGAGGGTCTTTTTTTTCAATTCTCTCTAAGGCCCCCCGGCGGATTCCCGCGGCCCGGGGTCTGCCGGCGGTCCGGGCCGGTTTTTCCGTTTTCTTTCATTTACCCCTTGACATTTCTGAAAAAAAGGCCCATAGTAGACGCTATGGTATTCATGGCTGACTGGGCCCTGAAAATAATTTCACTTTTTTCTCTCAAACAGCCTGACTTGGCACGGTTCTTGCACACACACACACACACAATACTCACCTGAATCTTTTTTCATACACCCGGAGAGGTCTGCCCAAAGGGCAGCGCCGGCCGGGGGCTGTATCATCTTAATTCATGCTCCATCAAACACCT
>JAITHE010000051.1 GCA_031280125.1 Treponema sp.
CGGGCCCGGGACCTCCGGGTTTCCGCCTGCCTGGACGACGGCCGGCTTAACGCCAAAATCCGGGACTGCCAAAACCGGAAGATCCCCTACATGCTCGTGGCGGGCCAGCGGGAAGCCGACGAGGGAACCGTGTCGATCCGCCTCCGGGACGGCCGCCAGATGGCGGCGATGAAGAGCGCGGACTTTGCCGCCTATGTGGAAGAAAAGGTCCGGAGCCGCAGCCTGGAATTGTAGACGGTCCGGCAATAGAGGCGCTTGCTGCCAGTGTGGCAGCAAGCGCTTTTTAATAATTGGGGCTTATAATCCAAGCAGGTACTGGTTAAATACGTTTTCCAGATATTCCTGTTTACCCGAGTTGAGCCCAGCCTTGCCGTAGTCTTCCCCTCCTATCTTGACCAAATCGGTAAAGGAAAGCTGGCCCTTTTCGTATTTTGCGCCGTCTCCGGTATTAAAAGAGGCGTAGCGCTTTTTGACGAATCCGGGGATTACACCGTCTTTGATGATCCGGCTGGCGATTTCCAGACCAGCTGCAAAGGCGTCCATGCCGCCGATATGGGCAAGGAATAGATCCGCCGGATCCACAGAATTACGCCTGATCTTGGCGTCAAAGTTAAGACCCCCGGCGGTAAATCCTCCGGCCCGGAGTATGGCGTACATGGCCAGAGCGGTTTCATAGTAGCTGGAAGGAAACTGATCCGTATCCCAGCCGTTGATAAAATCACCCCGGTTGGCATCCACGGAACCGAAGATCCCCAGGGCCGAAGCGGTTTCCAGTTCGTGGAAAAAGTCGTGCCCCGCCAGTTCCGCATGGTTCGCTTCAACATTCACCCTAAAGTCTTTGTCCAGGCCATAGGTCTTGAGGAAGAGGGCCACGGTTTCCACATCGTAATCGTACTGATGCTTGGTGGGTTCCATGGGCTTGGGTTCAATGTAGAAGACGCCCTTGAATCCCTGTTTACGGGCATAATCCCTGGCCAGGCCCAAGAAGCGGCCAATATGATCCTTTTCGCGCTTGAGATCTGTGTTGAGGAGACTCATGTAGCCTTCCCTGCCGCCCCAGAAGGTATACCCCGCGCCGCCCAGTTCAATGGTGGCATCGATAGCGCTCTTGACCTGGTTGGCGGCGATGGCCAGCACGGCGAATTCGGGGTTGGTGGCGGCGCCGTTCATGTACCGGGGATTACTGAAAAGATTCGCCGTACCCCAGAGAAGTTTAACCCCCGTGGCCTTCTGGAGTTTTTTTGCCTTTTCCACCAGGGTAAAAAGGTTTTTTTCGCTTTCCGCCGGGGTAACGCCTTCGGGGGCCATATCCCGGTCGTGGAAACAGTAAAACTGCGCCCCCAGCTTGGTAAAGAATTCAAAGGCAGCGTCCATTTTATGTTCCGCCTCTTCCATGGGATCTTTCGCGTCCGCAGTCCAGGGATGGGCGTGGGTGGCGGACCCGAAGGGATCCGTCCCGTTGGCGCAGAAGCTATGCCAGTAGGCAATGGCAAAACGAAGATGATCCTTCATTTTCTTTTTGCCCACCGTTTTTTCGGGATCGTAATACTTAAAGGCCAGGGGATTGGCGCTTTTGGGCCCCTCGTATTTGATTTTTCCGATCTTGGGGAAGTACTCTTTTTTTCCCACATAAAAATCCGCCATCGTTTTCCTCCGTTGTTAAACTTATCTATACAGAGGGCTTAAAGCCCTCAGGTAGTGCGAATAGACTCCGTAGGCTTCATCATAGGCCGCCGCCTCTTTCGGATCCGGCTCGACCAGGGCGCCTTCCAGCGCTATGTGTTCATCACAGAGTTCACCGATGGAAGCGCCCTTTATGCCCGGAATGCCCACCGTTCCGGCGCACCACAGCGCCTGGAGAGCCCCGCCCAGGGCCGCTGCCTCGCCGCCGGCAGGAAGGCGGATGGGGAGCTTTAACACATTGGCGGCGATCCTTTGCCAGAGAGAACTTTTTGCGCCGCCGCCAATGAGCCGGATTTCCCTGGCCTTGAAGCCCAGCTTGTTGAAGCCTTCCATACCGATCCTCATGCCGAAGATCGCCGACTCCAGAGCAGCCCGGGCGATGTTCTCGTGCTTAAAGTTGGCGGCGGTGATTCCGTTGATGCTGGCCCGGCCATTGGGGAGGTTCGGGGTTCTTTCGCCGTTAAAAAAGGGAAGCAGCACAATCCCGTCGGAACCCGCCGGCGCTTTGGCCGCCTCCGCATCAAAGGTCTTTACGTCCAGGCCAAAAAGGGAACGGAATTCTTCGCTGGCCACAGTGCAGTTCATCGTACAGAGGAGGGGCAGCCAGCCTCCGGTGGAAGAGCAGAAGGCCGCCAGGTCTCCCGTGGGGTCGATCACCGGGGTATCACTGTAACCGTAGAGGGTACCCGAAGTTCCCAGGCTCATGGTTAAAAAGCCGTCCTTCACCGTGCCGGTTCCCACCGCTCCCATCATATTGTCCCCGCCCCCGGCGGCCACGGGGATTCCCGCGGGGATGCCGTACTTTGCCGCCGCTTCGGCGCTTACCTCTCCGGCGATCCCTTCGGGTTTGACCAGCGGCGGCAGGCAGTTAATCACCTTTGGATCAATGAGAGCTGTAATTGCCGCGGACCATTCCCGGCGGCGCACGTCAAAGAGGGCTGTGCCGGAAGCGTCGCCGTATTCCGCCGTGCAGCGTCCGGTTAAAAGGTAGTTGATGTAATCGTGGGGAAGGAGGATGTGCCGTAGTTCCCGGAACGCTTCCGGTTTGTGCTTTTTGAGCCACAGCACCTTGGGGGCCGTGTAACCCACCCGCATGGGCAGTCCCGCTTCGGCGATGATCCGGTTTTCGCCCCCGGCGGCATGGGTGATTTCAGTGCACTCCACGGCGGTGGAAGTGTCGCACCACAATTTAACGTTGTAGAGGGGCCGGCCCTGTTCGTTCAGGGGCACAAAGCCGTGCTGATGCCCCGAGACCCCCAGAGCGGCCACGGTTTTCCGGGCGTCTTCCGGCAGGGCTGCAAAACAGCTTGCCAGGGCCGCCTCGTACCATTCGGCCTTTTGTTCCCTGGTCCCGTTGTTTTCCGCAATCATGTCCACCGCCTCCTGGGAACTGGCGGCAATCTTCTTTGCCTCGTAATCGTAGAGGACCACCTTGCAGCTCTGGGTCCCCAGGTCAATTCCGCATACGGTTTTCACGTGTCCTCCTTAAATATGGGGAAAGATCGTTTCCCATTATACAGCGTTATTGCCGGTTTGCCAACTCTTTTTTTGGGGAAAATGCCGCTGCCTTTTCACCGGGACGCGGTTTTGGAAACCGGTTTGTCCTTTCAATGAAGAAAAGGAGAGTTACCGGTGGGTGAAAACGCTAGGCGAGAGCGGTGCCGGTATACCGGAGGGGGTGGAAACGGTGAGCGTGTGCGACCGGGAGGGGAACAGGTATGAGCTGTTTAACGCGGCGGAGCGGGGCGGGCGCTTATTTTTGGTACGGACAGCCCAAAACCGCATGGCCGTTGATACCAAACGATAGTGGATGAAATCCGGCAAAAACCCTGCGCGGGAAGGGTGCGCGTAACGATTCTCCGTGATTCCCGCCGGAACGGGAAGCGGTGCTGCAGGTTCAGTACGGACAATACGAGATACGCCGCCCGGCAATACTGAACAAAATCAAAGAACTGAAAGGTTCCGTGGAGGCGAGTGTTATCTTTGCGGCGGAAGAAACAAGCGCCGCCGGTGGGGAGCCGGCAGCGTGGTTCTTACTGACCAACGGGACGGTGGACAGTTTTGAAGCGGCATACGAAAAGGTATGCTGGTATACCCAGCGGTGGAAGATAGAGCGGTTCCACTATGTACTGAAATCAGGCTGTGCAGTAGAGAAGCTACAGGAGCGGACGATAACAACCGTATTGGTCCAGATGTATTCAGTCATAGCAGCAGGCATTATGAACTTGACGTACCTAGCCCGGCTCAAACCAGAGCTGCCCTGCACGGTATATTTTGAGGAGGAGGAATGGCGGTTATTGTACCGTGCCGCGAACAAAACGAAAACGGCGCCCGTGAAGCCATATACGATAGGGGAGGCGGTAAACTATCTTGGGCGGCGGGGAGGACAAAAACGGACTCCCTGCGGCGGCCCGCCGGGGGTCAAAACCATGTGGGCCGGACTTACTATCTTGTCTGCCTGCCGCCAGTGGCTGGCGTAATTTTGTGGGTCAAGTTTAGCGCAGAGCAGCGGGGTTCTTCATTGACGGGAGAGGCGGGATAAGCTAAAATAACAGAAGAGCTGCTATAACAGGGAGAAACCTTATGACACACATTACCATGGTGGTACTAACCTTTGTCCTTCTGTCCGCTGCGGGGTGTAAATCAAAACCCGCTGTCTATGCGGACGATCCCCGGTCCAAAATTACCGGCGCCGAAAACATCCCCCGGCCCGAGTGGATGAACGGGCCGGCCCAGACGGAGGAGTTTTACTATGTGATCGGGGACGGCCGGCCGGGGATGAGCAAAACCGCCCAGCAGGGGACCGCCCGGATGGACGCCCAGGCCAAGGTGGCCCAATGGAAGGCGGCGGTGGTAATGGATACGGTAAAAAACTACATGGAAGAAAGCGGCGTCCCCGGCAATACCCAGATCCTGATGAATTTCCAGCAGGTTACCATTACCAAGTCCTCCGCCAATGTGGCGGGTTTTGATCAGGTTGAATACTGGCTTGATCAGGACGGGGTCTACCACGGCCTCTTTAGGTATCCAAAGAAAAACCTGGAAAACGACTTCAAAGCCGGTGTTTCCGATTTTCAGCGGAACCAGGCGGCGGCTTTCGCAGAATTCAAGGCCCAGGAAGCCTACAGGCTGCTGGAAGCCCAGATGAACGGCGGCAACTAAGGCCGGGTGGAACACAAGGAGTTTTTATGCACAAAATAAAGGTGCTGTGGATTTGCGGTATCCTGGCGGCGCTGGTTTCCTGTGGGCACACAGTAAAGCGGGTAGACTCGAATACCCGGACGGATCTAAGCGGATACTGGAACGATACGGATCTCCGCCTGGCCAGCAGCGCCCTGATCAAGGCGTGTCTGGATTCCCCCCGGCTGACCCAGTTCAGCGCCGCCCAGGGCAGGCTCCCGGTGCTTATTGTGGGACCTTTCAAAAATACCAGTGATGAACATATCGATACGGCCATACTGGCCGGCAGCCTGGAAACGGCCATATCAAACAGCGGCAGGGCGGACTTTGTCGCTTCCGGGGATCTCCGAAACGCCCTCCGGGCGGAACGCCTGGATCAGCAGCAGGGCTATACCAGTGACGCCACCATAGCGGCCCTGGGGAGAGAACAGGGCGCCGATTTTATGCTGAGCGGAGAAGTCAGGACCATGGTAGACCGGTACGAGAAAACCGCTACCCGCAGTTACTTTATAACCGCCCGGCTTACCAGCATTACCACCAACGTACAGATCTGGACCGGCAAATACGACGAGATAAAAAAGGTTATCAGAAACCCTTCGGTAAAACCCTAGGGGCTACAAGTCCATGAAGTTTTCCGCTGCGCTGCCGGCCTTTCCGCCGCTCCCGGTCAGGGGGGCGCCGGTCCTGGCGGCGCTGGCACTCCTCATGGTTTCCTGTGCAACGGCGGATCCCTTTATCCCGGTGGACGCCCTGGTAGACCGGGAGCGGTTTTCCGGAAGCGTGGAAACCCTGGAAACGAAGAGCAAATCCCTCTACCGGAAAAAGGACAGGGTGCTGTACTTTCTGGACAAGGGGCTTTTAAGCCACTACGCGGAAAACTGGGAGGAATCTTCGGTCCTGTTGGAAGAAGGGGAACGGGCCATAGAAGAAAATTTTGCCGTTAGTGTCAGCCAGGAAATCGGCGCCCTTATCCTTAACGACCGGTCCAGGGAATACGATGGAGAAGACTATGAAGACATCTACCTTAACGCCTTTAACGCCCTGAACTATTACCACCGGAACAATATGGAGGAAGCCCTGGTGGAAATTAGGCGGATGAACAATAAACTCCGGGATCTTTCCGTAAAGTACGGCGTTCTTATGACGGGTATGCAAAAGCTGGCCCTGGAACAAAACCAGCGCATCCCTCCCAATCCGGAAGCGCCGGTTCAATTTAACAATTCCGCCCTGGCCCGCTACCTGGGGATGCTGTTTTACCGGGGGGCGGGGCTTATGGACGACGCCCGCATTGATCAGCGGCAGCTCCGCATCGCCATGGCCGACGCCCCCCTGGTATACCCCCACCCGGTTCCTTCATCGGTGGAGGATGAACTTGTTCTCCCCCCGGGAATGGCCCGGCTTAACGTGATTGGCTTTACCGGACGTTCCCCGGTAAAAATAGAAGAAACGATCCGCATCCCCCTGGGCAGGAACTGGGCAAAAATCTCCCTCCCGGTCATGCAAAACCGCGCTTCCCGGATTCGTTCCATCGAGGTGGCCCTTGATTCGGGGGAACGGTTTGGCCTGGAACTGCTGGAGAATATCAGCGCGGTGGTTAGCGCCACCTTTACCCAGAAAAAAAACCTTATCTATACCAAATCCGTGCTTAGGGCGGTAACAAAGGGGCTGGGGGCTGCGGTTTTTGACATCATGGCGGAAACGTCCAGCGACAACCGGGGGCTTTTTTCCCTCTTAAGCCTGGGAGCCCAGGCGCTGGCGGAAGCCAGCGAACAGGCGGATCTGCGGCTGGCCCGGTACTTTCCGGACAAAGCCTACGTGGGTGGGATACATGTAAGGCCGGGAATCTATTCCTTTACCGTTACCTTTTACGGAGACAATAAAAGTGTCATCGCTGTACGCCGCCATGAAAACATGCGGATCAGCATAAACGCCCTTAATTTAACGGAGGATGTATGCCTAAAATAAAAGCCGTCCCGGCGGTACTGGCGGCGCTGTTGTCCGCCTGCGGAAGCGCCCCTGGAGAACAGAAGGGGACGGAACCTGTGTGGGTGTCAAACCCCTATGGAGCGTATAACAGGGCCGTCTATATCGCCGCCGTGGGATACGGTCCCGGCAGGGACACGGCGGAAAAATCCGCCCTGACCAATCTGGCCTCTATCTTCGGCCAGTCCATTACCAGTGAAACAAAAACCGGGTACAGCTATTCCCGGGCCCTGGAGGCCAGCGGTTCCCTCTGGTCGGAAAAATCGGACATTGCCCAGGCGGTTAAAACTTCCGTGGCCATGGACACCCTGGTGGGGGCGGAAATCAAAGAGGCGTGGAAAAGCCCCGGCGGCGATTACTATGCCCTGGCTCTGCTGGACAAGGCAAAAACCAGCCTGATCTATGCGGAGATGACGGAACAAAACCTTCGGGCCATTGCCGAACTGACAAACCTGGGGGCGGAGGAAAAACAAAGCCTCCTGGGGTTCATCAACTACAGCCGGGCGGCGGCCCTGGCGGACGCCAACAGGGTTTTTGCCACCGTGCGGAACGTGATCAGCCCCGGTTCCGCGGCAGGGGACAGCCTTGCAGATGGAAACGCCCACCGGGCGGCGGCCGCCCGGATCGCCGAAAAAATCCCCATCGCGGTTACCGTGGAAAACGACCGGCAAAACCGGATCAAGGGAGCCCTGGCAGGAGCCCTGGGCGCCGCCGGTTTCCGCACCGGTGGATATGATTCCCGCTATGTCCTCAAGGCAAGCCTCCTGCTGGAAGAGGTCAGCTATCTGGACAATCCCTACCGGTGGATCCGTTATACGGTGGACTCGGCCCTGACCGACACTGTCTTGGGGACGGTGATCTTTCCCTACAGCGTCAACGGCAGGGAGGGACATCAAATCATATTGGAGGCGGAAAACAGGGCCCTCCGTTCCGCCGAAACCGCCATAAAAGACGGTTATCTGGGGGAAATGAAATCCCGGCTTATCCGGGACACAAAAAACTAAAAAGGAAGCTGTACGGCCATGGGATACTACCGCAACAACCAGGACTATATCGACGCCCTGCCCGAGTGGGCCCAGGAATTCGCCTACAAATACGGCTCCAAGACGGCGAACCTGTATATCCTCCACGGCAATATCCGGGACTATCTTCCCCACCGGAGCAACGCCGGGGAATTCACCTTTACCCGGATTCAGGATTATATCGCGGAGCGGATCTTTGGAAACCAGAATGTCATTGTTTTTTACGACCGTTCCAGCGGCGTGGTGTTTCTTAGCCAGGAAATGGCCCTGGATTACCAGCGGATCATGTGCAAAAAGTACCCCGATGTGGAAGACCCTTCGGACTTTATGTCCCCCACCCCCGAGGAAAGTTTCTTTTATCTAGAAAAGTATTTCCTTGCCCGGATTCCCCGGGATAAGCATGAACAGTGCCGCATGGTGCTGATCATAGATTATGCGGAGACCATCGTACCCCCGGGGGATCTGGGGCGTTACAACGAAGAAGACCGTTTTTGCCTGGTAACCCTGAACCGCTGGGCGGTGAATCCCCTGTTTACCGAAGGGGATATTTCGATCATCCTCCTTACTGAAAACCTGGCGGATATTTCCCCCCGTCTGGCGGGATCCCCGGCGGCGGTCAAGGTGAACGTACCCTTCCCCGGAGAGGGGGTGCGAAAGAGCTTTCTGGACTCAAAGATCCGGGAGGAAAAGCTGGTCCTGGACCGGGGACTGCGGACCGAACAGGTGGCGGCGGTTACCAGCGGCCTTAACCTGATGAACCTGAACCGGCTGGTGTCCGAGAACTTTGAAACCGCGGAAGTGCTGGGCCTGGAGTACCTGCGGCAGAAAAAAAAAGAAATCATTGAAACCGAGGGGGCCGGGCTGCTGGAATTTCTTGAAACCGGCTACAATCTGTCCCACGTTTCGGGCCACGGCTTTGTAAAGAAGCGGTTCAAAAACGCCGCCCGGGCGATTAAACTGGGCCGGCTGGACGTGCTTCCCATGGGATACCTGCTTGCCGGTCCGGTGGGAACGGGCAAGAGCTTTATGGTCAGCGCCTTTGCGGGAGAAATCGGCATACCCATGGTCAAATTCAGGAACTTCCGTTCCAAATGGCAGGGAGATACCGAATCGAACCTGGAACGGATCCTCAACATCCTCAAGTCCATGGCCCCTGTGGCGGTGATGATCGACGAGGCCGACGCCTTTTTGGGAGACCGGGATCAGGAGGGTGATTCGGGAACCAGCAACCGGGTCTTTGCCCAGATTGCCAGTTTCATGGGAAACACCGAATACCGGGGGCGGATCATCTGGTTCCTCATTACCTGCCGGCCCGACCTGGTACCCATCGACCTAAAGCGCCAGGGCCGGGCGGAGGAACACCTGGCCCTCTTTTATCCCGAAAGCGACGAAGAACGGGAAGACCTCTTCAAAACCCTGGTCCGCAAACTGGACCTGGACATACGCAATTTTCCCGTGACGGACCTCTTCAAAAAGTTCCGGCACGAATATTCCGGGGCCGACCTGGAGGCCCTCCTTATCCGGGCAAAACTCCTGGCCGCCATGGAGGACCGGGTCTTTATCAAGCGGGAAGACATGGAAGAAGCCATGACGGACTTTGTGCCCGCCGCCTATCCCTACGACATTGAACTGCAGAACCTGGTGGCCACCGTGGAATGTACCTCCAAGGAAATGCTCCCCGAGGGGCTGCAAAAAAAACCCCGGGCGGAGCTGATCAAGGAAATTCAGGAAATCAAAACCCTCATGGGAGAACGAAGCTAAACCATGCGGTACCGGATTGACCAAAAAACAGGCCGTTCCCTTTCTGTCCTGGGCCTGGGGTGTATGCGCTTTCCCCGGACCATCGCCGGCATCGACATGAAAAAGGCCGAAGCCATTGTCATGACCGCCATAGAACAGGGGGTGAATTACTTTGACACCGCCTGGATCTATCCGGGAAGCGAAGAAGCCCTGGGAATTATTCTGGAAAAAAACCGTGTCCGGGACAGGGTGTACATCGCGTCCAAACTGCCGGCGATGCTTGTCAAAAAGCCGGGAGACCTGGACCGCTTTTTTAATGAAGAACTCGGGCGCCTGCGGACGGACCGGATCGATTACTACCTCATCCACAACCTGGCGGATCTTTTTTCATGGGAAACCCTCGTGTCCCTGGGAATCGAAGAATGGATCGCCGCCAAAAAGAAAAACGGCCGCCCCGGCGGCGGAGACAATGGTTCAGGCCCCGGCGGCGGAGGCTCCGGCCGTTCCGGCGGCGGAGGCTCCGGCGGCATCGGCCAAATCGGTTTTTCCTTCCACGGACCCGCCGGGGAATTCCACAAAATCCTCGCCGCCTACCCCTGGGAATTCTGCCAGATACAGTACAACTACAGCGATGAACACTTTCAGGCCGGCGTGGAGGGGCTGCGAAAGGCGGCGGAAACCATGCCGGTGATCATCATGGAACCCCTTTTGGGGGGCAAACTCGCCAACGGCCTTCCCACAGAAGCGCTGGATATTTTCCACGCCTTTTCCCCGGATGAAAGCCCCGCCGCCTGGGGACTGCGCTGGGTGTGGAACCACGGGGAGGCGGCGGTGGTTCTTTCGGGGATGAACGATCCCGCCCAGGTCGCCGAAAACGCCGCCCTGGCGGACCGCGCCGCCGCCGGTTCCCTCACGGCGGAAGAACTGGACCTGTACCGCCGGGTCAGGGAAGTGTTCAACGCTTCGTATAAAATTCACTGTACCGGCTGCGGCTACTGTATGCCCTGCCCCCGGGGGGTGAACATCCCCGGCTGTTTTGCCGCCTACAATACGTCCTTTGTCATGGACTGGCGGACGGGGTTCCAGCAGTACCTTAACGGCACCGGAATCAGTTCCGCCAAAAACGCGGGCCCCGCGGCCTGCGTTTCCTGCGGCGCCTGCGAGGGCCATTGCCCCCAGCGGCTTCCGGTCATGGCGGCCCTCAAAACGGTACGCAGACGGCTGGAACCCCTTCCGGTACGGGTCCTCCTGGCCGCGGCGCGGCGCTTCATGGGAAGAAAGGGTGAACGATGATTTACCGTACCCGCATCACCTTGGTGGGGCACTTTTGTTCGCAGGTTCCGCAGGCGGTGCATTTGCCGTAATCCACCAGGGGAATCCCGTTGTCGAGGACGATGCACTGTTCGGGACACTGCTTGACGCAGAT
>JAITHE010000113.1 GCA_031280125.1 Treponema sp.
GGAGAAATTACCCTGACGGTCAAGGACGGGAAACCCGGGGCTTGTACGTTCATTACCCGCCAGAAAGACGGAACCATAAAAGCGGAGGACTACGGCAAAATAGGGGGTGAAATCTCTAATGCGGATTTCTATGAAAAAGCCCAGCTTGCGGTACGGGCAATGAAGGGTTACGCGGAACAGTTTGTGGAAACCGGCAGTCTTGAAAAGGTGGACGCCCTAAGCGGCGCAACCATTTCCTACGAGCAGTTTCTGGAAGCCGCTGAAAAAGCCCTTGAAAAGGCCGCCCGGTAAGCAGCCGGGCGCCGTAACGCCCCCCTCAACGGGGGCTGCCAAAGACGCTCCGCGGCTTTGGCTTGAGAGTTTGCGCGGAGCGCAAACTCTATCCGCCCAGGAGTTTTGCCTTTGGCAAAACTCCGAGGCAATCCGGCGTTGCCGGATTGCCCGCCCCCCGGTCCCCCCTTAAGTTGTTGCCAGCGGTCTAAGCCCCCCGCGTTCATTGCCAGCGCTGCCTTAAATCACCCAGTCCCAGGAATCATCCTGGGCAAAGACACGGCGTTCCCATTTGCCCTGTTCAGCCGCTTTGAATTGCAGTTCCGGGTCTTTTACGCTGACCCGGGTTTTTTCCGGCACCGATTTGGTGATGAAGGCGTTGCTGCCGATGACCACTCCCTCGCCTATCACCGTAGCCCCGCCGAAAATGGAAGCCCCGGAATAGATCGTTACGTGATCTTCGATGGTGGGATGGCGCTTTACGCCTTTCAGCGCCTGTCCTCCCCTGGTAGAAAGCCCGCCCAGGGTTACGCCCTGGTATATTTTAACATGGCTGCCGATAACGGTAGTTTCGCCAATCACAATTCCCGTGCCGTGATCAATAAAAAAATGATGGCCAATAACCGCGCCGGGGTGAATGTCAACGCCGGTAAGACTGTGGGCGTGCTCGGTCATAATCCGGGGAATGAGGGGCGCGTCCAGTTCGTACAGGGCGTGGGCCAGGCGGTACACGGTGATGGCGTGGATCCCCGGATAGGAAGAGATGATTTCATCTTTGCTGAACGCCGCCGGGTCCCCGTCAAAGGCGGCGGAAACATCGGAGGCCAGGTATTCCCGCAGTTCCGGCAGTTTTGCCAAAAACGCGAACACCATATCCCCGGCCTTTTGCCGCGCCGATTCTTCCGGCGCGATTTCCATGTCCTCCCGGTGGCGGAGGGCCCGGACGATCTGGGGCGTTAAATCGTATACCACTTCCTCAAGCAGGTCCCCGGCGTAGTATTCAACCAGATCGGTGGAAATGTGTTTTTTGCCGAAGTAGCCGGGGAAGATCAGCGCCCTCAGTTTTTCAATCGTTTCGATAATAACGCTCCGGTTAAGCTGGTTTCCCGTATCGACCTTGATGATCTCCGCGTGATCCCGGTAACTTTTTACCAGGCTGTTCACCAGGTGTTTTACCCTGGCGTTGTTTTCCTGTTTCATGGTTTTCCTCATTGGCCCAGGGCCTGTTCCAGATCGGCGATGATATCCGCGGCGTCTTCCAGCCCCACGGAAAAACGGAATATCCCCTCGCCGGCAAATTGTTCCCATGATTCACGCTGTTTGGGCGCCGCCAGTTTGAAGGAGGTTTTCAACAGGTCTTCGCCGTGGAGATAGAACAGGAGCGAGCGGTGATGTCCCAGGGAAACGGCGTAATGAATTATGCGCAAACGTTCCGCCAGGCGGGCGGCGGTTTCCCTGCCGTTTGCGGTTTGAAAGGTGATGATCCCTGAAAAATTGCGCATCTGCCGCCGGGCAAGCGCATGCTGGGGATGGGAGGGCAGGCCGGGGTAGATCACTTTTTTTACCAGCGGATGATTTTCAAGGAAGGCGGCAGCACGGAGGGCGTTTTCCTCATGGGCCTTCATGCGCAGGGGCAGGGTGGCAAGGCCCCGCAGGATAAGCCAGGCGTTAAAGGGACTGATGGCGCCGCCCAGGCGGATGGCGGTTTTCTTGCGCAGCGGCGCGAGGTCCGCCGCTCGGCCCAAAACAACGCCCCCCAGCGCATCCCCGTGGCCGCCCAGGTATTTGGTCAGGGAGTGAATCACAAAATCAGCGCCCAGCGAAAGGGGCTTTGTCGCTATCGGCGTCGCAAAGGTTGAGTCCACCGCGAGGGCGGCCCGTGCGTTATGCGCAATTTTGGCCGCCGCCGGGATGTCCGTAAGCCGCAATAAAGGGTTGCACGGCGTCTCGATGTAAACAAGGCGGGTGTTGGGCCGCAGCGCTTCCCCCAGGGCGTCCAGGTCTGAGGTATCGGTCTTGGTGATCTCTATGCCCAGGCCGGGAAACAATTCATTAGTCGCTTCCGACACGGCGGCATAGGCAACGTCGCTCACCACCGCGTGATCCCCCGCCTTGAGGGTGTGGAGCAGCAGGGCCGTGGCCGCCGCCATGCCGCTGGCAAAGGCAACGGCGCTTTCCGCCCCTTCCAGGGCCGCGAGTTTTTCCTCAAGCTGGCGGATCGTGGGATTCCCCCAGCGGGTATACACAAAGGGATCGGTTTCGTTCATCCCCTCCACGGAAAAACCGGTGTCCGCCCCCACCACAAAAGTGGTGGACATGACCAGGTTCGGCGCGGAAGCGCCGGTGGCGGGATCGGGACTTTCGCCGGCGTGGATGGCCAGGGTCTGAACGCCCCGGCCGCTCATCGGTTGTTTGTTTTTCAAAACGCCTCCTTTGTTTTTTCTCCTTTCACCCTGTCTAATATCCGGTTATCTCAGAATGTTCCTTAGCCTTCTTCATACTGGTACGGCCTGGCACAGCGGCGTTGAAAGACAGCGCTCGCCCGTATCCGGCGCCGGGGTTAAAACTTTTTCCCCTGCCCCAGAGCCGCCGCCACACAGACCGCCGTGAAAATTGCCGCGGCGAGGCATCCGTTTTTTTTCTGAACCGGCCTGTTAGGTAAATATACCAGATGTTTTACCCTGGCGCTGTTTTTAAACCGCATATTTGTTCCCCGTTGTTTCAATGCTCCGCCTTGTTGAAGAAAGGCGGAGGAAAAATAATTTTTTATACTCCATAAACTTAGGTTTGTCTGGCAAGGCATTAGCTAATTCCTTGCCAGACAAACAAGTATAATCGGAATTCTTTGACAATTTCAAATTGTCAGAGAATAAATTATTCCTTTTTTAATTCCCGTAACGCCGCGGAAAGTTTGTCTATCTCTTCCGGCGTGTTGTAGAAGGCCAGGGAGGGCCGGACCGTCCCCTCCAGGCCGAAGAAACGGTGTACCGGTTGAGCGCAGTGGTGGCCGGCCCGCACGGCGATGCCCCGGCTGGAAAGGTGGCGGCCCACTTCCTCAAGGCTGCGGCCTTCAAGCACGAAAGACAGGACGCTTGCCTTTTCCGGCGCGGTCCCGATGAGGCGGAGGCCGGGGATCTTTTCCAGTTCCGCCATGCCGCAGCGCAGAAGCTCGTGTTCCCAGGCGGCGATGTTCTCGATGCCGATTGCGGAAACATAGTCCAGGGCCGCGCCCAGGCCCACCGCGTCGGCGATGTTCCCTGTGCCGGCCTCGAACTTTGCGGGCGGATTCTGGTAGAGGGTGCGCTCAAAGGTAACATCGGCGATCATGTTGCCGCCCCCCTGCCAGGGTTTTGCCGCTTCCAGCACATCGCTTTTGCCGTAGAGCGCGCCAATTCCGGTGGGGCCGAAAATCTTGTGGCCCGAAAAGACAAAGAAATCCGCGTCCAGGGCGGCCACGTTTACCGGAATGTGCGACACCGACTGGGCCCCGTCAATGAGGATTCGCGTTCCGTGGGCGTGGGCGATTTGGATCATCTCCGCCACCGGCGCGACGGTTCCCAGGGCGTTGGACACATGGGCCGCCGCCACAAAACGGGTACGGCTGTTAAAAAGTTTTTCGTATTCACCAAGGATGATCTGGCCGCTTTGATCGATGGGGGCGGCCCGGAGGACCGCGCCGGTTTCTTCCGCGATAAGCTGCCAGGGCACGATGGTGGCGTGGTGTTCCAGCAGGGTAAGAATGATCTCATCCCCGGCCTTGAGCAGCGGCTTACCGTAAGCCTGTGCCGCAAGGTTGAGCCCCTCGGTGGTTCCCCGCACGTACACGATGTTGTCCGGCGAGGGCGCTCCGATGAAGCGGGCGATCTTTGCCCTGGCTTCCTCGTAGGCGTTGGTGGAACGTTCCGCCAGTTCATGGG
>JAITHE010000006.1 GCA_031280125.1 Treponema sp.
TTGGTTTAATTTTTTTTAAAAGGAACCGGCCATTATAATTTTTTTTAACCCCCCCCCCCCCCCCCCCCATATTTAGCGTAGTTCTTTTTACCAGCACACTATATACAGTCATACCGGTGTTTTCATACTCCAATTACGGCAGGGATAAAGTACACCTGCCTGCGGATAAAGCGGTCCTTGGGGCCGTAAAGATATTCAGTCTGATGTGGAGGTTTTTATGTTAAAGGTAATCACAGACGCGGTCCAGTGGATTCTGGATCTGGGCGCGGTAGCAATGTTGCCTATCATGCTCACCATCTTCGGCCTTATTCTGGGGCAGGGTTTTGTTAAATCCTTCCGGGCGGGCTTAACGGTGGGTATCGGTTTTGTGGGGATCAACCTGGTGATCGGCCTTTTAACCGGCGGCGTGGGAGCAGCGGGGCAGAAAATGGTGGAAAGAATGGGTATCAACCTCGATATCCTGGATGTCGGCTGGCCCATCGGCGCGGCAATTACCTTTGCGACGCCCATCGCCATGATCCTTATTCCCTGTATCTTCCTGCTGAACATCCTGCTTCTGGCACTTAATTTTACCAAGACTATGGACGTTGACCTGTGGAACTACTGGCACCTTATTTTCCCCGGCGCTATGGTGTATTACTTTACCAACAGTCTTCCCATCGCCGTTATTGCGGCCCTTGTCAACACCATTGTTATTTTTAAGTTGGCGGACTGGACCGCTCCAACGGTGGAGCATGAATTCGGACTGCCCGGCATATCCCTGCCCCACGGAGAAACGGTAAACTGGGCGCCGGTTACCTACTTTCTTAACAAGATCTACGACAACATTCCCGGCTTTAACAGGATCAACATAACCACCACCAACCTGAAGGATAAAATCGGTTTTATCGGGGAACCCATGGTTATCGGCCTTATACTGGGCGCGGTGATCGGGTTTCTAGCCGGTTATGATCCCAAGGGGGTTATCAACCTGGCGGTGCAGATGGGAGCGGTGATGGTTTTGCTTCCCAAGATGGTTTCCCTGTTAATGGAGGGGCTTATGCCTATTTCCGAAGGGGCCCGGGAATTCATTCGGAAAAAATTTCCCGGTAAAGACGTGTACATCGGCCTGGACGCCGCCATTTGTACCGGGCATCCCACGGTTATTACCGTGGCCATTTTGATGATCCCCACTACCATTTTGCTGGCGGTGATCCTCCCCTGGAACAGGCTGCTTCCCTTGGCGGATCTGGCAGTGCTTCCCTTTACGGTTATCTGGGCGGTTGCTTCTTCCCGGGGTAATATCCTCCGGGCGGTGCTTAACGCCGTTGTCATTGTCGCCGTTATCTTTTTCTTTGCCACCAACCTGGGGGATCTGACCACCACCATGGCCCATGCGGTGAACTTTTCCTTCCCCGAAGGGGCAAGCAAAATTTCCGGCATCGACATGAGCGCCCATATCACCGTCTGGATCATCATTAAGCTGCTGGGAATACTCAAGGGCGATTTTTCTTCGGTCATTGCCGGCCTTGTGGGGTTGGCCATTTTTACCGGTATGTGGATTTGGGTCCGCAATGACATCAGGAAGACCTACGGGTCAAACAAGGCGTAGGTATGGCTAAAAAGAGAGTGTTGGTAGCCTGTGGTACAGGTATCGCCACTTCAACGGTGGTAACTATCAAGATACAGGAGGCGCTTAAAGTAAACCATGTGGACGCTGAGGTGGTTCAATGCAAGGTGGCCGAGCTTCCCATGAAGATTGACGGCGCCGACCTGATAGTTACCACAACCGCCTACGAAAACAGCAAGGTACCCGTTATCCGGGGCCTTTCATTCTTGACCGGCATAGGCATGGAAAAGGATCTGCAAAAGATCGTGGATATGCTCAAAAGCTAAAACAACTAAAACAAGGGGCCTCCTTCCCGGGGAAGGGGCCGCCCTTTGGGGGAACTGCGGAGTAATATGCGGCAATTGGACGGCCAGGTCGCGGTGGTAACGGGAGCGGCCAGGGGAATTGGAAAATGCATCGCCGCCAGGCTTGCCGGAGAGGGCGCAAGAACGGTGATCCTGGATTTTGACGAAGAGGCGGGCGCTCTGACGGAGAAGGAACTGCGCGGGCAGGGCTTGGAGGTTCTCTTTGTCAAAACCGACGTGGGCAGCTATGCTTCTCTGGAAGCGGCAAAGGATAAAACCATTGAGAAATACCTCAAAACGGATATTCTGGTGATCAACGCCGGCATAAGCCATAGGCTGCGCGTTGAAGATATTACCGTTGAGGAATGGAACCGGGTATTGCATATAAACCTTAACGGTTCGTTTTATACTGTTAAGGCATATTACGGTGAATTCCTCAAAAAAAACGGGAATAATCCGGGGAAGATTGTTTTTATTTCTTCGGGATCGGCGATTACCGGTACGGGCGGCGGCTGCCACTATGCTGCTTCCAAGGCTGGTCAGAACGGATTGATGCGGGCCATCGCGAAAGAACTTGGCCCCCGGGGAGTTAACGTTAACGCCATCGCCCCCCGGGTAATTATGACGGATATTTTTGATCATCTGTATCCCACCGAAGAATCCCGAAAGGAACTGCTGGAAAAAATACCCATCGGCAGATTCGGCCTGCCCGGGGACGTGGCGGAGATGGTACGTTTTCTGGTAAGTCCTGAAGCGTCTTATGTACACGGACAGATTGTTTTGGTGGACGGCGGCAGAACCTATTAGGAACGCCGCCTTGTTTTAAGGAGAAACAATTGAAACGAATCCTGGTTGCCGCCGGTACGTCGGATAACAAACGAAATTTCGCGGTGAATTATATAAAAACCTATCTGGGGAACAAAGGCGTGGAAGCCGAGGTGCTGGGGGAAAATATTTACGAAATAAAGACGGAAGAACTGGATGCCGATCTCATTGTTGCCATTGGGCCATGGAACTGTCAAACATCTATCCCGGTAATCCAGGGTACGGTCTTTGTAACCCGGATCGGCATGGATCCGGTCTGTGATGAAATAATCCGCCAACTGCGTTAAGGGATTCCGTGAAAGCTTTGGTAAAAACAAAACCGGGTCCGGGAAATCTTGAACTGCTTGACGTTTCTGAACCGGAAGTATCGGGGGATCTGGTAAAGATCAGGGTCGTCTATGCGGGAATATGCGGTACCGATCTGCATACCTGGGACGGCCTCTATCCGGGAAACAAGCCGCCGGTTATTTTGGGGCATGAATTTTCCGGTTATGTGGCAGAAACAGGACCTGAGGTGCGGACTTTGAAACCCGGCGACAGGGTAACCAGTGAAACTACTTTTTCCACCTGCGGTGAATGTGTTTTTTGTCAACAGAAGGAATACAACCTCTGTTCTTTCCGGAAGGGCATTGGGACCCAGGTAAACGGAAGTTTTGCCCCCTATGTGCTGAGCCGGGAAGAAAGTGTGCATAAACTTCCAGGTACGGTAAGCCTTCTTTCCGCCGCCCTTACGGAGCCTTTGGCCTGCGCCGTCCACGGCTGCCTTGAACAAAGTTCCGCTGCTTCGGGGGATGTGGCCCTGGTCCTTGGACCGGGGGCTATCGGCCTTTTAAGCGCCATGACGCTCTTGAGCCGGGGCGCCACGGTTATTGTGGCCGGGGTTTCCGCCGATGAGGAACGGTTTACCCTGGCCCGGGAATTGGGGGTCCAGCGGACCGTAGATCAACAGAAAGAGGATTTGGCCGGCGTTGTCATGGAACTAAGCGCCGGGGCGGGGGCCGCTCCGGTGATCGAGTGTTCCGGTAATATCAAGGCCCTCAATGCCGGTTTACAACTGGCCGCCAAACAGGCGGATATTGTACAGCTTGGTATTTTTTCCCAACAGTACAACGAAGTTGACACCAGTGTTTTTTTCCCTAGGGAATTACGGCTTGTAGGTTCGCGGACCCAAAAACCTTCTTCCTGGCGGACGGCCATAGCCTTGATGGGTGAGGGGCGCCTTGTTCCGGAAAAACTGGTTTCCGGTATTTTTTCCCTGGAAGATTGGCGGCGGGCATTCCAAACTGTCAAAGACCATGGAGGAATAAAAACCGTTATACAATGCTCCGGCGAATGATTGACGAGAGTAAAATTTTTGATAACTAATTTAGATTAAAGATAAAATACCACAAAGGGAAAATAAATTCAATATGGAGTACCGGAGGGAGACGTTTTTTATGCCGCAAACCGGGGTTCCATGTTATACTGCCCGGAAGGAGATGCCAATGGCGGGTTATGTGCTGGGGATTGACGCGGGGACAGAAAGTATTCGTACCGGGGTCTACGACGAAACGGGTAAATGCGCCGGTTTTGGGGTAAGCGAAAACAAAAATATCCACCTCCATCCGGGCTGGGGGGAACAAAGCCCCGGCCAATGGGAGACTTCGCTGGTCCAGTCTATCCGTTTTTCCCTCGCCGCTTCGGGGGTAAAGCTGGAGGAGGTAAAAGGCATCGGAGTGGACGGTACCGCCTGTACGGTGCTTTTCCTCGATAAAAACGGCCGTCCCCTCCGGGACGCGGTGATGTGGATGGATATCCGCGCCGCTGCCGAAGCGGGGGAAATTGCCCGCTGCGGGGACGGGGCTCTGGAATATGTGGGATTTGGCAATGTGTCCGCCGAATGGTTTCCATGCAAGGTCCTTTGGATCAAACGGCATGAGGAAGAGGTCTATCGATCGGCGGCGACCATTTTTGAGCATACCGATTGGCTTGCCTACCGGCTTACCGGAGAAATAACCGGCAATGTCAATACCGCTTCCATCCGCTGGTTTTATAACTTTAGAAAGGGGGGGAGGCCGGTTTCCCTTTACGATGCCGTTGGGTTGGATGATATAGAAGAAAAACTTCCCCGGCGGATGGTTAAACCGGGAGAAATCGTGGCGGGGCTTTCCCGGGAAATGGCGGATTTGACCGGACTCAAGGCGGGTATCCCCGTAGCCGGGGGCGGGGCCGACGCCTACGTGGGGGTGATAGGGGTAAACGCCCTCCGGCCCGGTCAATTGGCCCTTATTACCGGGTCTTCCCAGCTCCACATCGGCCTTTCGGACAGGGAACTTCATGTCAAGGGATTGTTCGGCAGTTTTCCCGATGTTCTTGTGCCTGGCGCGTGGGTGGTGGAGGCGGGGCAAATTTCCACCGGTTCCATTATGAAATGGTTTATGACCAATTTCATTAACGGCGAAATAAGGGCCAGGGCGGAACGGCAAGGCTGTTCCCTCTACGACATCATGAACGAAGAGGCCGCCGCGCTTCCCCCGGGATCGGAGGGGCTCGTGGTGTTGGAGCACTGGCAGGGGAACCGCACCCCTTGGGTAGATCCCTCAAGCCGGGGAGTAATCCGGGGGCTTACCCTCCGGCACGGTCCGGCCCACCTGTTCCGGGCCATTATGGAAGGGGTGGTGTACGGTACCCAAGTGATCCTGGATACCATGGAACGCCACTTTAAAATCGAAGAAATTATCACCTGCGGCGGGGCGGCCAAAAGCGAATTGTGGATGCAGATCCACGCCGATGTTACGGGAAAACCAATTTTGATCCCCGAGGATCAAAACGCCGTGTCCCTCGGTTCGGGGATCCTCGCGGCGGTAAGCGCGGGCTGGTACCCGGACATCCGGAGCGCCGCCGCGGCTATGGTGCGGAAGGGCAAAACCGTAACCCCCAATCCCCGCCATACCGAAGCGTACCGGGAATATGTACGGCAGTACGAGGCGACGTACCACGCCCTAAAAGACGAATCGGAAAAACTGGTGTCAACCCTGGGTTAGGGCCTGTTTTAGGAGGCGGATATTTTCGCCTATGGAAGGACCCGCGAAGATACCACTTCCCAGGATAAGAATGTCCGCTCCGGCATCCGCGGCGGAACGGCAGTTTTCCCGGTTAAGACCCCCGTCCACCGCAATGCGGGTGGCAAGGCCCCGCCGGGCTATGGCGGCGGCGCATTGCTCTATTTTATTCAGTACCTTGGGAATAAAATCCTGTCCGCCGATCCCCGGATCCACCCCCAAAATATTGATAATGTCCGCCTCATCCAGGAAATACTCAATCCGGTCAAAACCCGTGGCGGGGATAAAACTAAGGGCGCGGACTTGCCCGGCCTTTCCTATGGCTCCCAGAAGACGCTGGGGTAAATCACAGCTTTCGTATTGCAGGGTGATCTGATCCGCCCCGGCGGCAAGAAAGGTGTCCAGAATTGCCGGCATGTTAAACACCGCCAGATGTGCGTCCAAGACAGCCCTGGTTTCCCCCCGGAGATCCCGTATCAGTTGGACACCAAAGGTAAGATCCTCCGTATAATGGCCGTCGGTTACGTCGATGTGGAAGCGGTTTATTCCTTCCCTTTCGGCCGCTTTCAGGTCCCGGCCCAGATGGGCGTGGTTTGCTGCCAGCAGGGAAGCGCAGAGTTCTTTCATTATTGTCCTCCGAGACCCAAATTTTTGGGTCATAGCAGTATAACCTGCCCACGCTGTTTTGCAAATGTAAAAAAATCAAAGATTTTTTTACATTTTAATAAAGAAATACCTTGACAACCATGCTCCCTCAGGGGTAAGATGGGATACCAAAATTAGCGTGGAGGTTTATGTATGAAGAAACGGTGGATTTTTCTGCTTGCCGTGTTGGGGCTCCTGTGTTTTGCCTGCTCCCAATCCGGTAAAGACTCGGCGGGCGGCGACAAGCAGTTTGAAATCGTTCTGGTGGTAAAACTTGAAGGCGTCGCCTGGTTTGACAGCACCAGAGTCGGTATTACCCGGTTTAACGACGAACATCCCGATGTAAACGCCTACCAGATCGGCGCTTCGACCGCGGATCCTGCCGCCCAGGTGGCGCTGGTGAACGATCTTATCGCCAAAGGGGTGGACGCCATTCTGGTTATTCCCAACGATCCGGCTTCCCTGGTTCCCGCCTTTAAAAACGCCCGTTCCCAGGGTATCAAAGTGTTGACCCACGAGGCCGGTACCCAGTCCGACGCGGACTATGACGTTGAAGCCTTTGACAACACCGCCTACGGCGCCCACATGCTGGACGTGATGGCGGAATGGATGGAGGGGCAGGGCGTTTGGCAGCCCTTTGTGGGCCTCCTTACCTCTCCTACCCATAACCAGTGGGTGGACGGCGAACTTGCCCAGGCCAAGGCAAAATGGCCTGGACTGTCCACTGCCCAGGACAGAATTGAAGAACGGGAAGACCAGGAACTGGCCTATCAGCGGGCGCTGGAACTTTTGCGGGCCAATCCCAATGTAAAGGCCATGATGGGCTCCGCCATGAGTACCGTTCCCGGCGTCGCCAAGGCGATTACCGAGCGAGGGCTTATCGGCAAGACCGCCGCTTTTGGCACCTGTCTGCCCTCGGTGGCCGGGGATTATCTTGAATCCGGGGCTACCCAGTCGATTCACTTCTGGGTTCCCGCCGATGCCGCGTACGCCACCGCTTCTGCCGCGTATAAACTCCTTAAGGGGGAAACCATCTCTGCCGGGACGGATCTTGGGGTAAGCGGGTACAACAACGTTACCATCAGAAACAACGATGCCGGTGTTCCGGTGATTTACGGGCAGGCATGGGTCGATGTCAACAAGGGCAACCTGGGCGAATGGAAGAACGCCGACGGCAGCTACAAGCTCTGATTTTGGATGAAGCCGTGGAAACGCTTTGACGTTTCCACGGCTATTTTTTACGGAGGGGCGCATGGCCGCGTTGTTTCTGGAAGTAAAAAACATTACCAAGACCTTTGAGGGGGTCAAGGCCCTGAACAACGTGGATATGGCCATCGGCAGGGGGGAAATCCACTGCCTGGTGGGTGAAAACGGTTCCGGAAAATCAACGCTCATCAAGATCATCGGAGGAGTCCACCGGCCCGATTCGGGAACCATTACCATCAACGGCGCCGAAATAAAAAATATCAATACCATAGAGTCAATCCGCCAGGGGGTTCAGATCATTTATCAGGATCTTTCCCTTTTTCCCAATATGACTGTGGCGGAAAATATCGCCATGAACCAAATGCTGGAATCGAACAGCCGGGTGATCAACTGGAGGCGGGTGCGTCAGGAAGCGAAAAAAGCGCTGGAAACAATCGGTGAGGCGATTGATTTGAACGAGCGGGTCGAAAACCTTTCCATTGCCCGCAAACAGATTGTGGCCATTTCCCGGGCGCTTACGCAGAACGCGAAACTTATTATTATGGACGAGGCTACCTCGGCCATCACGAGGGACGAGGTAGAACATCTTTTTGAGGTTATCGCCAAATTGCGGAACAAGGGCATAGCGGTTCTTTTTGTCAGCCATAAATTAAATGAAGTATTTGAAATTGCCCAGCGGGTTACCATTATCAAGGATGGAAAAAAAATCGGCGTCTATCCAGCTTCGGAACTTAATAACGATAAAATGGTATTTCTGATGACGGGCCAGAATTTCAGGGCCGAGCCCTACCGTTTTGCGGGGGGAGAGCCGGTACTGTCGGTCCGGGGGTTTGCCAAAGCCGGCCAGTTTTCGGATATCAGTTTTGACTTGCGAAAAGGGGAGATCCTCGGCATTACGGGGCTTATCGGTTCCGGACGGACGGAAACAGCCCTTTCCCTTTTTGGGCTAAACCGGCCCGATGCGGGGGAGATTAGGCTCAACGGAAAACCCGTTATCATCAGGTTTCCCCAAGACGCCATCGCTGCGGGAATCGCCTACCTGCCGGAAGACCGCCTGACCCAGGGGCTTTTTGCCGAGCAGTCCATAGGGAACAACATCGTGATCACCGTACTGGACAGGCTTTTGAACCGCTTAAAGGTACTGGCCCGGGGTAAGCTGGAAACGGAAAAAAACGCCTGGGTCAAGAAGCTTGCGATCAAAACCCTGACCCATCGCGTGCCGGCTTCAAGCCTTTCCGGGGGAAACCAGCAGCGGGTGGTAATCGCCAAGTGGCTTGCCACCAGGCCGGCGGTTTTTATTCTGGACGGACCCACCATCGGCATCGACATAGGCTCAAAGTACCATATCCATGAAATTATCCGGGACCTGGCCCGGAACGGAATGTCGATCATCATGATCTCCGATGAAATTCCTGAAATCCTGGATAACTGTAACAGGGTACTGGTGATGGCCGGGGGCCGGATTGTCAAGGAAATACCGGACACTTCCGGGGTCAGCGAGGCGGAGGTGCTTGATCTTATCGGCAGGAAGAACAGCGTGACGGGGGCGGCGGTATGAGCGTAAAAAAGCTTTTTACCCATAACGAAACCTATCTGGCCCTGGTGCTGATCGTTTTTTCCCTGGCAATCACCGCGGTCAATCCCGTGTTTCTTACCCTGGATAACTTCGCGGATTTGGCGAAGAATTCCGCCGGTACG
>JAITHE010000121.1 GCA_031280125.1 Treponema sp.
GGCTACGAAGCGTCGGAAACCCTCGTCAAGGAACTGCAAAACCACGTCAAACGGGTTACCGCCCCCTACAAGTACCCCCGGATCGTGGAATTCGCCCCGGAACTTCCCAAGACCTCAAGCGGCAAAATCCAGCGCGGTGTGATACGCCGGAGGGATGGGCAGGAAGCCCTTTAACTAACGGCGGAAATTGCCCCGCGCCGTTCCTTGACCGGTCCCGGCGGCGGCGCTATACTGCTGCCATGCGTTACGCCATCGGCGATGTCCATGGCCGGTCTTTCTGGAAACAGTATGTCAATGACCTCTGGGATGAATTTTATTTTACCGGCGATTATTTTGACACCCATGACAGCCGCATGGATTTTAAAAAACAGTACAACAACTTTGCCGAAATTTGCGCCGCTGCCCGGGAAAACAGCCGTATCAAGCTATGCCTGGGAAACCACGACTACCATTATCTTCAGGGCGTAAGGGACCAGCCCTATTCGGGGTTTCAGCAAAAGTACGCCCTCCGGATCGGCAAGGTACTGGAAGAAAATATGGATCTTATCGGCGTGGTGTACGTTACCAGAGACCGGTACATTATTTCCCACGCGGGGGTTACCGCATGGTTTCTTAAATCCATCGGCGGAACAAAACCGGAAGACATTAACCGCGCTTTTGAAAGGGACAGGAATGTCCTCAACTTTAACGGCAGCGACATCTACGGCGATGATATTACCCAAAGCCCCGTTTGGGTACGCCCCGGCTCCCTGCGGAAGGATCCCCTGCCCGGGTATAGCCAGATTGTGGGGCACACCCCCGTGGGGAGCATCCGCGAGGTGGAACTGGAAAACGGCGGCAAGCTGGCGCTAATCGATACCGGCGGCGCCGAATCAATATACCGGTTTTGATGTCCCGGTGCGGGTTCATACCTTCTGCGGGTTTGATACCCCAGAACCGGCTTGTGCGGGGGAGGATCATTCGGCGGCGAAGATCCGTTTTAGCAGGGGAGGACGGCCGGCGGGGTGGTCCCGGATTTCCCGGTCCTGCCTCGCCCCGGGTTTGGGATGCGCCTTGGAGGAGGCGGCGGTATCCGTGAAGGCCGCGCCGGATCCATCCCAGTCCAAAAGGCCCCGGTTTATGGCAATGCGGATGGCGTCCGCCCTGTTGAGGGCGCCCAGTTTTTCGTAGATCCGTTTGATCACGCTTTTCACCGTATTCACCGAGCGGGAAGAAAACCGGGCTATTTCCTCCTGGGTAAGGCCCTGAAAGAGGCCGGTCAAAACATCGTACTCCCTGTGGGAAAGGCCGGCGGAAGCCAAGGAAAGTCCCGGGGAGCCGGAAAGTTCTTCCGATACCTGGAGCTGCTTTTTGGAATAAAGGGCGGAAAAGCACCGTATCCTTTCAAGAAGCTCCTCCGGGCAGGATATAGCGTTTTTTTCGGCAGATCCCGCCGGGGTTTTGTCTTTCAGGGCCTGGGAAACCAGGGATCGCATGTCCTTGCCCAGTTCTGCAAAGGGCGTATAAAACCCTCCTGGTTCTGCCAGGCGGCAGGCCTCTTCCATGGCCCGGTAGGCGGCATGTTTATCTTTCATCTGGTAGAGACACGCCGCCTCCAGGGTTTTTACCTCGATCCGCCCCACCAGAAAATGGTAGGCGTTACGGGTAGTTTGTCCCAGGGCAAAGAGGGCGCCAAGGTAGTCCTTTTCCCGGAAACAGCTTCTTGCCCGTACCAGCAGTTCCTGCCCCCGGATAAGGCTGTTGGTTCCCGACTCGCCGCTTTCCTGCTTAAGCCAAGGAGGGACATTACCGCAGTTTCCCATTTGGGCGTGGTACCAGCCGCAGCAGATGTCGCAGTGGACGTGCCGGTTAATGTATTCTTCCCGGTCAAGCAGGGCCTTTACGGCTTCAAGGCTTTCATTTATCATGGCGGCGCTGCCCTGGAAAAAGCCTATCCTCATAAGATAAAAACAGGAACGGGATTCGGTTTCGTACTGCCGGAATTCCCGGGCCTTGATCAGCGCCGCCCGCAGAAAGCCCTCGGCCTCCCGCATCTGCATCCTAAAAAAGGCCCGTTCCCCCCGGGCCAGTTCTTCCAGGCCGGAAGAATTGCCTCCCATGGAAGCGATCAGATCGGGACTTGCCGCAGCCAGGGCCTCGATATAACGGTCCATTTTTTCCGGTTCGCCAGGTCCGGGTTTGTCCGCGCCTACCCGGCAGACATAGGACCCCAGCCAGCTTGAGGTAAAGGGCCCCTCTATTTCTCCGCCCCAGGATTCCTTGTAGAGGTGCCCCCGGGCAAAATATCCGGGAAACGAATAATCTCCGGAAAAAACCGCCAGAATTTTATGAAGAAACCCCATGCCCATGTAACAGCTAAAGAGTACTCTGTCCCGGGATTTGCTTTCCGGACGGGCCTCCTGAACCTCGATAAGCCTCTGTAGTTTTCCCGCCGTTTCCGTGATTTGTCCCCTGTTAAGAACAAAGCGTACCAGCAGCACGTGGGATTCGATGTATTCCGACCAGATATCCTGGGGAAGCCGTTCCATCACCTCCACCAGGCTGTCCATGGTTTTAGGGGAAAGGTTCACCGGCAGGGTGTTGATCAGGGTAATAACCGCCACATAGTCTCCGGCTTTTTCGTAGTACATGATGGCGTCCATCTTTAGGTTGTTCCTGATGCACCAGGCGGCGGCGGTTCTGTAGAGATCTTTTTTTTCATCCTCCCCCAGCTCTTCCCGGAGACTTGACAGGTAATCCCGGAACAGCCGGTGTATATTGAAGGCATTACGGTATTCGTCGAAGCAGATAAAGGAGCCGAGTTTTCCAATTTGCCGGATAAGCTCCTCCGCCCCTTCTTTGCGTCGTTTCGCCGGAGCGGTGGATCGGCCCTCCATGCCCTTGGAGTCTCCTTGCTCCGGACCGTTCCGGGAAGGTTCCCGCCAGATACTGGACGGCGGCCCTTCGGCGGAATTTCCCTCCGGGCGGAGCCGGGCAAGTTCCCGGATCAGATCCGGGGAAGATGCGCCTATAAGGGAAAGTTTGATAAGGAATTTCCTGAACGCAGGATCAAGGCGTTCCATAATTTCACTTTCGATGAGTTTGTAAATGTTCATGCGGATCTGATTTCCAAAACCTTCGCCGGAGGGATTTTGCTTAAAGTAGAGCCCTGCCAGGTGAATCGCAAAGGCCCAGCCTTCGGTATCGCGGTAAACGGAATCCAGGGTTTCCACCGGGGCGCTGATGCCCAGCATGGAGAAAAAGGCTTCCACCTCGTCCCTGCTAAAGCGAAGGTCTTCTTGGGTCAGTGCTGCCAGAAGCCCTTTGGAGTAGAACTTCATCAGATTGATGGACAGTTCCTTCCGGGAAATAAGAATTGAGGTAATGTTTGGGAAGGGGGTGGTGATGGAGTGTTCCATAAAACGGAGTACCGTTTGGTTGTGAATAAGGTGAAAATCATCGTAGACAAAGATGAGTTTAATCCGGGGGTTGATATCCGCCAGGGGTATGGCCAGGTAACGTTCAAACTGCTGATCCGTGGCGGGGAAGCCCTGTTTTTTCAGCTTGGCGGCGGATTTGGCGCTGATCATGGAAATGGACTGGGTAAAATTCTCCCAGAATCGTTCCCCTATGTTATCCCGCTCGGTAAACTGGATCCAGATGGCGGGAATCCGCTGTTTTTGAAGATAGGAATAAACTGCATGGGATTTGCCGTACCCCGCTCCCCCCAGAACCATAACCACAGGATATTCCAGGGCCCTGTCCAAGAGATCATCAATCCGGCGGCGCTCCAGGTAAAGGAGATGCCCCGGAGCTACTGGCCTTGAACTAAGTATGTTCTGGCTGATTCTCCTACCCCCCTTGGGTAAAACTTCGGCTATCAGTATACTGCATTATTCCAAAAAATCATGCCCAGGCAGAAAAAATTATAATACAGAGAAAGGTACGGTCCTCTGTGCGGCCCTCCGGTAACGGCGAGCCCCGCCGCCGGATGCGTATCCGCCTCTCCCCGCTTGTTTTTGCCTGCCCCCATATTTCCCGGCATCACGAATTTCCGGAAGATCCTGGCCGAATACGGGGATCTGGCGGATATGTTTTACTTTGAGAACCTTAATTTACGGGGCGCCTTCCGCTTCCGGGTGATGCGGTATATCCGGGACAACCACAGGGAACTGGTCCCCCTCTACGATGAAATCTACCGCCGGGGAAACGGCGAATACTGGAAAATAAATAATGGAAGAAGAAATAGGCCTTTACTGTAAAAAGAAGGGTATTTCCTGGGGATCCTATTTTTACCACGAAAAAATAAGAAAACCCTGAAAAAATCTTGACAACCCGGACCCTCGTGCTATACTAAAGGCGCGTACTGCAAAGGAAGAGGGGTGTTTAACATACGGGCAGACGCTGTTTTGCCTAAAGCCAGTCCCCCGCTATCCCGTAACTGTGATTTTACGATCCGTTTTGTACCGTAAAACGAATCGTGGATAAGCCAGAAACTTTCAAGTACGCCCGTTCCCTGCGGAACGGTCATTCTTTTTTTCGCTCTTCGAGGATAGGGAGCGGAAGGAGCTTACCATGTTTCCCAAACGTATTTGTATCCTGTTTAGCGCGGTCCTTCTTGCCGCGTCGGTGTTTACCGCCTGCGGCGGCGACGGCAGCGGTATACCCGCTGCCACCCAGGGTTTCTGGAGGGCCGCAAACGGTGCCGACTGGTACGGAATTACCCAGGACTCCCTGCGCTACGGCTATGGGCCGGGGAGTATCTTCGCCGAACCTTTGTATAAAGGGCAGATCCGGTCGGTGGAATATTTTACCGGCAGCTCCGGGGTTATCATCATAGAATACGACCCGGACCGGAAGCAGACATATTATGACTATGACGCGGGTTACAACGTCATAGGGGGACCCTACCCCCCCCCAGGGAATTTTATCGGTGTGTATTTTAGAAACCTCACTGCCAAAAGCGGTGAATTTGCCACCGCCTATGATGCCGCAAAACCCCATGGCTGTGAAGAGGCAACCCTGGAAGCGGCCCGGGCCGCCTTTACCCTGGATGCCATGGGCACCTATATTTTCCAAATGCCGGGCTACGCAAGGCTTTGATGAACCGGCTTACGCTTCCGGTTTTTCTCTGTCTTGGCGGTATTCTTTCCGTCTTTGCCCAGGAAATTCCCGCCTCCGGCGGGGACTATCCTTTTTCCGAAGGCGAAGGCCGGGAGCTTCCCCTGATGGAGGGGGAGGGAATCACCATCACGGGAACCAGGGAACGTTCCCAGCAGATGAAGACCATCACCAGGGAAGAGATTGAAAGGGCCAACGCACCGGATCTGGCCGCCCTGCTGGAAGAAACCGCGGGTCTGGGAACGGCCCGGTACGGCCCCCGGGGCAGCCAGGGGGACATCAACCTCCGGGGCTTCGATTCAGAACGGGTGGCTTTTTTAATAGACGGCCTGCCCGCCAATTCCCCCTCCTCCGGGGAATTTGACTTTAACCGGATCGATCTTCATTCGGTGGAGCGCATCGAAGTGATCTACGGCGGTTCCGATTCACGGTACAATGTATCGGGCGCCCTGGGCGGGGTAATCAACATCGTTACCGTAAAAAAACAAAACCCCGGCCTAAGGGTCTCCGCCGCCCTTTCCAATCTGTCGGCCCTGCCCGGTTCCTACTACAAGCCCCTGGCGGGAAACCAGGACCCCCGGTGGGAAGATCTTCTGGACGCCCAGAATATCACCGTCTCCCTGGGGATGGGCCTTAAACACCTCTCTTGGACCGCTTCCTGGTTTGGCAACCGGGCGGCCAACCACTTTCTATACCAGGATCCCTACGGCAGGAAACGCCGCAAGGAAAACAGCGAAGTATGGGATACGGGCTTTTCCGCCTCCCTGGTCGGGGAATTCCAGAATCTTTCCAAGCTTATTCTGAACAGCTCCCTTTACTGGGGGGACAAAAACATTCCCGAACACGGCTATGCCGAAAGGTACCATAGGCTCCGCGATTTTTCTTCCCGGGAAAATATCCTGTGGGAAATGCCCCGGGCCTTCCACGATTCCCTGGGCATGGAAGCGTCGGTAAGCCACAGCATGGAACGGACGGACTATAAGGGAAGCGGCAGCGGTTTTCATTCCTTTATGGGGATCAACCGCTGGGCCTGGTATCCCTTTTCTTCCCTTACCCTCAGGGCCGGGGGGGATTACCGTTACGCCCGGGTGGAAACCGGCACTTCCCGCGGCCGCCACGACGGAGGTTTGTATCTGGCTGCCGAGTGGCAGCCGGCGGAAGGTTTTACCCTGATCCCTTCGATTAAGGGGGCGGCGGCCTCCAACGGTCCGGTGGTACCCGTACCCAAGCTGGGGCTGCTCTGGAAGCCCCATCCTTCCGTAACCGTTAAAAATAACTATTTTCGCAGTTTCAAGTTCCCCGATTTCCAGGACCTCCACTGGGAGGACAGTTCTTCCCGGGGAGACCCGGACCTTAAACCGGAAGACGGCTGGGGCGCCGATGTGGGGGCCGCTTGGACGGGGAAGGCCGGGGCTTTCCGTCTGGGCCTGGAGGGGAACGGCTTTGTCCAGTGGTACGACAATTCTATCCACTGGTACATGAGCGGCGGGACATGGAAGCCGCAAAACGTGGGGGGCGCCTTCTTCTGCGGCGCAGATCTCAGGGGCCGGGCCGAACTGCGTTTTTCCCGCGGCCCCTTTAGTTCCCTGGTTTTCTCTCCCTCCTTTCAGTATATGATGAGCTGGCTTTTGGCCTACGGTTATACCTTTGAATCGGACAAACGGATTCCCTACATGCCTGTTTATTCAGGAGGCGCCCAGGCGGAATTGATCTGGAAGGGGGGATCCCTTTCTATAAGCGGCCGCTGGGAAGGCAGGCGGACGGCGGAAGATTTTGTCATGGTCCTGGATCCCTCCTTTCTTCTTACGGTGAACGCCAGCCAGAAACTGGGAAAAAACCTTGCCGTCTTTGCCGTGATCCGCAACGCCCTCAACTATTCCTACCAGTCATTTAAGGATTACCCCATGCCGGGGATTACCCTGACCATGGGGATGCGCCTAAATTGTGAAACAAGCCCGAAAGGGAAGGATGGGGGATGAGCAAATATCTGGCCTATTCGTTTCTGTACGACGATGCCTCCGATCTCAGGTGTGATTTTGAACTTTTAACCGATGAAATTTCCAGCATGATCGGTTTGTTACGTTCCCTGTTGAACGAAAAGGACCGGGCCGCGGACCCGGATTTGGCGGAGGATCTGGACAGGATCAACGAGCTGATGTACCACCTTAACCCTTCCCTGCGTAAGGGTTCCGCGGTAACCGGGGAAGAGCTGGAGTGGCTCCACGGAAAAACCATGGCCCTCCAGGAGGCGGTCAAGGACGGACTGCCCCGGGGCAGGGACTTTACCTTTGTAATTCCCCGGGGTTGTATCCAGGCTGCCTGGGGCCATGTTATCCGCTGCAAATGTAAAATGCTGGTACGGCTTTTGAGCCGGTACCGTCAGCAGGGGCACCCGGCAGATGATATTCTCTTTGATTTTGCCAATCTATATGCGGGGTATTTTTATTTTCTTGCCCTGCGGCTGAACAAAAATCAAGGGCTGGAAGAACAGCCCTTTACGAGCAGGGTGTATTAGCATGAAACCGCGGCATCCTGGTACCGGGCGGATCTTTCCGCTGATTTTCGCCATGATCCTTGCAGCCGTGCCGCCGGCGGTGCAATACGGCCGCGCCGGAAAGGTCCCCCCGGAGGATAAAGATAGTACCCGCAAAAATTTGCACAAATACCGCACCCGAAAACCGGTGCAAACCAATCCC
>JAITHE010000023.1 GCA_031280125.1 Treponema sp.
CTTTGCAACATAGAGCAGTCTGAATATGTCCATCCGTTCTACAAGCGTCATTCTTTGGTAACTCATCTCTTTCTCCTATCGCATTATACTTTTTTGCGTTAGGAATTACGGGCTGCCAAACTATTTAACCGGTAGATTTAATTATTTACAGGCATTTTATAATCCATTTTTTATATTTTTTATTATAAATATTCCAACCAATTTAGGGGGCATGGCGTATAACTGTTGTACGGCCGCCGTTTTTTCCGTTCTCGTCGTAGAACCTGCCAAAATCACCTTGATACCGCCCTCTCCCCACCGTAACGTTGGCCCTAATAATAAAATCTTCAGCAGGGGCGCCCCTACATAGGTAACCGTACCGGGAATGGTAATGGCGGAAATACCATCGTTGTGGGCAAAGGCGTCCTTCCCAATGGAAATAAGCCCTTCCGGCAGGGTAACGCTGGTCAGCTTGTTGTTTTTAAAGGCGCTGTCCTCAATGGCCAGAAACCCTGGGAAAAGCAGTATGTTGCTCAGGTACCTTCCAGAAAAAGCATGTTCCCACGTTGCCTCACAAAAAATGTTACCGAAAAAGGGATATGCCTCACATTTCGGCATCACCCCCGGCATCGCGGAAAACTGTGCCGGATAAGTCCCGCCGCTATCGGCCGCTGTCTTACAAAAGACAAGACGGCGCTCAAATTCACGGGGAAAAGCCTCACCAAACCCCTTCATTCCCTCAAAAGCCGTATCCCCGTCCGCACCTTCTACTCAAGCGGGGAGCAAAACATCCCCGGTTTCTGGCACATCGACACCATCCACCACTGCGGACAGGCCGCCCAGAGTCAGTATCTCCATGCCTTGACCGCTACACGGATGCCGCCTTCGGCTGGATCGCCCTCTATGTCCCTCCTCAATAATGCCCATGCATGGACTTTCAATACAAGCACGGCTTTGGTTTCGGAAACATTTTCTATTTGGGGCATCTCGGAAGAAAAGTAAAAAAGCGGAGGGGGGATAGCGCGGCACAGGGGAGACGGCGCTACTCCTTTTCGGCTGCCAGTTCCAGGGACCGTTTCCAGGCTGCCTCCACTGCGGAGATCAGGGTTCCCCGGAAGCCGCCCCGTTCCAGGGCTGCGATGCCCGCGATGGTAGTACCGCCGGGAGAAGAGGTCATGTCTTTGATTTCCCCCGGATGTTTGCCGGTCTGGAGGATCAGGGCGGCGGTTCCCAGTACAGTTTGGGCGGCGCAGCGCAGGGCTTTGTCCCGGGGGAGCCCCGCCAGAACGCCGCCGTCTGCCAGGGCTTCGATAAACTGGCAGACAAAGGCGGGGCCGGAACCGGAAAGGCCTGTTACCGCGTCCAGTAGTTTTTCATCCATCCGTTCCACCAGGCCCGCCCTGGCCAGGATCCGCTCCAGCTCTTCAAGCCTGGACGCGTTAACATTGGGGGATGCAGCAAGAGCTATCATTCCCCGGGAAACCAGGGCCGGGGTATTGGGCATGATCCGTACCAGGGGTACGCCGTCTTTGATTGCGGCGGCGGGGGCGGAAATTGCGCCGTTTAGGGCAGTCTGAATTCTGGCAATGGACCAGCCGGCTGCCATAGACACCACCACCGCCGGCCTGGCCGAAGCGGTCCGTTCCCGCAGTACCGGAGCAATCTCCGCCAATACCGGGGCAAGGGACTGGGGCTTTACCGCCAGAAAAACAAAATCCGCCGCCTTTGCTGCCTCCGTATTGGAGGCAAAGGCCGTACCCCCAAGGGCTTTAGCCGCGGCCCGGGCCTTGGCCCTGTCTGTATCGGCAAAGCCGGTGTTTTTTTCTCCCGCGGCGGCAGCGGCGGCCTTCATCAAGGCGGTTCCCATGTTCCCCGCCCCTATGCAGGAGATTAGTATTTTCATGATCCCCGAGCCTCCTGGTGTACAAGAAAAGCCGTTCCCGGCTGGGTTCCCGCCGCCAGGGCTTCCAGCGCCCGTTCCCGGCAGCCGTGGGCCAGGATCATGGGGATGCCGTAGGATAGGGCCCTTTCGGCGGCTTCCAGCTTGGTAAGAATTCCCCCCGTACCGAATTCGCTGGTCCCCGAGGCTTTTACCAAACGCCGGGCCTCCGCTATGTCCCGTACTTCAGCGACAAGCTGTGCGGCGGGATCTTCCTTGGGGTTTTTATTATAGAGGCCGTCGATGTCGCTGAAAAGCACTAAAAGATCGGCGCTCCACAGAATAGCCGACTGGGCCGCCAGGGTATCGTTATCGCCTATCTTGATTTCTTCCACGCTGACCGTATCGTTTTCGTTGATGATGGGTACAATTCCCTCATCTACCAGGGTAAAGAGGGTATTCCGCATGTTGAGGGTCCGGGTAGTATCGCCAAAATCATCCCGGGTCAGGAGGATCTGGGCAATGTGGATCCCCCAGGGGGTAAAGGCGTGTTCCCACGCGTTCATCAATTTTACCTGCCCCACAGCGCAGAGGGCCTGCCGGTAATGGATGTCTTTTTTGCGGGCCCATTTATCCATGGCGGAAAGCCCTGCAACCTGGGCGCCGGAAGAAACGATGATAATCTGTTTACCCGATCTGATCAGCGCCGCAGCCTGTTCTGCAAATTTTTCCAGCAGGGGAGCGTTAATTTTTCCATTCCCCGTTGCCAGGGTATTGGATCCGAATTTAAGAACAATTTTGCGGGCTTTCGCAAAGAGGCTGGGTATGTTCATAGCTTTAATTCCCAGTAGCCCACGTCCAGCCAGCGGCCTTGTTTGAAACCGATTTCGTTAAACCGGGCGATTTGTGCAAATCCAAACTTTTCGTGGAGGGTTACGCTCCGTTCATTGGGAAGGGTGATCCCCGATACCAGGGCATGGAAGCCGTTTTTCCCTGCCCCCTCAAGCAGGGCCCGCATGAGCTGTGAACCCCGGCCTTTTCCTTCCATACCCGGTTTCAGGTAAATTGAAAGTTCAGCGGCATAACGATAAGCATGGCGATCCCGCCAGGCGTTTAGATAGGCATAACCGGCAAGGGCCGCATCCTCTTCCATGACAAACCAGGGGTATTTGGCGCTGATCCCGGTGATTCGTTCAGTCATTTCCCTTATGGAGACCGGAATCTCCTCAAAGCTGATAACCGTTTCCCTTACGTAGTGGTTGTAGATGCCGCAGATGTCTTTGGCATCGCCGGGTTTGACAGGGCGTATCATTCCCGGACATGTCCCTGACCGTTTATCCGGTACTTGATAGTGGTAAGGGCTTCAAGGCCCATGGGCCCCCGGGCATGAAGTTTTTGGGTGCTGATCCCCAGCTCCGCGCCAAAACCGAATTCGCCTCCATCGGTAAAACGGGTTGACGCGTTAACATAAACGCAGGCGGCGTCCACTCCGCGGCAGAATTCTTCCGCCGCCCCGATGTTTCCGGTGAGGATTGCCTCTGAGTGGCCCGTGCCGTAACGGTTAATGTGGTTAACCGCCTCATCCAGGGAACGAACGGTTTTTACCGCCAGAACATAATCGAGGAATTCCGTTTTCCAGTCTTCCTCCACGGCATCCTTGATCACCAGGCCCTTGTGGGAAGGAACGAATTCCCCCGTCCGGCAGCGGGTTTCCGCATTGATGATGGCGGCCTTCGATTCCGCATCACAGTGGAGTTCCGCCTTTTTTGCAAGCCGGGCGGCCAGGGAAGGCATAAGGAGGGCCAGAGCCTCCCGGCGGACCAGCAGGGTTTCCACAGCATTACAGGCCCCGGGTTTCTGGAGCTTGGCATTTTCGATGATGTCTACCGCATTGTTCATATCGGCGCTTTCATCCACATAGATATGACAGTTCCCTTCTCCGGTTTCAATTACCGGAACACGGGAATTTTCTACCACCTGCCGTATAAACTCCCGCCCGCCCCGGGGAAGGACCACGTCAATACACCCCCGGGCCCGCAGGATTTTGTTTATCTCGTCGCGGCTGCCCGAACCGGCCAGGGCTACCGCATCACCGATGCCGCCTCCCGCATTCAGCCCTGCCCTGATGGAAGCGGTCAAGGCCCGGTTGGATTCAAGGGCCGCCGAAGAACCCCTAAGCAGAATAGCGCAGCCTGCCTTGTAAGCCAGGCTTGCCGCATCGGCGGTTACGTTGGGCCGGGATTCGTAAATTATCGCCGCCACCCCCAGGGGCACGGTGATCTGCTCAATAAAAAGGCCGCTGGGAGTTTTCCAGCCGGATTTGACCCTGCCCACAGGATCTTCCAGGTCCGCCACGGTTTCAATGCCGGCGATAATTGAGTCAATGCGCTGTTTGTCAAGCAAGAGCCTGTCGAGAAGGGCCTCCTTCATGCCGTCAAACCGGGCCTTTTTTATATCCACGGCGTTAGCCGCCAGAATAGCCCGCCTGTCCCGGTCTATGGCCGCCGCCGCCGCCCGGAGGGCCTCATCCTTTTGTTCGCGGTTCTGCAGGGCCAGGCGTTTCTGCGCTTCCCTGAGGGAGGTAAAAACAGGTTTTAGCGAACTCATAATGTATTATTATAGCATGTTTAGCGGCAAACGGCAAGAACAGAAATGCCGGGCGGCGTTTCCTTACAGGCAGCCAGCCATGGCCTGGATAAATTCATCATAGGTATGGCAGTCTAGTATTTTGGATTTGTTGGAGGATTCCAGCAAAAGCACAATCAAATTGTCAAAGATATCATAAAAAAGGGGCCTTGTGTCTCTTTGCACGGAAAAGAGCAGGACGATGTTCACCATATTTTGATTCCAGGAAAAAGGCTTGCGGTTCAGCAAGATACACATGCCTGTTTTTTTCGCGTCCGCCTGCATGGAATGGGGCACGGCAAGGCTGCCGTAGGCTGTGGAATAGCTGCGTTCTCTTAACAGGACTTCTTCCACAAAGGAGTCTTCAACATAACCGTTTTCCGCCATTAACGCTGCCAGGTATCGAATCGCTTCATCCTGGCTGGCAAAGGGAATATCCCGGCAAAATATTCCCGGATTCGTTATCTCCTTCAGTTCGCCAAGAAGACGCTGTTTCTTTTTATTGTGCTGTATCTTTTCAATCTGTTCCCGGATGGCCGCTATATCCCGTTCTGTTATAAAGGGATTAACGCAGACACAGGGCGTTTTATAGCAACCGGATATCTGCATGATACTGACAACTAAATCGGTTGAAGATAAAAGGGAATCCAGTTCTTCGGCATGCAAAAGAACTTTTTGAATTACCAGGGAATCGCCAAATGCCTCTGTAAACCGGGCAATCATTTTTTCCTCATAATCATAATAGCCTGGAAACAAAAGGACACAGCAAACTTTGTCTCTTATATTTTGATACATTTTCAAAAACGAACCAATGTGGATTGCGATATAGGCTGTTTCATGTTCTCCAACATGGAACCCCGTGTTTTTATTTATAACACCGGACAGCGAGACGGCACATTCAAAAATCATGGGGCAGGATGTTTTTATATGTTCAGTAAGGGGATTTTTTCGTTCATAGTTATTTGCCAGCCTCAGCAAAAGATTATCCACATGCAAGATGAACCGGGACATGTATTTGCTGGAGGTGTCAATAAAATCATAGTTGTCCAGGCATTTTTTTATTGGCCGTATCAAGCCTGCGCAGGTTTTGCTGATATGAACGTTTATATTTTCCATGGTAATTGTTTCAAGATCGGTTTTGATTAGGCTGCTGCTGATAATCATCGTAATTTCATCCAGCTCAGACTCGTTGTAGGTAATATGAAAATAGTGTTCGATACGGCGGGTGATGTCTTTTGCCAGCAAACCGGCCATGGAACTGCCCCGGCCAATGGCCGCGGCTTTTTCTGGCTCCTCCGTGCCATACCGGCGGTTTTCCCCCGGCAGGGAACAGTCGTTTTTTATGCGATCAATGCCAATCATCATGTCAAGAACCAGTACCAGCATGGTATATTCATTGATAAAAAAATGCCGCTGCTTGCAGCTGTCAAGAATCGCACTGTACGCATACCGTACGTTGTACCGGGGAAATACCTTTTCAATGGAGGTTAAGCTGAGTATGTGTTCGCTGAATTCTTCGTACAATACATTTGAAAGCGCCTTTCTTTTGCTCAATTCACTGCCTTCCAAATGTGCCGCCGTTCCATGAACAGTAATGCGCAGTTCAAATTCCTTCAATATTCTTCGCATCAGAACCATATCTTTATTTATGGTTTCCAGGCTCACAAACAGTTCTTCTTCGCAGAGTTCAAAGAGGTCCACGGCGGAATCGGGTGAAGTCAGCAGCTTTTTAAGGATAAACCGGCTGCGTTCCTTTGATTCATAGGCCGGGTTAACCCCGGAGGCGGATAACAGCTCGCGGGCCTTCGCTTTGTCAATGCGATATCCTTTTTTGGAGGAAATAATAATCTTATGCCGGGAATTTAATTCCGCAATATAGTTTTTAACGGTTCTGACGGAACTGTTTGTCAGGGCGGCTAAATCGCTTGAGATTATCCATTCCCGGTCCATGTGCAGCATCGTGTTCAACAGCTGCTTATGCCTGCTGTACATAGGGGCTCCTGCCGGTACAGTATTACAGGTATGTTTCAAGCGTTTGTTTTATGGCCGCCGCTGTTTCCGCTTCATCGGATCCTTCCACTATTACTCCCAGGGTGCTTCCGTATTTTATGCCAAGCTGCATAATGGCAAAGAGTTTTATGCCTTCGGCTTTTTTTTTGCCGTTAAAAAACAATACCCGGGATTTATGCTTTTTAACCTCACGAATCAAAATGCCCGCCGGCCTTGCATGTATCCCCAGTTCACCGGTGATAGTATAGTCGAAGGAAATCATCCTGCTGTTCCGTCATTGCAATTGTTCGCCGTTGGAAGTAATAACCCGCCTGTACCAGTCATAGCTGTCCTTTAAACTGCGCTTTTTGCTTCCTTTGCCATGGGTATCAATATCCACATATACAAAGCCATAACGTTTTTCCATCTCGGAGGATGAGCAGCTTACAATGTCTATGGGGCCCCAGGGGCAATAGCCAAAGATGCGGACGCCGTCAATAAGGGCCTCGCGTATCTGTTCCAGATGGGCTTTTAGGAACGCAATCCGGTAGTCGTCGTGGATCGTACCATCGGCCTTCACTTTGTCAAAAGCGCCCAGTCCGTTTTCCGCGACGATAATGGGCGCTTCATACCGGTCCCAGTACATATTCAGCTTGGTTCGCAGGCCGACAGGATCAATGCCCCAGCCCCAGCCGCTGGCCTTGACATAGGGATTATCCCGTCCGCCGCGTCTGGTGTTTACGCTTTCCGCATCACAGATACTGGTGTAGTAGTATGAAAGAGCCAGAAAATCCGCCGTATTTCGTAAATCTGTTTCATCGCTTTCGCCAAACTTGATGTGGAAATTGTGTTCATCAAAAAAACGGTATGCATAACCAGGATACTTCCCCCGTAAAAGGACATCGGCAAAAAAGTACTGCATTTGATTCCGCCGGTATGCCGCCAGTACGTCTTCGGGTTTACAGGTGGCAGGGTAAGCTATATCGTCCAAAAGCATGACCCCAATTTGAAGATCCTGGCTGATTTTCCGCGCCGCGGCGGCAGCCCGGGCACAGGCGACCAGTTCGTTATGGACGCCCTGCCAGTTTGCCTCGTCCAAATTCGTTACCTTGTCCGCGGCGATTCCCAGGTGGTTAAAGGTTTCAAGGCAAACCAGATTAATTTGGTTGACCAGTATCCAGTAGCGGACCTTGTCCTGGTACCGGGTAAACAGGGTTTCACAGTAACGAACAAAAAAATCCACTACCTCCCGGGAATACCATCCTGTATAGACTGTTGTTAAATACAGGGGCATTTCGTAGTGGGAAACGGTAATAAGCGGCTCCATGCCGTTCTTGATAATCTCGTCAATCAACTTATCATAAAAACGCAGTCCCTTTTCATTGGGAACTGCTTCGTCTCCCCTGGGAAAAATACGGGCCCAATTGATGGAAGTGCGGAACATATTCATGCCGGTACCCGCCAGCAGCTTAAGATCTTCTTTGTAGGTATGGTAAAAGTCAATGCCCTGCCGTTTGGGATAAACCCCCTGGGTGTCCTTTATTGCAAAGGCAATGTCTTCACTTGAAATATCCTTGTTGGTCCGCTGTTCAGGAGGAAGATCACCGCGGTACGGGTTAATATCTGCCACGCACCAGCCCTTGCCGCCTTCCTGCCAGGCACCTTCACATTGATTGGCAGCAACGGCGCCGCCCCAGAAAAAGGTTTTGGGAAACCCGGTAACAGGATTCATCTTAGCCATGGAAAATTCTCCTCTCAAGTTCGGTAATTCTTTCCTCATAGCGGCGAAATACGGATTTAAGCTGCCGTACCATATTCATCTCGCTATAAATGGTCATCAGGGTATCCTGGGCATGGATAAAAAGCAGGGTATGGTCATGCTTTGTTCCTTCGCCCTCGCTTTGCACAATGTCGGTTTGCAGGCCATGGGCAATGGCAAGTTTTTTCTTTGCCTCCTCCAGCTTTTCATTTGTTGCCGGAAAATTGCCTTCCGCCGCGGCTTTGACGGCCTCCGAAATACAAAGCCGGGCGTCTCCGGCATGCATGATAATTTCCAGGGCGATGGAATTGATGGCGTCCATAGCAGCGCTTGATGCGTTTAACATTCCTCCTCCGCTTAGTCCTGCTGGCCGGCGCTTTCGGCGGCGGCCTGCTGCTTGTCGTATATTTTAAAGAAGGGATACCACAACATGCCGCTTATTACAAAAAGTATGGCAAACAGAACAAGGCCGGAAATTCCGCTCAAAACAACTGTTCCAACAGGATAGGGAGCATACCACAGGCCGAACACCGACTTGGGAATGGCCACCAAGCCGGATTTGAGCCCAATGTAGGTTATAACCGGAAGAACAATGCCCTGAATCCACATGGCTGCCATCAAAAGCGGATTCCAGGCTACAGAACCAAACACAATGGGTTCATTGATGTTCATTAAACTTGGTACCAGCGAGGCCATTCCTATGGATTTTATGCGCTTTGATTTTGCCCGCAGGAACATAAGATTTAACGTAAGCGTTGTGCCGGTACCGCCGATGCACAGGAAAGCGATATACACAACCTCTTGGGTCATAATATAGGCGGCGGGCAGCCCTGCGGCAGCCGCATCCATGTTTGCCTGGATTCCGGCAAGCATGATGGGATGGAGAACCGGGTAATAGATCCAGGTACTAATCCCCATGGAGTACAGGAAACACATGATAAAGTATATCAAAACAAAACCGGCAAAGGATTCCCCTATGGCGGTGAGGGGGCGGAACAGATCTTGAATAAAACTGAAAAGATTAAAATTCAGAAAGTACACAATAAACCAGCCCGCCGCCATAAGCAGGATAATCGGAATCATTGAGTCAAACCAAAACCGGACAAAATCGGGGATGGCGCTGTCCTTTGAAAAAAATGAAAAATTGGCAAATAGGCTCATAACCAGCGCTGCCGCAACCCCAATAATGATTGATGCAAACATCCCGCCCGCGCCCAGGGCACTGTAATCAAATTCGGCGGTATTTTCAAGGCGTATAATCAGGGCAAATAAGCATACCCCCGTAATTCCCGATACAATCCGCATTTTGGAAAGTTTTTTCCGCTCCATATAATTAAAGGGAATCAGGAAGACAATCAAGAGACTTATAAGTCCCATGGTATAACTTGAAAATGTCCACATATTCGGCATGGACGGAATATATTCCTGCAGAATGGCCAGCAGCGTTGCCAGGGAGCCGACCAGAATTAACGGCAGTGTCTGTAATAGGGCGTCCTTGATGGTTTCGACCCAAATGTTTTTCGACACCCTGTTGAGGGCGGGGGAAAAACTATTCTCCAGCCATGCCAATGCTTTGCCTGCCATAGTATCCTCCTAAAAAAGTGAGCTGATATGCTTGATTGCTGCTGCGCCATCCAGCACGGAATAGTAACTTTTTTTCATAACAGCAACTTTTTTGTTTTTAAAACGTTCCGTTAATTCATCAAGCAGGTAGTCAAGATGGGGACCCAGCATGATGCAGTCCACTTTGTCTGCATTGTTTTCAATTTCCGCTTCACTACGGGCCGTAATGGTCCAGTCAAGACCCTGTTTTGCCGCTTCTTTACGAATATTCACGGCCATAAAAGCGGTGGATGCGCCGGAACCGCAAATCAGCAGGATAGTACATGGATCCATAACAACTCCCCTTCAAAATTAGGATGAATAATGGCATTGCCCGGAAATCAACATTGCCGGATGAATCCATTAGAGTTTAATCTAGTGCAGGCTGACCGCCGGAGGCAAATAATTTTTTGCACCCTAGGGGTGCAAAAAATCAGGAAGCTTTTTCCAGCGGCAGGGCCGGAGGTCCGCCAGATCAGGGGCTTTGCGGCCTGCATTTTGTAAAAGGCGATGGAAGGTTTTGAAACTCAGGATACCTTACGTATTCTCCAGCGTCCAGGCAGCAGCTAGTTCTTCCAAAGAGATCTGGTCTGTTTCGGCAGAAAGATCAGCGTCGTGGCCGTTCCGCAGGTAGAAAAGCCGGCACTCCACGGGCCCGCCGAAAATATCTTCTGCCGCCCGTCTGTAAACTGCAAGCTGCCCCGCATGGCGGCTTATATCTTCATCCCTGTCTGTTTTAAAGTCTACTATACAAAAACCGTTTCCATCGTTAAAGAGAAGATCTATTTTTCCCGCAACAAGAATCCGCCGGCCCTCGCCGCAGTCAACCGCTGTAAGTACGGGATACTCGGTTTTCCTGAAATCCGCCGAGGCGGTCCTGCGGCCCAGGGGCGAATCAAAAAAAATATCCGCCATTGTCCGGGCCGCCCTGGCGGCGGCGGAACGCTTTTCGTTTCCCATGGCGGCGGCAAAACGGGGCGGGATACGCTGTTTTCTGCCGTTGAAACGATCTTCAATAAAAGCATGTACAATAATGCCGAAGTCTTCGCTTTTAAGCCCTGTCTGCTCAAGCAGGCTGTCAATGTCTCCGCAGATTGAGGATGCTGATGCGGCGCCTGCCGCAGAAGGAAAGAAGCGTTTTATATGGAGTCCGCTGGCAGCAGCGATTCGGAGAGAGGGCCGATAAAAGTCTTCGCCGGGGATGCCGTCATATTCCGTCCCGGCCCGGAAAGCCGCTTCTTCCATGGAAAGGACCTTGTCCAAAGGATTATCCCCGGAGTCTCCGCCAAAACCGGCGGCACATTGCCGCAGTTCGGCGGGACTGTAATTGTACACCGCCTCAATGGTATAAAGTGGATGTTCCGGATCAAGCTGTGGCAGCAGCCTCAGGAAACTGGCTGAAGAAATATCGTCCCTGGTCCGGTACTGTTCAAACCGTTCCACAATAAATTCTTCGTAACTTTCAAAGGACTCCGGGTTAAGCTGCTGTTTTTCGTTCCTGCTTTGTTTGGGAATAGCCGCGGTAATGTACAGCTCCGATTCGGCCCTGGTCATGGCCACATAGAGAAGCCGCTTAAGTTCAGCTTCGGTTTTTTTCAGGTGTTCCCCGCTTTCGGCAAGAAAAAAATAATCGCCGCTCCCAGGCAGCTCTTCCGCCGGGGGAAGGCAGAGCGAAAGTCCCCGGCTTTCGGAAAAAAGCGCAAGCCTGTGATCAAGACTCGTATTTTCTCCATGGCCGCACCCATAGACAAACACCACGGGAAATTCCAGGCCCTTGCAGCGGTGAATGGACATGAGATGTACCCCGCTTTCCCCTTCGCCGGGCAGGATGGAATCATCCGCTTTTTCTTCTCCCCCTTCCAGATCCTCTAGGTAATCCAGGAATTCAATCAGCCCCTGGCCCCGGTCTTCAATAGTTCTGGCCAGTTCAAAAAACAGATCGTACAGATCAAGGTAAACCTGGGACGAAGAAGACCAGAGGGCTTCGTAACGGTAGCCCAGATCATACCAGAGCCGGCTTACCAGGGAGCTTACGGAAAGGTCCCGTTCATCCGCGATTTCCCGGTAGCGCCTGCGGGCTTCCTGGTATATTTCACGGTCCGGCGGGGGAAGTTCATCATCCAGGGCGGGGTCAAAAATTTCTTTGCCCTTGAGCATACAGATGGTAAAGGCTTCTTCTCCCAGGCGGACAAAGGGGGAACGAAGCAGTGTGCCGCAGGCGATGCGATCATCGGGATAAACCAGCGTCTTTAAAAAAGCCCGGATGTCGTTCACCGGCGCTTCGTTAAAAAGTCCCGCAGGCCTGTCGGCGTTAAAGGGAACGCCGAAAAACTTAAGATGTTTTTCCAGTATATGCTGATGGGTGTAGCGGCGCTGGAGTACCGCAAAATCTCCGTATGTGCAGGGCCGCGCCTTTCCGCTGCGGCGGTCAAATACGGACCTTCCCCTGCTGACCATGGTCCTGATGGTCAAGGCAATATATACGGCTTCATAATCTTCTGCCTTGAGGGAATTGTCCCCGCCCTCTATGCGGCCCGTGTCAAAAAAGGCAAAATGGAGAAATTTTCCTTCGGGCGGATTTTCTTCGTCCCGGCCCTGCATCCAGCGATAGGAGGCCTCGTAAACAGGCGGCGCCTCCGCTCCCGGAAGGGGAGGGTCCGGGGAGAACACGGCCTGGAGAGGGCTGGTATCTTTCTCATCACGGTAACCCCCAAAGATCAGATTAAAGGCCCTGATCAACACGGGCCGGGAACGATAATTTCTGTTCAGACTGAGCCGCAGGCCAATCTGATCCAGCAGATTCCGGAAAACCGAAACATCGGCTCCACGGAAACGGTAAATAGACTGTTTTTCATCGCCCACATAAAATACCCCGGCGGGAACCGCAAGGAGATCAACCAGTTCCCGCTGGAGGCCGTTGTTGTCCTGGAACTCATCAATCATGATCGCTTTGAGGGAAGACCGGTACATTTCCCTGATATCGGGATACAGCCGAAGGCCGTCTACGGCAAGGTGGGCAATATCGGTAAAGGTGAGGATCCCCATTTCCCGTTTTTTCCGGTTCAGGAGGGCCTGAAATTCTTCCAGCAGGGGAAACACGGCCTTAACAATGTCCCACTGTAAAGCGTGGTTTGCCAGGGCTTCCAGTTCCTGGTAAAGACCATATTTGATTTCTTTTATGCTTTCTTTGATGGAAAGGGCGGCCTCCGTTTTGCCGGGAATCCTTTGTAAGTTAAAATTCTTTAGTTCCGAAAGAAAAACAATATATGACAAAACAGCGTTCCGCAGGGAAGCGGTATTTTCTTCGCAGAGGAGCAGGGCTTCCATGCCGGGGGGGGCTGTTTCATGAAGGAAAATCCGGGTCAAATGTTCATACAGGGGCGTACCTTGAGGGATGCCGCTCCGCTTTTCCCGGATGTCCGCCGTTAATGCAGCCGCCCGGCGGCTCCGGACCGCCCATGCCTCCAGTATTTCTTCCCGCTGAATTTTCTCAAAGTTGGCAAAATTCATGGGCCGCGAAAGAGGGCTGTGGCGCAGCAGGGGTTCAACAAACAATTCTTCCGCGGTAAGGCGTATTTTCTTTTCCGCGATAAGCCGCTGCAGGGCGGGATTGCTCCGTTTATCCAGTACAAACCGCAGCGCCAGGCGGCGGGCCAGGCTCCGTACCCGCTGATCATCACTGGTAAAATCAGGGCTGATTCCGAATCTCCGGCAGGCTGTCCGGGCCGCTGCGGCACAGAACGAATCTAGGGTGGAAATACGGGCCCGGTGAAAATGCTCCACCGCCTCCCGGGCATATTCGTTTACCGGGGCATACTGGGCAAGCAGATCGTAGATGCGGCTGTACATTTCATTGGCGGCTTTATTGGTAAAGGTGATGGAAAGAATTTCCTCCACCCCGCAGCGGCCCGACATGACCAGCCAGCCGTACCGGGCGGTAAGCACTCTGGTTTTTCCCGAACCGGCGCCGGCGCTGACCGCCGCATTGGCTTCAACAAGGGCGGCGTTCCGCTGGTCTTCGTCCAGGGAGGCGATGAAGGGAAAGTCCCCGGGGGCCTTAGAATACATTGTCTTTTTCCTCTTCCATCGGGGTGGTTTTTTTCTGTTCTTCGCGCAAATCTTCATGGCGGGCTGTTCCGTTCCGGGGATTGAAAGAATTAAGAGAATATAGAAAACGGCAGATGGTTTTGTAATCACAGGAAACACAAACCCTAAAGGGAATAATTTGGGGGGTAAAATCGAGCGCAGAAACGGCCCGGCCAAAAAGATCGATCCCCCTTTCCAGGGCGTCCATGGCCGGTTCGTAGTCTTCCCGGGAACAGATGCTCCGCCGGCCTTCAAGATCGCCCACCACCGGAATTATTTCCTGCTTGTTGATGCCGATAAAAAAAGCCCGGCTTACCCTTTTGCCTTCCGCCGCCTCGTAAAGCTTTATGTACATGGGGATCTGGAAATCTTCAAGTCCCGGCGCTTCGCTACTGCCGGAGCTTTCTGTTTTTTGGGTTCTGCTTTTTGGCCGGGAAGGGGGCGTTCCGGTTTTGTAATCGATGATCATGGCCCCGTCCTCCGCCAGGGAAACCCTGTCTATTCTGCCGGTCAAGCGCAGGCCCTTTTCAGAAAGGCCGTATGTTTGTTCCAGAGCCTCTATCTCAAAGCCAGAAAAATACCGGGCCTCGGTTTTAAGCAGGGCCCGAAGCCGCTGGTTCATTGCCGCCGCCAGGGGAAGGAGCAGGGGGTAGACCAGCGGCCCCCTGAGGGTATCATCGCTCCTCAGGACCTCATTGGTAAATTCTTCCGCCCAGGTACAATAATTTTCCAGATGCTGCGCTAAAAACCTCGTATCCCGTTCTTTTATGCTGCCAAAGAGACGCCGGAGTATTTCGTGGTAGATGAGCCCTTTGGATTCATCGTCCAGCAGGGCTGCGTCTTCCCGGAAGGGCTTAAGACGGAAGATCCTCCTGTAAAGCCAAAAACGGGGGCAGGCGAAGAATTCATTCAGGTCTGTGGCGGATACGGACAGCGGGGAAGGATCGGCGGCGGAACTTTTAGAACCGGCGTTTTTGTTTTGTATCCATTCCCGCAGCAGCGCCGCCGTGCCGGAACCGCCGCCGGTGGAACCTGCGGCGGCCAGCAGGATACGGCTCCAGTTTTCAAAGCCCCTGCGCTGGACAGAAAAAAGCCGCTGCGGTTTTTTGCCATATTGGGAACCGGCCCACCAGCGGCGTTCGGCGGTAAAGGGATTCCCCTCCCCGGTTTCTGGCAATTCCCCTTCCCGCTTCAGCTTCGTGGCAAAGGCGCTGTGGGGTATGGCCCAGCCGGTAAAAGTTTTTTCCGAAGCGCTGATCCACGTACGGCAGACATAGTCTTTCCAGGGGGCGATGCTGTACAAGGCCAGGAGCTGGCCCGACACATTATGGTCTTCTATGCCCAAGACGGCCCGTTTGTCCTGGCGGAGAAAAGACAGGGGCCTGTGTTGAACCGTAGCCGCCTCTTGGGAAACGTTCAATACCATGTGGCAGCCAAAGGGCGCTCCCGCCGCTACGGGGTAATCGTAGATATTAACCCCCGCCTCCTGCTGGGCGTAGACATAGTTTTTGTCCATGAGGCAGGAAACATAGAAATTAAAGGCGCCCCCTGAACCGTCAAACAGATCGGGAAATTCTTCTTCCGCGTCGATCAGCGATGCAAGCTCTTCCACGCAGCGGGCCAGGACAGCATTGCTTTCGGGGCCGCACTGTTCCATATCAAGAAGGGTGCGAAAGGCAAAATATTTTTCCTGAATTTCCCGGAAGGTCTTTGCGGAAGCAAGGGCGGAAAGGCGCTGCTTAAGTTCCCGGTAACAGGCGGCCAGATCCTCCCGGGGCTTTCGCTTAAATCCCTCCTCCCAGGGATCCAGGGTACGCCCCCGGTCATTGAAGGGTGAAACACAGTGATTTTCAATGCCAAAACGGATAAGCTCCCTGTTTATCCGGGAATCCTTCCAGGGGATACTGCCGTTCAAAAGCAGGGGCTTGAGGGCGTCAAACGAAAAAAGCGAAGCGGCACATTCACCAATCAGGGAAAAAAGACGCCCTGCAGGATACGTTCCCAGGCTTTTCCCCGCCCGGCAGGTAAAGGGTATATCCTGGAGGGCCAGTTCTCTGCTTACATAGGGTTCAATGGCGTCAAATCCGGGCAGGCTTAGCGCCATCTCTTCGTAAGGCAGGCCCTCTTCTTCATGGAGCCGGCGCAGTTCCGACACGGCGCTGCGAATTTCCGCCCCGGCGGATTCAAAAAAACGCAGCTCCTGTTTTTCCGCCGGACTGGAATTATCTGTCCGGGCATAATTATCCGCGGAATAAAAAACAATACCCCGGGAACCAAGCAAATTCCGGTATTCGGTAAAATCTTCCAGCACTTCCGGAAAAAAAATGATATAGCTGTTCCCGGTATCGCAGAAAGACTTTTGCTCCCAGGAAGGCTCAAAAAGGCCATGGCTGTTCAAAAAGGCGGCGTATTCATTTTTTATTAGGACCAGGTCCCGGTCTTCCGCATCGTCCTCAGCGGCCAGGGATCGCCGCCGTTCAGCCCAGAAAGCCAGGGAACTGAGACTGGCGGCGATGGAAGGTGCGAACACTTCGCCGGTTTCGGCGAATTCCACCGGAACAATGGCGGACAAAAAAGGCGCGGCGGCGTTTTTCTGGATCAGGGAACGGGCAAATAGCCTGCGGACCAAGGACGAAACGGGCCGGCGTCCCTTTTCCGGGGCGTTAATTGTTTCTTCCTTAAAGCGGTCCCAGGCAAGAAAACGATCCGGCGTTACGGAACGGACCATGCCATAAAGGCAGACCTTCCGGGCCCATGTAAGGGCGGCAGTCTCCGAAGGAAATACAAACCGGCAGTGATGATCGGAAATATGTTCCAGGATGGTTTCAAATACCGGGGCCATGGCGGATATCCTGTGGACAGCAGCGAGTCATGATGACTGGAATAGTATTGCAGGGTATTGCCGTCCGGCGGTCAAATTGTGTCTGCCGGGGGTTTCCCCGATCCAGCGGCCCGGCGCACAAGCGTTTTCCGGGCAGCGGCCTTCTTTTTCCAAGCGGCTGCGGGTTACCAGCGTGGTTAAGACCGGCGCGTTTAGAGCTGATTTCCAGCCGCCTGGGAGTCCTGCCAGGTAAATTCGATAGCGTAAGCGCCCCGAATTCCCGGCAGGTTTTTAAGCAGGGTTCCAAACTGCTGCTCCACCGAGTCCCTGGCCTCGTTCGGAACATCGCTTGCCATAACCTTTGCCTCCAGTTCCCGTTTTCTGTCGGCGGTTACCCTAAAGGCATCTTCTATTTTTATTTCGTTAAAGATGGTTTGGGATTGTTCAAACACTTCTATGGAACCTTCGCTGATTTCATGGGAAAGAATTTGCACCGGGGGAAGGAAGATGCGGATTACCGGCAGGTCCGGGCCGCCTGGAGCTGTTTCCGGCCCCTTCGGGACGGCGGCCCTGGAGGGTTCTTCTTCTACCCGGATTTTATTTCCATCGATGCCCAGCTTCATTATGCCATCGTAGGTAAAAATATATTTTCTGGTGGTAAAAGGAATGTTCCAGCCCCGGATATCCTTGGTATTTACGTCCTTAACCACAGACGTATAATGATAGGCCAGGCATGCGTATTCACCGATGGGCAGAACTTCCTTAACCACCGTATGGGCCGATATATCCGACTTTTCGCTGATAATTTCCGGCAGGGCAATTGCCGGGATTTTGTTTCTTACAAGAACCCCAATGACCGCAAGCAGAAGGGCGATAACGCCAATCAGCACGGCGGGCAGCAGAAAACGCTTCACAAACACAATATAGGTTATTTTCCGGCGGCAGTCAAGTATCCTGTTTGTACCCAGTACCCCCGACCCTGTGTCCTATTTGTTTCTGAGTTTAGACAGACCGGCCTTGGTTTGTATAGCCCGCTCCTGGTAGACCCTGGCGATTTCAGGGTCTTCCCTGAGCCGTTGGAAGGGGGTCTTCAGTTCCCGTTCGTAGATTTTTTGTACCCTGCCGTTAGGAAGCCGTTTCTTGGCGATGAGTTTTTTCGAGGGGTAAAAATAGTTGAGCAGGGGGCACAGGCAGCGGTAGACGGAGGCGAGGGCGGCGCAGACCTCCTCCCCCTGGAAGCGGGCGTAGCCGACGGTCTTGCGGACGCGGGGTTGTTGCTTACGCAACAATTATAAGAGTTTTTCTGTTTCACGAAGCAGTTGTCGAAAAAA
>JAITHE010000056.1 GCA_031280125.1 Treponema sp.
TGATACGGAACGGAACCTCAATCTCTGTTACTGCCTGTATCAGAAAATGAATAAGCGGATGCATAACCAGAACGAGCAAGAAGCGCGGGCAATAGACGGGGAACTTGACCGCATAATGGCTGAAGCCAACGGCAAACCTGACCCTCAAACACTCGAAGATTTTACTAAAGAATTGAGCTTGGATAGATGAGCGCCACAACCACCGGCACAACGCGGCTGCCATATATGCCGCGCACACAAAGGAGTACTACTATGAACAACAAAAGGTTTGGTAACGCCGCGTTCCGGATGCTCAGTCTGGCGGCGCTGATTCTGCTCTGCGCCTCCGGCTTTGCCCAGAACAAGGGAGGCGGCCAGTATGACGGCGAGTATATGACGGTTACGCACAACCCTGAGGGCCGCGTACTGTATCTTATCCGCATCACCGGCAGCATGTGGAAGCGCTACGTCCGCTACGAAGGGGATAAGGACTGGAGTCCCTATGGCAGCGGGACGATCACGGTTAAAGACAACGTTCTAACCATGATCGATCCCAATATCGATCCCGACGAGGACCTGCTCGATAACACGCACGTATATGAGTGGAAGCGGGCGGGCCCTACCTTCTACCCCACAATAACCTTAACTGATGAAACCGGGAGAACCTACATCAAACAGTAAGGGGCCCGCTTCCCGTACCGCCCGTACGGCACGGACTAGTTCCCGCTTGCCAACGGATAAGCCGTTAGCTGGAGTGAATGGCCTAGCGGCTAGAGCGGGCGGCTTGGTGTACGCCCCCGCCGTTTTCCCGTTTACGTTTTTCCCTTTTTGGCCTATACTGTATCCAGGAGCAAAAAAATGGCAGCACACGGCGTTTTAAGCCAAAACCGCCTGATTGGCGTGGTGGTTCCTGTGGGCGCCCTGCGGGGCAGTGAAAGTACCGGTGTGGGGGAATTCCTGGACCTCATTGAGTTTGCCGGTCTCTGCGCCGGTATAGGGGCAGGGCTAATCCAAATACTTCCGGTCAACGATACGGGTTACGAAAGTTCTCCCTACAGCGCCTTGACCGCCTTTGCCCTCCATCCTCTGTACCTTCGGTTAAGCGCCCTGGAAGAAGCCCCGTCCTTTGCCGGGGATATTAAAGAGCTGGGAAAGCGCTTCGACCGGGAGATCCGGTTTCCCTATTACCAGGTACTCAGGGCAAAGATGGAACTGCTAAGAAGGATATACGCCGCCGCCGGGCCGTCTATAGAAAAGGATGCGGAAACCGGCGCCCTGGGGGACTGGATAAGAGACAATCCCTGGGTCAAATCCTATGCGGTTTTCCGCCGGCTCAAAGAATCCAACGGAGAGTGGAGCTGGAAGGAATGGCCCCGGTACCGCCAGCCAGATTCCCGGGAGATCGATGCCCTCTGGCAGGATCCCGCAGTAAGGGGGGAGCATCTTTTCTGGGCGTGGCTGCAAAAGGCCCTGGACGGGCAGTTTTCCCGGGCTGCCAAAGCAATACGGGATATGGGCATTTTGCTGGAGGGGGATCTTCCTATTTTGATGAACGAAGATTCCTGCGATGTCTGGTCCAACCCGGATATTTTCCGGCTCGATTTATCCGCCGGGGCGCCGCCCGATATGTACAGTCCCGCCGGTCAAAACTGGGGATTCCCCATTTATAACTGGGAGGCCCAGGCCCGGAACGATTACCGCTGGTGGAAGGACCGGCTCAAAATGGCGGCGCGGTACTACGACGCCTACCGGATCGATCATGTGCTGGGTTTTTTCCGTATCTGGGCTTCCTCCAGGGCGGATCATTCTTCCGCCCTGGGCCGCTACATTCCCTATGTTCCCGTTACCCGGGAGGATCTGGAAGAGCTTGGTTTTGATCAGGGGCGTATACGGTGGCTTTCCCGGCCCCACGTTCCCGGCGGAGAAATCTGGGAGGGTATACGGAACCACTGGGGCGGCGCCGGTTCACCGGCAGAGACCGCCGCGGAGGCGGAACGGTGTTTTGCCCTGGCCCTTAACCGTATAGACAGCGAAGATCTATGGCTTTTCAAGGATCATATCCAGGGTGAAAAGGATATATCTGCCCTGGGACTTCTTCCGGCGGCGGAAAAAACCCTGATCCAGGCATGGCATAACCGGCTTTTTTATGAATATACCGAAGGAACATATTTTCCCGTCTGGTATTACCGCCATTCCCGGGCCTACGCTTCCCTTTCGGAAAAGGAAAGAACCGCCCTGGAAACCATGCTGGATGAACGCCGCCGTGAATCAGAGGCAATCTGGGAAAAAGAAGGGGAAAAACTTCTCTCCATACTTGCCGCATCTTCTTCCATGCTGCCCTGCGCGGAAGATCTGGGGGCCGTACCCGGCTGTGTTCCCCGGGTTCTTTCCAAACTTAAAATTCTGGGGCTAAGGGTGATCCGCTGGTTCCGCCGCTGGGACCAGGAGGGCCAGCCCTATATACCCTTTGGAGAATATCCTGAACTTTCCGTTTGTACCCCCGCAGTTCACGACAGTTCTACCCTGCGTGAATGGTGGGATACGGAGGCGGATCAGGAATCCTTTGCGGGTTTTATCGGCGTACCTTCTTTGCCCAGGATTTACAATCCCGGCACGGCGAAGATCATCCTAAAGCACGCCGCCGCCGCCGTTTCCCGGTTCAGGGTGTTTCAAATCCAGGATCTGCTCCACCTTTCCCGAAGCTGGTACGCCGCAGATCCCGCCTCGGAACGGATCAACGTTCCCGGTACGGCCAATGAATTTAACTGGACCTACCGGCTGCCCGTTTCTATCGGCGAGCTCCGCAAAGACAGCGTCTTTGTCCAAAACGCAAGGGAACTGGCTGATATTAAGGCAGAGAAAAAGAAGTAGGCGTGTCCCGTTTTCTATAGTATAATAGTGGAATAATCATGGCCGATTATGTGGTTGAAACCGGAAAGGCCCTGCCCTTGGGAGCGGTGATTACCGAAGGGGGGGTAAATTTTTCTCTTTTTTCCCGCCATGCGGAATCGGTCAGTCTGGTCTTGTTTGACAGCCCCGCCGGGGACAGTCCTTTTACGGAAATTAAGCTGGATAAACAGAAAAATAAAAGTGGAGACATCTGGCACTGCCATGTGAACTGCCTCAAGGAAGGAGCCTGTTACCTGTACCGGGTAAACGGGTCCTACAATCCTGAACGGGGTTTTCGCTTTAATCCCCACAAAGGTCTGATGGATCCCTATGCAAAGGCCCTGACATCTCTGGATAAATGGAACATGGGTGAATCCCTGGGATACAACCCGGCGGATCCCGCGGGGGATCTGTCCTTTTCCCAGCGGGATAACATGCAGACCCAGCCCCGTTGTATTGTGGTCAACGACGATTTTGACTGGCAGGGGGATCTTCCCCTTAACTATCCGCTGCGCTTCAGTGTCCTCTACGAAACCCACGTCAAGGGCCTTACCGCCCACCCTGGTTCCGGCGTGGAACACCGGGGAACCTACCGGGGAGTAATAGAGAAAATTCCTTTTTTCAAGGATCTGGGGATTACCAGCCTGGAATTTCTTCCTATCCAGGAATTTAACGAACGGGAATTTCCCCGGATTAATCCACGGACCGGGGAAACCCTGGTAAACTACTGGGGTTATTCTACGGCAGCCTTTTTTGCGCCCAAGGGGTCTTATGCCTCCGGTTCTACTCCCGGCGCGCAGGTACGGGAATTTAAGGAAATGGTCCGGGAACTCCACAAGGCGGGGCTGGAGGTGATTCTGGACATTGTATTCAACCATACCGCGGAAGGGAATGAACAGGGCCCCACTTTTTCCTTCCGGGGGCTGGATAACCAGATTTACTATATCCTGAACGAAAACCGCCGCTATTACCAAAATTATTCGGGCTGCGGCAATACCCTTAACTGTAATCATCCTGTGGTGCGGCAGTTTATTATCGACTGTCTCCACTACTGGGTTATAGAGATGCATGTGGACGGTTTCCGTTTTGACCTGGGATCCATCCTGGGCCGGGACCAGCAAGGCCGGTTAATGGAAAATCCCCCCACCCTGGAACTGATTGCCGAAGATCCGGTGTTAAGCCACACCAAAATCATTGCCGAAGCCTGGGATGCCGGTGGAGCTTACCAGGTGGGATGGTTCCCCGGCGGACGCTGGGCGGAATGGAACGATCGCTACCGGGATGATGTACGCCTCTATTGGCGGGGCGATCCCAGCCAGACCAGGCATTTGGCAACCCGGCTTTCTGGCTCCAGCGATCTCTACCTTCGGGATGGACGCAAGCCCTTTCATTCCATCAATTTTATTACCAGCCACGACGGCTTTACTTTGCGGGATCTGGTTTCCTACAGCCGTAAGCACAACGAAGATAATGGCGAAGAAAACCGGGATGGCAGCGGCAATAATTGCAGCGGCAACAACGGCGCGGAAGGGTCCAGCATCGACCTGGTGGTGGAACAAATCCGTGAACGGCTTATGAAAAATTTTATCGCCACCATGATGGTTTCCCTGGGAACCCCCATGCTGCTGGGTGGAGACGAGATGGGCCGTACCCAGAGCGGAAACAACAATGCCTACTGCCAGGATAATGCCCTTTCCTGGTACGACTGGTCCCTTCTAGAAACAAACGCCGGCCTTTACCGTTTTACCCGGGAGATGATCGCCTTCCGCCTCCGTCATCATGGTTTTATGCGGCCTGAATTTTATACCGGACGGGAAGGTAATTACAATGCCATCCCTGACATTACCTGGTTTGACGAATCGGGCAAAAACCCCAACTGGGAACATCTGGGACCCTGTCTGGCCCTGCGCATGGATGGCAGCAAGGCCGATATTCTGGCAGACCAGGATGACAACGACTTTTTTATTATGTTCAACGGCGGCCCCAAAAAGAAGATGTTTTCTATCTGTAAAGCTCCGGAAAGCAAACGCTGGGTACGGGCGGTAGATACGGGCCGGTCTAGTCCGCAGGATATATGCCTGCCGGGAACAGAAGCGGAACTGGGTCATCAGGATCGTTACATCGTACAGGCCAGAAGCATGGTTATACTTATTTCAAAACAGGCATGATTCCGGGCGGGCCCGGACGGATGTTGATGGGGGATTTGTGGACGAAAGCAGTTTTATCCTGGGGGTTGATCTTGACGGCGTGGTGGGAGATTTTTACGGCGCCCTGCGAAAGATAGCCGCCGAATGGCTTGACAAGCCGGAAGCATCCCTGACAAAAGAGGTAAGTTACGGCCTGGAGGAATGGGGCATCGCCGAATATGGCGGCTACGACAGGCTGCACCGTTTTGCCGTAACCCAGCGGAATCTTTTTCGGGACATGCCTCCCGTAAGGGATGCGCCGGGAACCCTGCGGAAACTTTCCAGCCGGGGAGTGCGGATCCGCATCATCACCCACCGGCTTTTTCTTAAATATTCCCATAAAACAAGCATTACCCAAACTGTGGACTGGCTTGACAACTACGACATTCCCTATTGGGACATTTGTTTTATGAACGACAAGGTGGCTGTGGGGGCCCATGTCTATATAGACGACGCGCCGCAAAACATAACCCAGTTGAGGGATCAGGGGCATAAAACCATCGTATTTACCAATTCCACCAACCGGGGTTTGAGCGGCCCCCGGGCCAATTCCTGGATCGAGGCGGAGCGGATTGTTTTTGAAGCTCTGGAAGAATGGAAAACCGGCACCACCAATTTATTTGGCCAGTAACGCCGGATTCTCCGTTGCGGGCAGCGGACGCCGCCTATTAAAAAGCCCTTTTTAAAAGATCGCAGGCATCTTCGACAGAGACGGTCCAGGGGCAGTGGGCGACAAATTCCAGGTTTCGGGCCGTTTCCGCGGCGGCTGCCAGCCGGTCTAGGGAAAGGCCGCAGTCCCTGAGCCTAACGGGCAGTTTCAGCGTTTCCATGCGGCGCCGCACGGCCCCCGCCACGGCATTGGCGGATTCGGAGACCGGCATTTCTGCCGCCGGTTCTTCCATAAGGGAGGCGACTTTGGCGATTTTTTCCGGCCTGGCGGCGGCGAGTTTTTCCAGGACATGGGGAAGTAAAACCGTGGAATACCATGATTTTTCCACCGGGAAGCGGCCATTCAGGGCAAAAGCCAGGGCGGTTCCTATGCCGGGGGATGAAACTGAACAGCCCAGGGCAGTAAGGAAACCCGCATTGGCGGCGCTTGCCGCTACATCCGGGAGCCGGTTATCCATCATCCGGGTATAAAGGACAAGGGCCTGTTCCAACAGGGCATCTGAAAAAAACGAAGCCCTGCTGGAACAATAGGCTTCCAGGGCAATGCAGAAACCGTCAAAAGCGGCGGCGGCGGCGAATTTTCCCTGTACGGAGTCGAACAGGCCCCCATCAATAATGGCGGCGGCGCAGAGTCCCAGGGGCGTTTTTATCAGCCCTACCGAGCGGTCCCGGGGGTCCAGGGCAATAAAGTACCGGGAAAAGAAAAAGGGGTCCCGGCCTGTGGTGGGGATACCAATGTAGGGAATAAAGCCTTCCCGCGGGCTGATTCCATCCAGCAGATCGAATATGCTTACCCGGCTTTTAACGGTTATTGCGGTAATCCGGGCTATAGACTGGGTAATAAGGCCCCCCAGCCCTATAACGGCGGAACACCGGGCGCCCTGGGCCAGAGCCGCCGCCGCTTCCGCCGCTTCCGCCGTGGTTTGAGGAAGAATTTCATCAAAAACGATAGCCTCAACCCCCGAATCTTCCAGAATCGCAGTAAGCCGTTCTATATTTTGATTTTTATGCAGAGCCTGATCGGTTATGACAAGGACGCGGCCGCCCAATTCGCCGCAGATTGTACCGGCCCTGCTGACCGTGTCGCTTCCTATGAGAATTTCCGGATCCAGCCGTACTGAAATATCCATACAAGGCTTGCCCTGTTTTAAGGTTACAGGCCGAAAGCGTCCAATATTTTATCCGCCGTAGCCTGGAGAATCTTGTCGTTAATATAGGAAGGATTGTTTATCTTTGCTTTAAGTTCGGCAATTCTTTCCGTTCGTACATCGCTGGCGGTGGAGACAAGCTCCATAGCATGATACAGTTCGGCCTTTGCCACCGCTTCCGGGGAGACAGAAATGGAATCGGCCGCTTTGCCCTTTTCTACCTGACCGCCCCGTCCGGACTTCTTGCCGGGCTGTACGGGTTCCAGGGGGTTTATCCTGTCGATCGTCATACTCATATCCTACCTGCCTTAATTATCGGCATTTTCTACTATAAGCTTAAACCTTATTTGTGTTTATGACCAGATACATAAAGGGTAAATTCCCCCATTTGGCGTTCTTTTTTTGAAAAAAAAGCGAAGATTGCCGCCGCCGAACCCCGTTGATACTCTTCATGGACTTTGGTCATCTCTCTGCCTGCACAGATATAGCGTTCACTATCAAGATCGGCCAAATCTTCCAAAAGTTTAAGAATTCTAAAGGGCGATTCATAGAGTACAAAGGCCCAGCCGGTTTCCAGCAGTTCCCGCAGCCGGGCCCGCCGGCGGCCTGGTTTGGGGGACAGGAAACCCTCAAAAACCACCGTTTTGTCCCGCCCTCCGGCTACGGAAACCAGGGCGGTAAAGGCCGAAGGTCCCGGCAAGGGGATAACATCGTGGCCCGCCGCCGCCGCCAGGCCCGCCAATGCCGATCCAGGGTCGCTGATCCCTGGTGTACCCGCATCGCTGGCATAGGCTACGGTTTTACCCTTTTCCAGGGCGGCGATCACCCTAAGCGCTGCTGCCTCTTCGTTATGGGCCCGGCAGGAAAGCAGGGGAACCCGTATCCCCAGGCCGCTTAGCAGTTTTAAAGTCTGCCGGGTATCCTCACAAGCCACAAGGTCCGCGGATTTGAGAATCTCCACTGCCCGGAAGCTCAGATCGCCCAAGTTTCCTATGGGGGTGCCGATAATGTATAAAACAGCCACTATACCGAGTATAACATATAATGTGGAGAATTGGCGCATGGCCTCTTGGATACCATTTCTGTTTTTTGCCCTGGCCGGAATAATCCTGCTCTGGTTTGGGTTTACCCTGTTAATTTCCCTTCCCAGGGGCCTCTTTGTGCCGGCAGCGGCGGCGGGAAAGGGCCGGAAGCCGCAGTCCGGAGGCAAGACCAGGAACGCACCGGGGAGTTCCGGTATCTCCCGGTTCTGCCCGGTCTGTTCCGCCAAGTTGACCCAGGGGGAACGGGTTAAATCCGCTGCCTTTCCCTCCCTGGGGGGCCTTGAGCGGCTGATGCATATTTCCGGCTGTATCTACTGCCTGCAGGGAGACCGCCTCCGGGTCTGTCCGGTCTGCGGCGGGGTACTCCGGGAAGATGAGTATCTTATTGCCCGGCTTTTTGAAAAACCCGTCCGTTCCCATGTGCATGTTCTTGGGTGTACCCGCTGTAAAATGCAGCGGCTTTAAGCTGTTTTACATCAAGGCGTGGATGGCAGCTTCGGATCTCCGCTGGAGATCGCCGACGGAATCATCTTTGAGGAGCAGGTGATTGGGCTGAACCGGTTCTCCGCAAATCATGGTAAGGCAGGATTTTTCCTGAACAGGGCAAGAAGCCCCGAAGGCGGGCGGGCCGCAATCCCCAGGGAAATACGGGAACCTGGGCGTCCACGGCAAGATAAAACGCGTTGCGCTGGAATGTGCTACGCCCCTGGTTATAACGCCCAGGTTTTCCTTCGGGATAAAAAGCGCCGCCTTGCCTCGGCGCAGATGCTTTGAAAGGCTGTACATAAAGATCTGTGTTTCCCCGGGCGGGAAAGGTAAAGGAACAGACCTCAGCGCATCCACAAAAAGCCCCGCCGCTCCCGGGTCAATCCCCAGCAGCGGGTTGACAAAGATAAGTTTACGAAGGGGAATGGCCGCCGCGCACAACAAGGCGCTGCCCATTTTGTGAACATCGTTGCAGATGATTACGGCGCCGGTTTTTAAAAAGTCCCGCAGGGCTTTTCTGTTTTTATAACCAGGCCAAAGCAAAAGCGGCTTATCGAGGTACACAGCGGGATGGCCGCGGTAAAGTAAAAAAGGCCGCAGAAAATTCCCTGACAGGGTTTTTCCGGTTCACCATGCTGTTATAGGCCTTTAGTTTTTTGTTTTCCCGGATTAAGCGCCCGGCTTGGTGGTCCCGTATGGCATCGCCAAACATCTTTTCCACTTTTTGAAAAGGCTCCGTTCATTCAGGGCAAATTGGGGAGCGGCGGACCGGGACGAATTTGAAATCGCAATTGTATATTTACATACACAAACAAAAAACATATAGCTTGCTAAACCTATAATATTTATATAATTTACTATGCCACTCATTCCAAAGGGTTTCCCAAAACCCTTGTCCTCCTCTTCATGCGGTTTTTGAGGTTAAAAATTTATTTTTGAAAATCCATTTTTAATCTCTAAGGGTTTAATTCTCCGCCCTTTAGGGCGTGAATCTGGGGGTGTGGGGGATGTGTTCCCCCACTGATTTGTAGTAAAATATAGATATGAGTGAATATATCCATAAGTCACATAATGTAT
>JAITHE010000146.1 GCA_031280125.1 Treponema sp.
CCCCCCCCCCCCCCCCCCCCCCCCCCCCCCCCCCCCCCCCCCCCCCCCCCCCCCCCCCCCCCCCCCCCCCCCCCCCCCCCCCCCCCCCCCCCCCAAACAAAATTATTCTGGCCAGGTCCTGTTTCAACACATTTCTCCCATATATATTCCGCCACGGTTTAGGAAATTTGTCAAGGATTTTTGTAAAAAAAAGAGCTGGTTTTTTTGCTTTTGTAAAAGGGCGGAACACTCCATCCCGGGGAAACAGGGCGCAAAACTTGCTGGAACGATATATCATAGACCGGCAGCGCCGGGACAGGATAAGCATAAAAAGAAAAGGCAGCCCTCTGGTTTACACTTTTTTTTCGGCGGGATTTATTATATACTATGAATGAATGGATATGCCGCCCAAGGGCGTTACCGTCATCGGCGCCGCCAATATGGACATAAACGGGTTTTCCCGGGATCCCCTCAACATGGCCGATTCAAACCCCGGCAGGGTCGAATACTGTCCCGGAGGGGTAGGCCGGAACATCGCAGAAAACCTGCTCCGTCTGGGGGCGAAGGTGCGCCTTATCAGCGTCATCGGGGACGATCCGGGGGGTCAGTTGATCCGCTCTTCCAGCGGGGTCATGGGCCTTGACATTGAACACAGCCTTTTCATTCCCGGCCTGTCGTCTTCCGTTTACATGGCGATCCTGGACAGCAATGGGGAAATGAAGCTGGCCCTGTCGGATATGTCGGCCCTGGAAAGGATGACGGAAGGGCATCTGGAGAGCAAGGCGGATATTATTGCCGGAAGCGGCGTTGTTGTCCTCGATACGGGTCTCCAGGCCGGGATGATCCGCTTCATCCTGGACCGCTTTGGGTCCAGCCGGGAGCCGGGGCCCCTTTTTTTTCTCGACCCCGTGTCGGCCCGGAAATCCGCCAAGGTCAAGGGCCTTACGGGCCGTTTTCATACCCTCAAACTAAGCCGCATGGAGGCGGCGTATCTTTCGGGGGTCGCTATTCCCCCGCCGGAGGATGAAGGGCTTTACCCCGCCCTCAAGCAAAGCCTGGAAGACGCCGCATCCTTTTTTATGGGGGAAGGATCAAGCCGGGTCTTTATTACCCTGGGCAAGGGAGGGATCTTCTTCGCCTCCGGGGAAAAACGGTTTTTTACCCCGGTCCATTATGTGAAGCCGGTCAATACTTCGGGGGGCGGAGATTCCTTTATGGCGGGGATGATATATGGCACCCTCCGGGGATGGGAACCGGAGAAAATTGCAGCCTTCTCCGCCGCCATGGGAGCCATCACCGTCCGGAGCGGTACCACCGTTTCCGGGGAAATGAGCCTTTCCTTGGTGGAAGAAACGGTTAAAGCTTTCGGGAAAGAAAACAGGAGTAACAGATAAACCACAGATTAAGGAGCAAAAATGAACGCGTACCTGGAATGTAACCCCGAAGTAAAGGAAGCCCTGGAGGCGGGTAAACCTGTGGTAGCCCTGGAGACCACAATTATCTCCCACGGTTTTAATTATCCTGAAAATCTGGACTGCGCCCAAACCTGCGAAAGGGTGATTCGGGAAGAGGGGGCCGTTCCGGCCACCATAGGCATTGTTAGGGGAAAGATCAAAATAGGCCTTTCCGGGGAAGAAATACGGTATTTTGCCGAACACCGGGAGGTTCCCAAGTGCAGCCGCCGGGATGCGGCGGCAATCATAGCCCGGGGGGAATACGGCGCCGGGACGGTGGCGGCCACCATGCTCTTTGCCAGTATGGCGGGGATCCGTTTTTTCGCCACCGGCGGCATTGGGGGGGTTCACCGGGGGGCCCAGCAGACCTTCGACATTTCCGCAGACCTGGAAGAACTGGCCCGGACCGATGTGGCGGTGGTCTGCGCCGGGGCCAAATCAATCCTCGACATCCCCTTGACGCTGGAATACCTGGAAACCGCGGGGGTTACGGTCCTGGGCTTCCAGACCGGCGAATTCCCCGCCTTTTATACCCGGAAGTCGGGATCCACCGTGGATTACCGGGTAGAAAGCGCCGAAGAGGCCGCCCGGATTGTCAAAACAAAAACGGAACTGGGGATACAAAACGGACTCCTTATTACCGTGCCCATTCCGGAAAAGGATGAATTAAACCCGGTTTACATCAACGACAACATTGTCCGGGCGCTGGAGGCGGCGGAGAACCAGGAAATCCGGGGTAAGGCCACAACCCCCTTCCTGCTGGCGGAACTCCACCGGACCACCGGCGGCAAAAGCGTGGCGGCCAACAAGGCCCTGGTGTTTAACAACAGCCGTATCGCCGCCAAAATAGCGGCGGCCTACTGTTCCCTCCAGCCCGCTTCCCCAGGGCTTTGAATTTGCGAAGGTCCCCCGGTTCCCGCGATAATTGACGCAGGAGACAAATCATGACAAAACAATTTGCTCTTTACCGGTGCGATATGTGCGGAACCGTCGCCGAAATAATTCAAAACAGCCGGGGCGGTTTAGCCTGCTGCGGCCGGGAAATGAGACCCCTGGCGGAAAACAGCGTGGAGATTGCGGTGGAAAAACACCTTCCGGTTATTGAAACAAACTCCGCCGGATGCAGGGTATCCGTGGGAGCCCTGCCCCATCCCATGGAAGCAAAACACTCGATCCGCTGGATTGAACTTTTGGCGGAAGGATTTTCCTGTAAAAAAATGCTCAACCCCGGGGAAGCGCCGGAGGTCTTTTTTCCGGGAAAATTTTCCCGGGTCCATGCGCGGGAATACTGTAACCTCCACGGACTTTGGAAAGTATAGAAACCCCGGCCTCAGTACCGGAAAATTACCAGAAAGCGGCCCCGGAGCGCCCTGATCAGGCAGATTCCCCCGGGAGCCTCGTTGCTAAGGCCGAAAAACCCCTTCTCCCAGGGAAGCCCCGCCAGGGGCCACCTAAGGCCCGTACTTTCCGCTTCCCAGGGGCCCTCCCCCAGGGGAAAGACCGAGAGGGGGCCCCGGATCGACAGGGCAAGTTCCGAAGGAGCCTCCAGACAGCGAATATCTTCGGCGGCGGTGAGCCACCGGTCCGGCGGACGGTCCCGTTCAAAGAGGGAACGGATCGCCATTAGATGATCGGTCCGCCCTCCCCCTCCCCCGGCAAGCCAGACCGAGGTACAGCCCTTTTCCCACAGGAGAAAAAGGGCCAGTTCCGCGTCGGTATGATCCTTGCCGGGAGGATACTTCAGCACCCTTTCCGGAGGCTGGAGGGCCAGCAGTTTTTCCCCCTCCGGCCCCAGAGAATCCATGTCGCCGATAATCCACCGGGGCCGCAGATCCGCCCTTTCTGCCAGGAGCAGTCCCGAATCGGCCGCCGCAAGCAGAGGTTCTGTCCCTTCCGGAGTCCGGGCCTCCTCCGCCAGGGCGCGGCACCTTTCCGGCGGCGGACCCTCGCCGCCCAGAAATACAATCCCATTAACCATACCCAAAGATTGTAGTATACTGCCCGGGGATGAACAATCTGCGGATCCCCCCCCTTCTCAAGGAAATCGCGCTGGTTTTTTCCGCCGCCGGAAAAGAAGTGTACCTCGTGGGCGGAGCCGTCCGGGATCTTCTTTTGGGCCAGAATCCGGCGGATTGGGATTTAGCCACCAACGCCCGGCCCGAAGAGGTCATGGGCCTCTTTCGGCGGGTCATCCCCACAGGAATAAAGCACGGTACCGTTACCATCCGTTACAGGGACGTTTCCATCGAGGTAACCACCTTCCGTACCGAATCAAGGTACTCCGACGGACGGCGGCCCGACGAGATCCGTTATGCCTCTACTATAGAGGAGGATCTTTCCCGCCGGGATTTTACCATGAACGCCGCCGCGTTAAGGCTTCCCGGAGGGGAACTGGCCGATCCCTTCAACGGCCGGGGGGATATCCGGCGCCGCCTGATCCGCTGCGTAGGCCGGGCGGAAGAACGGTTCGGCGAGGACGGCCTCAGGCCCATGCGGGCGGTACGCTTTGCCGCCCAACTGGATTTTGATCTGGAAGAAAGGACCCTGGCGGCCATACCGGGGGCCCTTGCCACCACCGCCAGGGTCGCCGCCGAGCGGATCCGGGAAGAACTGGACAAGACCATCCTCTCTCCCCGGCCCCAAACAGGCTTCATTATTATGGAAGAAACGGGACTTTTAAAGCTTATCCTTCCGGAACTGGAAGCCTGCAGAGGAGTTGAACAAAGGGGGTACCACCGCTTTGACGTGCTGGATCACTCCCTTCTGGCCTGCGCCTACGCGGCAAGGGCGGGGTTTTCCCGGGAAGTAACCATGGCCGCCCTCTTCCACGATCTGGGAAAACCGGCGGCGCGGCGTCTGGATGAGCAGCGGGGGATCTGGACCTTTTACAACCATGAAGCAATTTCAGCAGCGCTGACAGAGGGGATCCTGCGCCGCTTCCGCTATCCCAACGCCGTGATCGACAGGGTTCTGCATCTTATCACCGCCCACATGTTTCACTATGAAGAAAACTGGAAGGACGCCGCGGTACGCCGCTTTATCATGCGTACCGGAACGGATTCGCTGGAAGACCTTTTCCGTCTCCGCATGGCCGACACGGCGGGCATGTCTGGAGAGGATCCCGATCCCCGTTCCCTCCTCCCCCTGCACAAACGTATTGAATCGGTGCTGGCCAAGGGCGGAGCCTTTTCCCTCAGGGACCTGGCCGTCAACGGCCGGGATCTCATGGCCGCCGGGGTTGCTCCGGGCAAACGGGTCGGAATCATTTTACAGGAACTGCTGGAAGCGGTGGTGGACGATCCGGGGCTGAACAACAAAGAAAAATTGCTGGAAATCACAAACAACATCAACCGCCGCTATATAAACGGCCCTTGACAAAAATCCTGCCCGGACGGCGGCGCCGCGGCTCTTTAAGGCGCCGCCGGCGGTTCCAGGATTTCCGCCCCGGAAAAAACGGCCGCCTGCGGATCCCGCGCCTGTCCAGCAGGTTAGCCGCCTTTTTCAAATGCCTCCCAAGCCTGCCGGGCGGCCTCCTGTTCGGCGGTTTTTTTGTTCCGTCCCGTGCAGGGACCGTAGGTTTTTCCGTTTACCGTTACCTCCACCCAGAAAAGCCTCTCGTGTTCAGGGCCGGTACGGTTCACCAGCCGGTACAGGGGGCAGGTTTTATAACTGCGCTGGCTTAATTCTTGAAGGAGGGATTTATAGTCCTGGCTGACCTTTTTTTCCAGCACCCTGGTTATCTCCGGATTGATCCGTCCGGTTACAAAATCAGATGCGGCCTTGAACCCCGAGTCCAGATACAACGCGCCGATGAGCGCCTCCAGGGCGTCGGCCAGAATGGCCTTTTTACCCCGGCCGCCGCTCTGTTCTTCCCCCTTCCCCAGGATTAAAACCCGATCAAGCCGGAGTTCCAGGGCAATTCCGGCAAGGATCTCTTCGGAAACCACCACGCTCTTTATTTTCGCCAGATCCCCTTCGTTTTTGCCGGGGAAACGCATATACAGAAGGGAAGCGGTTATCGCACCCAGAACGGCGTCCCCTAAAAATTCAAGCCTTTCGTTATTAACGGGAAAATCCCGCTGAGGGCTCTCGTTGGCGGCAGACCGGTGGATCAGGGCAAGGTTTAAAAGATCCAGGCTTTTGAACCTGAGGGCGGCGGATTTGATAAATAAACGGAGTTCCCTTCTTCTCCCCTCCCCCGGATCCGGGAAAACCACGGTTACTTCTGCTGGGATTTTATGTATTCATAGGCATCCTTGACGGTTTCGAATTCATTTGCCTTTTCATCGGGGATGGTAATGCCCGTTTCCTCCTCGATGGCGTAGACCAGCTCATAGGTGTCAAGACTATCGGCGCCCAGATCCTGACGGAAGGAAGCTTCCATCTGAACCTTTTCGGCGTCAATTTCAAGTTTATCGGCTATCAGCTTTTTCATCTTTTCAAACAACTCGTCCATTCCGTACTCCTCGTAAACTAAAATTAAAGCCCGGCGGATCAGCCTTTGGATTCAGGCACAAGCACCTGTTTGCCCCGGTAAAAACCGCATTTTGGGCAGGCTCTGTGCAGCAGAACCTTGTTGCCGCAGCCGGAACATTCCACCATACCGGGAACGGTCAACTTCATATTGATCGACTGCCGGCGGCCGGTCCGCGCTTTGGATGTCTTTGCTCTGGGTACTGCCATTGTACAACCTCTCCTGTGGATACCAGATTAACAAAAAACCCGGTTTTTGTCAATCTCGGACCCGGCAAAATTTTGCCGCCAGGGCCCGGACTACCGGGGGGGGAACCATGGAAGAAATATCGGCTCCGAAGGAGGCCAGTTCTTTGATGGCTGAGGAACGGACAACCCCATATTCCGGATCCGTGGTAAGAAAAATCGTCTCGATCTCCGGATTCAGGGTCCGGTTCATCATGGAAAGTTCAAATTCATAAGAAAAATCTCCCGCTCCCCGGACCCCCCGGATTAAAAGGGAAACCCCCCTTCCCCGGAGGAAATCCACGATAAGCCCGCCGCAGAGGACAACGGAAACGTTTTTCCAGGGTTTGACCAGGGCGGAAACCAGTTCCAGCCGTTCCTCCGGGGAAAACAGGTGCTTCTTGTGGCGGTTTTCGGCCACAACCACGGTAATTTCCTCAAAAATCGACGCTGCCCGCCGGATAATATTAACGTGACCCAGTGTGGGGGGATCGAATGAACCGGGAAAGGCCGCCTTCATAGGGTAAGAATACGAGGCCGGCCCGGAAGGGTCAAGGCTCCCGGCGGCAAAAAACGTCCAAAAACTTGACGAAGAGGCTTTTCGTGGGTATTATAGAAATGTATGAACCGGGCTATGGTTTTTACCTTTGGCGCTGTGGCTCTTTTTGTTTCCTGCGGGGGGGATCCCGCCCCGCAGCTTGTGGGTCCGGTTTCCACACCCCGGTCCACGCCTGCCCGGGGGCAGCCTCCGGCTTTCGACCCCGCCAGCATCAGTCCGGAACAAAAAAATGCCGCCAGAATCGAATGTCAACAGCTTATACAAAAGCTTAATTCCATCATCCGGGCAAGGGATTATGATGCCTGGGTATCCTATCTGGACGGCGAATATTTTGCCATGCTGAATTCCCCATCTTATCTGGAACATGTTTCAAAATCCGACATACTGATGAAACAGGGGATTTCGCTTAAATCGGCGGAAGATTATTTTAACCATGTGGTGGTCCCCGCCCGGGCCAACGACCGGGTGGATGATATTGATTTTTTTTCTCCCGTCAGGGTCAAGGCATATACCATTAACCAGCGGGGAAAAAAACTCAGGCTGTACGATTTGGAAAGAACCCGAGAAGGTTGGAAAATAATTAACTAGGACCGGAGCGCCGGATCCTACAAGGAGTAAAAGGATGGTAAACATGAAACGATTTATTCTGGGCTTTTGCGTTGCGATCGTCTTTCTCTTTCCCACAGCGGGACAGGAATCGGAACTTTCCGTGGAAGAATCCTACCTGCAGGAATCCATTGAAAACAGGATTATCCGGGAGCAAAGCCGGGGGGACAGCAGGGAGATGAAAGAACGGGCCCTGGCGTATATAGACGACGCCATAAGCCGGGGCAACAAAAGCGAAAGCATCCGGCAGGCCCTGGCATACATGGGTCTTGAGGGCATAAAAAACCGGGGCCGGGAAAACGGACGGTTGATCAACAACTACCCCGACATACGCAGGACCTGTGCCAAATACCTGGGTCAGCTTGGCACCCCGGAGGCAAAAGAAACCCTTTTGGAAATGATCTACAATGAAAACGAACCCATGGTACTCCAGGAAGCCGTCAAATCCCTGGCCGATATGGGTATCGACGACCGGGGTAAAACGATCAGCGCCATCACCTGGATATTGCAGAAATTCCACAATACTAACCCGGATAACCTTTTCGCCCTTTCCGCCATCGAGGCCTATGAAAAATTCGGGGGCATCAACAGCGCCAATCTGGATCAAAACGCTGTCGAAATGCTCAACAAAATCTCTGAGGGCCCCTATGTAACGCCGGTAAAAGACCGGGCCATGCAGGCTCTGGTTAAGATCAGGAAAGCCCAGGCCCAGGCCCAGCAGGAACAACAGCAGCAACGGCAGCGGCAATAGGGGCTGTCCGGTCTAAGCCTGCGCTCCCGTATCGTGGTTAGACAAAAGTTCCTGCTCCGCGGGTTCTTTACGGGACAAGATGCATTTTCCCGCACAGGTTGTAGGGATCGCTCCTCTACCGGGCCGTTTCCCGGATAGCCTCCAGGGTTTTGGCGGCGCACATGTCCCAGGAAAAGGCCCGGGCCCGTTCTATCCCCCGCTGGCGGCATTCCCTGGCGGCGTCCCTGTTGGTGGTCAGGGTTACCATCCGGTCCGCCATATCTTCGGCGTTATCGGGGTCAAAGTAAAGGGCCGCGTGTTCTGCCGTTTCGGGAAGGGACGCCGCCCGCGCACAGGCCACAGGCACCCCTGCCGCCATGGCTTCCAGCACCCCCAGGCCGAATCCCTCATATTTGGAGGGAAATACCACAAAGTCGGCGCCCGCATAGAGTTCCGGAAGGCCGGTGGAAGGAAAGTGGCCGGTAAAAAAAATGTCGTTCCGGTACTTTGAGGCCGCCGCCGCCTCTTTGACCCATTCCGCATGGCTGCTGTCCGCCCCCGCCAGGACCAGCCGGTGGGGATGCCGGGTCCTTTCCTTGAAAATACCAAAGGCTTCTATAAGCTTTACATGATTCTTGACGGGATGATCGATCCGTGAAGCATAGAGAACATAGGGCCGGCGAAAACTAAAGGGCTGGATAAGGACCACGCTTTCCTCGTTCCTGGGCCGGGGGTAAAAAGCGGCGTGATCCACCCCATTGGGAATTACCCGTATCAGTGATTCCTTGACGCCGATTAGATCCATCAGTTCCCGCTTGACAAATTCGCTTACCGCGATTACCCGGTCCAAATGACGAAGGGCATCGGGCAGGATCATCCGGATCAGCCCCAGGGATTCTCTGGTTTTCCGGGTTCCCCAGTAGGCGGCCATATCGTGGACTGTACCGACGGAAGGACAGGGGGAGGTGTAGGGGATACGCCGGTGGGCGGCAGGGAAAAAACAGACCCCATAACCCCGGATCAGCGCGAATTCGGGATACCTTAACAGATGCCACAGGGTGTTGGCGGTTCTGCCGTTAAACCGGCAGCGGGAAAGGTATTCACAGTGCTGGGCGGTCCCGGTATAGGCATAACGGTCAAAATCCCAGCCGAAAAGCTCAACCTGATCCTCCGGGGAGAGCCGCTTAAGCAGCTGGGTCAAATAAACACCTATCCCCGACCGGCCCCCGGCGGAAGCAAAGGTGTCTATTCCGATTTTCATGGACACAGTATACCGCATTTTACCTGTAAAGAAAAGCATACCGCCGTCAAAACCTTGTGATACCCTGCGTCAGCGCACTATCCGGCGGAGGAACAAAAGAAAAACCCCGTTTTTTCCACGTTTTGCAGCTCTTAAAAAATATACCCTGGATACTTGCGGCCCAAGATACGGCGTGTTAAAATAATACTGTAGCCATTTATACGTTGCATATACGGCGCTGCAGGCGGGGATACGCTGCCGGAAGCTCCGTCTCCATGGTAAGAGGTTTATGCGCTGTCCCCATTGCGGTAACTTTGACGATAAGGTAATTGAATCCAGAACCTTGGCCAACGGCGAGGCCATCCGGCGCCGCCGGGAGTGTAACGGCTGCGGTTTCCGTTTTACCAGCTATGAACGGATTGAGGACAAGCCCTTTATGGTGGTTAAACGGGACGGCCGCCGGGAGCCCTTTGACAGGTTCAAGCTTGAAAGGGGGGTTCAGCGGGCCATGGAAAAACGGCCCTTTTCTCCCATGCAGATCGAAAGCCTGGTAAACGATCTGGAGGACAGAGCGGAAATCATGGGCCGGACAAACCATGAAATCGATTCCCGGAACCTGGGAGACCTGGTCCTGGAAAGTATCGGGAAATTGGACAAGGTAGCCTATATCCGCTTTGCATCGGTATACCGGCATTTTGAAAATCTGGAAGAATTTGTGCGGGAAATTAAAAAACTGGGACTTCGGGAAACGCCGTCGGCGGCTCCGGGCCCTGCGGCAGAACGGTGATACGCTACATAACAAAACAACCGGGAATGATCGAAACGAAAACTGCCACGGGGAAAATCCGCGCCGCCATTGCCCCTTGATTACATAACCATGCCCCTAAATACCGCTGCCTGGAATGTACCGGCGGGTTAAAACTATCGACGGATCCTTTCCACCCACGAGGCAAAGGCCGCAGCGAAGTTTTCAAGGAATTGGGCCGTCTCCTGGTTTGTAACGGCTCCCCGGTCATCCAAAAACCGGACCGCTTCACCCAGATAGGCTTCGGGCTGCTGCAAAAGGAGAATATTCAAAAACGAAAGAACCTGCCTCAGGTGCTGGACGGCTCCAAAGGCCCCGATCTTGCCGGGGGATACACCGATCAAAGCGCCGGGTTTACCGGTCCAGGCATTTTTGCCGTAGGGCCGGGAAGCAATGTCCAGGGCGTTCTTCAAAAGCGGCGGAAAAGAACGGTTGTATTCGGGGGTTACAAAAAGAAACCCGTCCAGGGATTGTACCTTTTCCCGGAAAGCCGTCCATTCAGGGGGAGCTTTTCCTTCGTCATCGTAATCCTGGTTATAGAGCGGCAGCTTTTCAATATCCAGGGTCTGCGTTTCAAAATTGCCGGGCATACGGGAAGAAACGAAGGCGGCGACTTTCCGGCTGAACGATTCTTTTCTGGCGCTTCCCGCTGCCACGCCAATGATTATCTTGTTGTCCATACCCTAATATAGCCAAGACGGTGAAGGAAGTCAAACCGGAAGCCCCATTCCCGGCCAAGCAAAACCCCGGGATGGATTTCCTTTCATGGCGGCTCAGGCCCCTTCCGGCAAAACAACCTTCCGCAAGGGGGGATCCCAGGGGAGGGACCAAAACTTCCCGGTAAGGATTTCTTCAAAATGGCGGACCGCCGCCCTCCGGAAGGATACGGGTTTTTGTTCCTGCTGTCCCAATGACGCTCCCGATCCATGGTACGATCAATCGTGGGCCGGATTTTTGCGGATCTTCTCTATCGCCCGGGAGACAGCCACCCGCAGGGACGCCGCATAGGCGTCGTCGTACATCGCGTGGGCCGCATACTGGGCCCCCAGCAGGGACACCCGGTAAAGGGGTTTTACCGTATTCAGGGCCATGGCGGCCATGTCCACCACACATTCGTTACATCTGCAAATTTCATCCTTGTATGAATCAAGCTGATAACCCAGTTCCTCAACAACCAGCTTTTCCGATTCATTCTTCAGTAAATCAAAATCATATTCGTCAGCAAAGGCCATTTCTATCCTCCCGGCTTAAGTATACCACTACTGGCGGACCCTGGCAAAGGGGACAAAACGGGCATACCGGGGCAGGAATACAATGTCAATCGTACCCACCGGACCGTTCCGCTGTTTGGCAATAATAAGCTCCGTTTTACCGTCCCCCCCCTCTCTGGCGGCCTTGTGATCGGTTTCCCGTTCCCGGTGGAGGAACATCACCAGGTCTGCGTCCTGTTCTATGGATCCCGACTCCCGGATATCCGACAGATTGGGCCGCTTGCCTTCGGCGTCCCGACGAAGCTGGGAAAGGGCTACCACCGGTATATCCAGTTCCCGGGCCAAGCTTTTAAGGGACCGGGAAATCTCGGCGATCTGTTCGTGCCGGGGGACGTTGTAATTTTCCGAGCTGACCAGGGTAAGGTAATCGATAAAAATGATCCTGACCCCCTGCTGGGAACGGAGCCGCCGGGCCTGGGAACGAAGATCCAGAAGTTTCATTCCCGGGGTGTCCACAATGTAAAGGGGGGCGTCGTAGATACGCCCGGCGGCGGTCATCAGGCTGTGAAAGTCCTGGGCTTTAAGGAGTCCCGACCGGATCTTTTCCGATTCGATCTTCGCTTCTGCCGAAATAAGCCGTAAGGCCAGGGCCATGTCGGACATTTCCAGGGAAAAAAACGCCGCGGGAATCTTCTTATCCACGGAAATATGGGACGCCATGGTCAAGGCCAGGGCGGTTTTTCCTACCGAAGGCCGGGCGCCAATGATGATCAGCTCCGAATTCTGGAACCCCGAAGTTTGGGTGTCCAGATCATCAAACCCCGAAGGGATCCCCGTATAGGCCTCTTTCGACCGGTAGAGTTTTTCTATCATGTCGATGGCCTTGGGCATTAGGTCCCGGGTACTTTTGAAGGCCAGAGATTGCCTGTCTTCTCCCAGTTCAAAGATCATCTGCTGGGTTTCTTCCAGAATCACCCTGGATTCCACCGATTCGTCAAAGGAACGGCTGTTCATCTCCGCTGAAACCCGGAGCATGGAACGCCTGAGGGAACTATCCTGGACGAGCCTCGCATAGTGGTCAATATTAGCGCTGGAGGGAACCACATTGGTCAAGGAAGCCACATAAGCGGGCCCTCCGGCAGCCTCCAGTTCCCCCATCTGGCGCAGTTCCGCCACCACGGTAATAATATCCGCCTTTTGACTTCCCTGATTGTAGAGGTTGAGGATTGCCTTGAACACCCGGCGGTTGGCGTTGGAGTAAAAGTCTTCCGGCTTGATATAAAGGAGGGCCGTGTCTATGGCGTCGTTGTCGAGCAGAATAGCCCCCAGGGCAGCCTGTTCTGCCTCATCGTTATGGGGGGGGACCTTGTCTTTTAAGGGTGCAGCCATGGAGACCTCGGACAGGGAAAACAGGGAAAGGGCGGCTTATCCGCGGCGGCGAGGATCATTCCCCCGCCGGAGCTGCTCCGTCTTCCGCCGTTTTGCCTTCTTCCACTGTCCGGGGTACGGCGGCATCCCCTGCGCTTTCCGCCGGGACTTCGGCGGAAGGCTGGGGCTTCACCTCTGCCGGGACTTCCGGAACCGGACCTGTCGAAGCGGTTTGCGTCTCCACCCCGGCTTCCCGCCGCCGGACCCGCTGGGAAGAAGCCGTCCTGGTTTCAGTTTTTACCGCCTGGCCTTCCACGGTCAGGGAACACTCGGCGGCGGCGCTTTCATAGAGTTTTACCGTTACCTTGTACCGGCCTACGCTCTTGATGGTAGTACCGGGAATTTCTATTCTTTTTCTTTCTATCTGAAATCCCTGTTTGACAAATTCATCCGCCAGGGTTTGGGCGGTAACGGCGCCGTAGAGCTTTCCGTTGGCTCCTGCGGACATGGCGATCACCAGATCGAGCCCCTCCAGCTTCTCCTTAAGCCCCGCCGCGTCCTGCCGTTTCGCCGCCTTCCGCGCCTCAATTTCATCCTTCCGCGTTTCAAAAAGTTTAATAGTCCCCTCGTTGTAGGGAAGAGCTATTCCGCGGGGAAAGAGGTAGTTCCGGGCATAACCTTTAGCCACGTCCTTTACGTCCCCCTCTTCACCGAGGGCGGCAAGATCCTTGTTTAAAATTACCTTCATGTTACAAGCTCCTTCAAATAGTTTACGGGGAAACCCGCAGGATCCCCCTGGGCATAGAAAGAAGTCACCCGCGGGCGGACCCGCCTTCACGCCTCCGGAGTAGGAAGCGGCCCTCTACTGGACTTGTTCGATAACCCGGTTGGTTATCGAACAAGTCTTGCAAAACGTTACACATTTTGCTGTTTTCAGCGAAATGTGTTCGGAAACTGAGGCTTCCGAACAACTCTATTTTTTTCCGCCGCTGGAAGGGGTCCTCCCCGGAAAGAGGGCCGGCGGAACGGCGGCTTCCTCCAGTTCCTTTGCCACTAATCTGCCACAAAGGGAAGCAGGGCAATGATCCTGGCCCGTTTTACCGCCGCCGCCAGGGCACGCTGATGCTTCGCACAGGTTCCGGTGATGCGCCGGGGAAGGATCTTTCCCCGTTCGGTAACAAATTTACGGAGGGTATCCGCGTCCTTATAGTCGATCCTAAGTTTCTGGGTACAAAAGCGGCAAACCTTTTTTTTGAAAAAGACCTTGCCCTTGCCCCGGCCGGCCCTGTCTTCCCCTTCCCGGCCGTCCATCTGGACATCCATGGCCCGGTCCTGCCGGGGGGGTCTTTCATCCATATATTTTTCGTCGGACATCTCCAATCTCCTTAAAAGGGAATATCATCGGTAAAACCGTCATTTCCGCCGTAGGCGCCGTTTCCACCCGGGGAAACAGCGTCAGAACGGGGAGCGCCGCCGGATGCTCCAGAAGAGGAACCTCCGCTATAGGAAGAGCCGTTTCCGCCTCCCCCCGGAGTGCCCCCAAGAAGCTGGATATTGGCCGCCACGATCTCCACCCTGGAACGGTTCTGACCATCCTGTTCCCAGCGGTCCTGGCGGAGTTCCCCGTCCACCCCCACCAGTTTACCCTTGACCAGATACTGGTTAAGGGATTCCCCCTGCCTGCCCCAAAGGACAATATCAAAGAAATTGGGCTCGTCCACCCACTGATCCCCCGACTTTCGGCGCCTGTTGACGGCGATGGAAAATTTACATACCGCCTGGCCGCCGGCGGTATACTTGAGTTCCGCATCCCTGGTTAAGCGGCCAATTAACACCACATGGTTAAGATCCACCATGCTGTTCCTCGATTCGGACAAACAGGTAGCGTAGCAGGTTGGCGTTCAGTTTGAAGGCCCTGTCCAGGCTGGTGATTTTAACAGGATCCGCCTTAAGGGTCAGGAGCAGATACCGCCCCCGGCGCCGGCGGTTGATCTCGTAGGCCAGATCACGGTCTCCGGTTTCATCGGTTTTGACGATCTCCGCCCCCTGGGCGGCAAGATCAGCGAGAACGGTTTCCCTTCCCGCCTGGTACTGGTCTTCTTCCAGAGGGAAGATGACCGTAAGTTCGTATAAACGCATGGGTCCTCCTTACGGACTTTAGATGAGCCCTCCACGGCAACCGCCGGGACGGCTAAAGAGGTACAGCCAGAATAGCGGAAAAGGAGGATCTTTGTCAAACCCTCCAGGGGGATTTTTACGATCCCCCGTAAAAACCGGCGGCCAAATGCCGAAAATAGGGTATGAACAAACATGTCAACTTTGAAGATAATATATTTGTTTTAAATATGCGGATCCGGATGATTCAGGACCTTTTGATCCTCGATACGGATGCGGATCTCTTTCTTACCAAGACCCTGGACGATTTGGATTTTATCAATTCCAGCCTTGCCAGCCTGCTTTCAGGGCTCAAGGACAATTTCAGGCTCATCGAAAGGGATGAACAGTTTTCCAACCTGGCGGAAACGGAACGGCAGTTCTGCGAGGTTTTGAACGAACTTGACCACGGCGAGGGAAACATATCGGGTCTCCAGTATCCGGAACTCCGGGAACGGGTGGGATTTCTGCTGGGCCGGTCCCAGGAGCGGCAGCGATCCATAGCGGACATGATCGCCGAGGTAAAACAGCTTTCCCTGGAACCGGTGGTGGGCTATGAGGAACTCCAGGAACTGTTAAGCCGCTGAATGAGGATTTCCGGAGGCCGGCTGGGCGGAAGAACGGTCAGGGTACCCCCGGGCATTATCCGTCCATCCATGGACAGGATGAGGGAATCGGTCTTTGCCGCCCTGGGGGATCTCTCGTCATCCTCCTTTCTGGATCTCTTTTCAGGATCAGGAATCATCGCTTTGGAGGCAGCATCCAGGGGGGCCTGCCCGGTGGAAGCAGTAGAATCAGACAGAAAAAAACGGGGAATCCTTTTGGCCAATGCCTCCATCGCCCCAGAACGGATAAACTGCCGCTTTATGACGGTGGAACTGTACGTCAGGCGGGCCCGGAGATCCTTCGACAGGATATTTTGCGATCCCCCGTTCTCCTACCGGTACAAAACGGAACTGCTCCGGGCCATTGCATCCTCTCCCCTGATGTCTGCCTCTACCCTGCTTTTGATTCACCGGCCCAGGGCTGAACAGATCAGCCCAAGGTCTGGAGATACTCTGGTTCTGCGGGAAACCCGGCTTTACGGCGCTTCGGCGGTGGACTTTTTACGCCGAAAAACAAATTATGACGGAGAAGAAAATACTTGATTTTTTGAGTAATATTTATTATACTGTATGGGAGAAAAGAATTTGCTTTTTCCGACGGCAAGGATTATAGTTATCCTAAGTAATATTCAGGGTGAAAAAAATGGATTTCCACAAGATCTTCGCGCGGTTTGAAAGCCCCCAGGGTTTTATCAAGACCACCGTTAATCCTTCAATTGACGGGGGCGCCAAGGCGGTCCTTAACCGCAGGGGAAACGTCCTCTTCAACACCGGTGATATTGAGGGCGCCCGCCGGATCTTTTTAACCACGGGGTATTCCGACGGCATTTCCCGGATCGGGGATTACTACAAATCCCGGGGGAAACCCCTGGACGCCCTGCGGATGTATTGGATCGCCCCGGATCGCACCAAAGCGGACCCTATCATCCGGCAATTGTCAGAAATAATCAAACACTTTATTTATGAAGAGGATCCAGATGAATAACGAGACCCATGCCGGTGCTGCCCTTGCGGAAGCCGGACCCGTACCAGAACTTTTGGGACAGGAAACCGGCGCGGTAACCCAGATGGAAGAGCCGGACATATCCGATTGGTCAAAACGGGGGTACCAGCTTTTAAGGGAAAACCGTACGGGCGAGGCCCAGGAGTATTTCAGGAAGATCCTCGAAATAGATGAGTACAACAACTATGCCCTGGTGGGGCTTGGGGACGCCACCAGAAAACGGGGAGCCTACAGGGAAGCGGTGGTCTACTACAGCCGGTGCCTGGAGTATCATCCGGGAAACAACTACGCCCTCTTCGGCCTGGCGGACTGCTACAAAACCCTGAACCAGTACCACAAGGCCATTGAGATCTGGGAACAGTACCTGCTCCACGACGACCGGAACATCACGGTCCTTACCCGGGTTGCCGACGCCTACCGGAAGGTGAGGGATTTCAAACATTCCCAGGAAGTATACCTAAAGGTACTGGACATGGAATCCGCCAACCCCTACGCCATCATAGGCCTGGGACATCTGCACTATGACTTTAAGGAATACCAGGAAGCCCTTATGTACTGGCAGAAGATGATGGACATCAACAGGGAAAACGTGGACATCCGGGTGCTTACCTCCATAGGAAACTGCCACCGTAAACTTAAAACCTTTGAGGAGGGAATCCGGTACTTTGAGATAGCCCTAAAGCGGGATCCCGGCAACTTTTACGCCTTGTTCGGCCTGGCGGACTGTTACCGGGGGATGAACCAGCCCCACCGTTCCCTGGAATACTGGAACCGTATTCTGGATCAGGATCCCCGGAACAAGGTGATCCTTACCCGGGCCGGAGACGCCTACCGTACCCTTAAAGATTTTGACTGCGCCGTTGATTATTACCAGCGGGCTCTGAATATTGAATTCGACACCTATGCGGTTCTAGGGCTGGCCCTGGTCGCCAAGGCCCAAAACCGCTACGCCGAGGCGGTTGAATCTCTGCGCCGCCTTATAGAACAGTCCCCGAAAAACCACCGGCTCTATATGGAACTGGCCGACTGCTGGTACCGCAAGGGAGAAAAGCATCTGGCCATGGAAACGCTGGGGGAATTTCAAAAACAGGGAATCCGGAATGCAAAAATTTCAGAACTTCTGGAACGGTACAGAAACTAACCCGTCCCCGGCAAACACCTTTCCTGAAGCGGCTCCTTCAGCGGCCGTCCTTTCCGGGGCTTCCCCCGCGGCGGACCGGGGCGGCCTGCCCGTTCTTTCGGGGATGAGCCTTTCCGAACTGGAGGCCGCCCTGGCCGGTTTTGCCGGGACGGATCCCTACCGGGCCAAACAGATCTTTGCCCGGATAGCCCGGGGCGCCTCTTCCTTCGATGAAATGACGGATCTTCCCCGCCCCCTAAGGCGCCGGCTGGGAAAAACCTTTTTCCTCCGGGGAAGCCGGGTAAGCGGCGCCATGGAAGACCGGGACGGAACGGTTAAGCTTGCCCTAACCCTGGCGGACGGCGCCGTGGTGGAAACCGTACTGCTGCGGGCCCCTGCCGGGAAGGCGGAAGGGCGGGGCCGTTTTACGGCCTGCCTTTCCAGCCAGGCCGGGTGCCCCCTGGGCTGTGTATTCTGCAAAACCGGCTCCCTGGGTTTTCTGCGTAACCTGGAGGCTTCCGAAATCGTTGAACAGTTTCTTACCCTGGCTGCCCTGGTACCTCCGGGGGAGGTTTCCCCCGGACAAAGGGGAATCTCCCGCATCGTCGTTATGGGTATGGGGGAGCCCCTGCTTAACCTTTCATCCCTGCGGAAGGCCCTGGAAATTCTCTGTGATCCCGCGGGATCCGGTTTTTCCAGGCGGAGGATTACCATTTCCACCGCGGGGATCTGCGGCGGCATCATGGAACTGGCGGAAAAGGGACCCGAAACGGAACTGGCCCTTTCCCTTACCAGCGCCCGGGAAGAACTGCGGCGGCGGCTGATGCCCGGAACCGCGGGAAATTCCCTTGCCCGGATCAAGGAGGCCCTGGGGGTATTCCGGACCAGGCGGGGCCGCCGCATTACCCTGGAAGCGGTACTTCTGGGGGGAATCAACACCGGCGGGAAAGACGCCCGGGCTTTTGTCAATTTCGCCAGGGGCCTTGACGCGGTGGTCAACCTTATCCCCTGGAATCCCGTACCGGGCCTTCGGTTTGAGGAAAGGGCGCTGCAACCGCCTTCCCCAAAAGAAACCGAAGAGTTCAGGCTTATGCTGGAACAGGGCGGCCTTAAGGTTACCCGGCGTTACCGCAGGGGCCGGGGAATCGGCGGCGCCTGCGGCCAACTGGGAGGAATCCTTCCTAATCAGGGGGATTCCGCGGCGGTCCGGGCTTTTCCCTCGTTGTCGTAGAGATCAACCGCCGCTTCGGGAAGCCATCCCCGGTAGGTTCCTTCGGTAAGGAACCAGTAAGCGGAGTGTTCCCCGTCCTTGACCAGTCTCCGTTCCAGGACCTCCAGGATGGTCCGTTCCCTGATATAGCCCAGAGCCACGGCTCCGGCGCTGGGCTCATCCATCACCCTGGTGTAAGAAGCCTTTACCACCCCGTACCCCAGTATCCGCCGCGCCAGGAGGGGCGTGTCGGGGGGAGTTACCGGCGGATCGGTACAGCCAACGAGGAACAAGAAAAGGCCCAAAACCAGGCACGGGATTCCCCGAACCGGTTTCCGGGCTTGACCTCCAAACCCCTGAAACCCTATGATCATGGTGATGAAGAGTATAACCCCCTTTGCCGTTTTCGTCATCCTTGCTGTTACGGCCCTTGGGTTTCCGGCAAACGGCCACGGAGAAATCCGCGTCAAGGGTAAGCCCTATATTTTTACCCTGACCCCCCGGACAGGAATGGTCCAAGGGGTTTTCCGCGAAATAGTCTATCAGTACAGCGGCAGCAGTGATTATCTGAGCGAACTCCTGTGGGAACTTAACCCCATGTGGTATCTGGGGCTGGGTCTTTCCCTTGAACCTGCCGCCGCCCCCGGCGCTGCAGGTTTCTTCGCGGATCTAAACTTCAGGGCGGCGCTTCCCATGGATACCGGCGTCATGGAAGACCGGGACTGGATGGTTTCCCCGGTTCCCGGATCGCTGACCCATTTTTCCGCCCATGAAAACCACACCCGGGCGGCGATCCTGGTATCGGCGAATTCGGGAAAGGCCTTTCGTCTGGGGGGCGTTTTTTTTCTTAGAGCCTTTGTTTCCGCCGATTACTGGTATTTGAAGATGGAGTCCAAAAACGGTTATACCCAGTACGGGCCCAACGCCCAGGAACGGGTCTCCTATGAACCCTGGAAGCCCTCCTGGCCGCACACAACCTTCCAGGGAACCGGCGTACGGTACAGCCAGCACTGGCTTTTCCTCAGCCCCGGCGCGGACATCTCGGCGGTGCTGGGCCGTTTTACCCTGTCCCTGTCCTTCAAAATTACCCCCCTTATCTTGTGCCTTGCCATCGACGACCACCTAAAAAGGGAGATCCTGTTCACCAACATCATGGCCGGAGGGTTTTATCTTGAGCCGGGCGCGGATATTTCCTTTGCCCTCTCCCGGATCCTGCGGGCCGGGGTAAACGTGGGTTTCCACTACACCCTGGGTACCAGGGGGAATACGATTATCGATGAATACGGGCCGGGGGGCAGCGACGTTTACCAGGCCCCCGGCACCGCCGGGGCCAAACTGTGGATGTTCGAGGCCGGTTTTTACATCAAGGCCCGTCTAACGGCGGGAAAGAGGAGCCTGTCCGAACCGGCAAAATCCATGGCTTCCAGATCATCCACCGCCGCCCAGCGCCAGGCGGAATGAACGGAAAGGACAAACCCGGCAGGCAGATCCCCTGGCTGCACCGGCGGGGAATCCTCGCCGGGCTTCCCCGAAAGAAATACAATCCCGTAGGCCCTGAGGGTAAATTCGGTACCGCCGTGGATAAAGACCGCCTCGCCGATCAAAGACAGGGGCTTAACGGCCACCGACAATTCTTCCGCCCATTCCCTGATCAGGGCTTCTTCCCCGGTTTCCCCGTCCCGGACTTTGCCCCCGGGGAATTCCCATTTACCCCCCACATCGCCCCCGGGAAGCCGCCGGGCGGCAAATACCTCCGCCGGCGTTTTTCCCTGTTCCCGCAGGGCGATCCCCGCCACGGATACCCTGGTATTCACAAAAAGAGGACCGGATAAAAGATCCAGTGGAGCGCCCCCGCGCCGAGGCAGACATACCCGGCAAGTTTCCGGTGTTTATCGGCCAGTTCCCCCAACCGGGCGGCGGCGGGAGAATCCAGGGTACTGCGTTTCCGGTAAAAGTCAAAAACAAAGATAAAGCCCCCCGCCAGATTGGCCAGAGCGGGGACCACATCCCCCGCCACCGGAACGTTCCCTGTTACGGGCGACAGGATCTTCAGTATCCCGGTGATAAAGGAAACCCCTCCCAGCACAAACCGCAGGGTTTCGTTGTCCAGGTTGAGGGAGAACCCGTCTCCCCCGGCGTCTTCCTTTCCAAAGGCCAGAAGAAAACCCAGGAGAACGTTTAACAAGACGGACAAAAAATAAACCGGCAGCATCCTGGTTCCACTATAGCACAGACCCCCCGGAGGATCAAGGGATCTGTTTCCGCCCCGGCGGCCCTCTTGGGGCGGAAAACCGGCTTTTCCTAATCGGGGTTAAGGGTAACAAGGGCCCGTTCTTCCTTTACCTCCGCCAGGATCAACAGTTTTTTTCCCGTAAAGGGAACGGCAAACCGGAAGACTTCGTTTTTTTCCAGGGTAAAGTAGATCCGCCTGCTTTCCGCCGGCATGGACAGGGGATCCTCCGGAATCTTCCCGGATTCTTCCGGGAGGAAAACCCCCAGATCCACCGCCCCCGTATAGGCCGTCCCGTCCAGGGCGGTTTTTTCCAGGGTAAGGTAGGAATTCCCCCCGGAACTCCGGGCGGAAAAACGCAGGGTATTGTTTCCCAGGAGGATCCCGCCGCCGCCGGTAAAGCGGGACATGATAACCAGCATGATGCAGAGGGTAACGATGGAAAGGAACAAAAAGGCCCGGGATTTGGTGGCCGTTAAGGTTCTAAACAGGCCCGGTTTGGGAACGGGGCCGCCCTCATAGAGATCCCGCACCGCCGGAGACGCCCGTTGCAGCCGCCGTTCCCGGGAATAGTAAAACCTTACCCGGCCGTCGTCCAGGTCCTGTGCATCCCCGGAGCGGGGATCTTCCCTGTCCTTATCCATCCGGCCCCCAGGTTTCTTCCATTGGAAACCCGGCTTCCGTTGGAAACCCGGCTTCCAACGGAAGCCAGGCTTCCCCGGCCACTAGGGCGGCGGTTTCCGCCAGTTTCAGCGGATCGTAAAACACCCGTCCTGCCCGGCGGGAGGCGGCGGTGAGCAGGGCGCCCGAAGCGGCGGCAGCGGCGTAGGGATCCCAGGCCGGGAGGGATTGTCTTTCCCCGGCTTTCATCCGGGCGGCAATGGCGGCGCACAATCCCGCCAGAAGATCGCCGCTGCCCCCGGCGGCCAGGGCGGGATCCATGCCGTCGATAAAGCCGATCCTGCCGTCCGGGGCGGCGGGGATCATCACGTGGCTTTTGAAGAGGATCGTCCCGTTGAACCGCCGGGCCAGATCCGCCACCACCGGGGGATTGGACAGGAGCCGTTCCCTGGGGATCCCCGACAGGGCTTCCAGTTCCCCCCCGTGGGGGGTAAGGATCGCCCCCCCGTGAAAAACCGTACCGGGATCCAAAAGGGCGATGGCGTCGGCGTCGAGGATCAGGGGCAGCCCTTCCCCCTCCGCTGCCAGGGCCCGGCGCAGAAAGGGTTTCCGGTCGTCCCCCCTGCCCCAGCCGGGCCCCAGGAGCAGGGAATCCGGGCTAAAGCGGCCCTGTCGTAAGCCGGAAGACCCGGATCCTCCCCCCGGGGTACCCTCCCGGAGGAACGGGGCGGAATCGCCGCCGGTTCCGCCGGGAACCACCATGGCTCCGCCGGCGGAGGAGGCCAGCAGGGGGTAGATCCCTTCGTCCACCATGAGCCTGATAAGCCCCGCCCCGGCAGCGGAAGCCCCCGCGGCGGCTATACGGGCCGCCCCGGCGGATCCCGGACTGCCCGCGTGGATCTCCGCCACCCCCCGGCTGTACTTGTAAGCGCCGGCCCCCACGGGGGGGACGGCACCGGCCAGGTCCTCCCAGCGGAGGAGATCCGCGTCCCGGTACCGTTCCAGAAGCGGGGGGGGGAATAGTCCCCGGACGGGGAGAATCCTGCCGCAATGGAGCCGCAGGGCCGGGGTATAGAGTACCGTCTTGAGGGGTTCCACCGCCAGGGTAATACCGGCGCTAACCAGGGGGAACTCCGGTTCCCAACCGCTTCCCGCGCCGGAGGGCACGTCCACGGAAACCACCCGGCGGCCCCTCCCTCCGGTTCCGGCGGAACCCCGCATCCGGTTCAGGGCCAGAACCATGTCCCGGGGTATCCCCTCCAGGGCGCCCCGGAGCCCTGTCCCGGCGATCCCGTCTATCACCAGATCCGCCTCTTCCATGAGACCGGCGGACTGTTCCCCGTTCCAGAGGGTCAGGGGAACCCCCAGGGCCTCCAGGGCCCTGAGCGCCTCCGAGCGGGGACTGCGTTCCCCCTCCGGGGGATACCTGCTCACCAGCACGGCGGCGTCCGCCCGGGGACACTCCCCCAGAAGGGCGCGGAGCATCACCAGGGCGTCCGCCCCGTTGTTGCCCGGTCCCGCGCAGACCAGGATCCTTCCCCGGGGCATGCCGCCCCCCTCCCCGGACAGAAAACGGATCAGGACGGCGGCGCAGGAACGGCCGGCGGCTTCCACCAGGGCAAAGGGATCAAGCCCCCAGGAGGCGGAGGCTTCCCTGTCCAGGGCGGCGGCGCTTTCCGGGGAAACCAGGGGGGCGCCGAAACGGAGACCGGAGGTTCCGGCCCTCACAGGTTCATTTCCCCCAGGAGCCGGTCGGTACGCCACCACACCAGCCGGGCTTCCCATTCGGTAGCCACCAGGCCCGACAGAATCCCCTCGGCGGACAGGTTAAAGGTATTGTACTCCAGTTCGTCGTTCCTGACCTGGATAAACCCCATCCGCTGTTCCCGGGAACCGGCGGTAAGCACCAAAAGGGAATAACCGCCGTCCACGGGAAAGTACAGGAAGACCCGGGAATTTCGCACCACCCCCAGCATGGCATAGGGGAGCCGCTGGGTTATTTTTTTATCGTTTTCCACGGCGGTGTATTCAAAGAAGGGAACCTGGATGGATTCCTCGTAGGCGCCGTTTTCCACATTCATGATCCAGATCAACGACGAATCGGGCGCCGCGGCGGCATCGCCGTTTTCCGCCGCGGCGGCGCGGTAATAATCAACCTTAAAAAAAAGCCGCCGCTCGTCCGGGGCCGCCGCCACCGCTTCCACCGAGGCGTACCGGATCTCCCTGTCCGGGGGCAGGGGGATGCTGCCGTTCCGCAGATGTACCAGATAGAGGAGCGTTCCTTCGGCGCTGAACCAGTATATGTTCCACCCCGAAGAGAGCAGGCACACCACCGCTATTTCATCCCCCCGGGAGGCGTAGATCCCCATGATCAGGGGAAAGGGCCTGCCCCCGTTTCCTTCCTGGCCCAGAACATTGATAAAGCGGCCCGAATCGTCAAAGTGATACACCAGGTTATCCAGGATGCTGCCGGTTTCCGTGTCGGAACTTGCACGGTCCCTCTCCGCCTTACCGGCGGCATAGATGTGCTTCCGGGAATCCACGGTGATCGCCCCCGGCTCCCGGAGGGGATAGGGGATGGACCAGCGGGTACCTATCCCCTCTTCGTCAATACTCCGGCGCAGGGTAATGGGGGGCGGGTTGATGTCCTCGTTATAGATCACAAAGAGGAGATCCCCGTAGGAATTGTAGCGGACAATCTTGCCCCCGGAGGTATCGGAAATGTAAAAAAGGCCGTCCCGCATGGCCAGGTTGGTCCGGCCGGAGGATTCGCCGCCGGTAAGGTTGAAGAGGTTTACCTGATCCTCCAGGGGCCCTATTTCCAGGCTAAACAGATCCATCCTGGCCACGGAGGAAATGCGGCCCCGGGAACAGCCCAGGGCGGCAAAAACCAGGAAAATCCACACCGGAGAACGGAACAGGGGCCAGAGGGAACGGTTCATTACCCTTACCTTAGACAGGGCCCGGTGAATTGTCAAGGGAATCCCCCCGGCGGCGGTCTTTACAGGATATTCTCCGGGAACAGGAGGGCATTGTCTGTAGACAACGGGGCTTTGTCTGTAGACAACGGGGCTTTGTCTGTAGACAACGGGGCATTGTCTTGAGACAACGGGGCATTGTCTAGAGACAACGGAGTATTGTCTGTAGACAACGGGGCATTGTCTTGAGACAATGGGGCATTGTCTTGAGACAACGGGGCATTGTCTAGAGACAACGGAGTATTGTCTGTAGACAACGGGGCATTGTCTAGAGACAACGGGGCTTTGTCTAAAGCCAACGGGGCTTTGTCTACAGAAAACGGAGCGTCATGACCCCTGGGGACTGCGGAACTACCGGGAGGTCTCCACCGGCTCATAGGAAAGGTACGCAAAATCAGCCTCCGCTTCATAACGGGAGGTGTCGATGCAGAAGATCCCCACAAAGGCGCCGGTAAAGCCCAGGCTGTCGTATTCGTCGGAGAGGATTCCGCTGTCCAGGGCGGGGCCGGTGTCGCTAAAGGTCCGGCCGTCGCCGGAATAGCGAAAGATTCCCCGGTGTTCCCGGACTTCCAGGCCCAGGTACACCGGCCCTTCCGGCACTGCGGGGCCGTCCTCCCGGGAAAAATGCCCGGCTCGCATGGAGAGTATCGAAAGGACCCGGCCCCGGTTTTCATCCCAGGTCAGGGCGAGGAGGTAGTGGTTGCGCTCATCGTAGCGCCAGCAGAGGCCGGCCAGCTCCTGAAAAGAAGCGGGGTTACATTCCAGGCAGGTTTCCGCGTTAAAGGAAAAGTGTTCCTGCCGGCGGGCCAGGAGGGTTTGGCCGTAGGGGGACACCGGGGACTGCCCCCCCCGGAGCCGGAGGTAACCGGGCCGGGCAGTCAGGGAATACCGGAGGGGGTCCGCGGGGCTCCTCAGGGTCTTAAAGTCGCCGTGGAGGGCCTTGCCCGTAAAGGTATAGACCCGGCGGCCCTCCCCCGGCGCCGCCTTCATGTCCCCCGGCGCCTCCGCCCCCTGCCCTCCTTCTTCCGCGGGGGCCTTAGGGGGGGGGGAGGATTCTTCCGGCGGACCGGGGGAATCAAACCGGAGGGCCGGATAGTTCTGCCTTCCCCCGTCCTCCCCCTTAACGTAGGGCCAGCCGTCGTGCCACACCAGTTCGGCGATGGCGGTTTCCCTTCCCAATACGCAGTACCGGGTTCCCGGCAGGGGGCGGCCGCAGAGGTAGGCCAGGTAGGTCCGGCCCCCGGGGCTTTCGCACCAGCTTCCGTGGCCCGCCTTTTGCAGGGGGTGTTCCGGCCTTCCCCGGGAGCTGATCAGGGGATTATGGGGATGAACCTCGTAGGGGCCTTCAATGGACCGGGACCGGGCCACCGTAGCGGCGTGGCCATACACGGTGCCCCCCTCGGCGGTGAGGAGATAGTACCACCCTTCCCGTTTATAGAGGTGGGGGCCTTCCACGCAGCTTATGGGGGAGCCGGTAAAGATCTTCTTCACCGGCCCGGTACATTTCCGTTCCTCCGGGCTGTAACGCCGGAGGAGGATCCCCGAAAACTGGGCCCCCTCCGGGTCCTCCCGCTGCCGGTAGTCCCACTCCATGTTCAACAGCCACAGGGAGCCGTCGTCATCGTGGAACAGGGACGGATCGAAGCCGGAACTGCCCAGGTATACCGGATCCGCCCAGGGCCCCTCAATGGAGGGGGCCCAGGTGAGGTAGTTGGAACAGTCCTTCCAGGGTCCCGCGTTCCAGGTACGGACATTGGTATAGACGAGCCAGAAAAGTCCGCCGCCGTAACTAAGGCAGGGGGCCCAGACCCCGCAGGAACTCCGCTCCCCCTCCATGTCCAAAAGGCGCTTTTCCGCCAAGGGGGAAGGCAGGCTTTCCCACCGGGCCAGATCCCGGGACCGGTGGAGTTCTACCCCGGGGTACCATTCAAAGGTGGAGTTGGCCAGGTAATACCAGTCCCCCGCCCTGAGGATGGATGGATCCGGATGGAACCCGGGAAGCACGGGGTTAACAATGCGGGACATGGATGCTCCTTAGCCTTTCGGACAGATGTGTGCGTAAAACATACCACGCCGCACGGGCATGGGAGGAATGGGCGTTACTCCTTTACGCCGCCCATGGTGATACCCGAAATAATAAAGCGCGACATACAGATGTAAAACACCAGGATCGGAATTATCGAAACGGCTATGCCCAGATAGATGCCGCCGTATTCGGTACGGTAAATATCGCCCCGCAGGGCCTGTACCAGCATGGGCAGGGTGTACTTCTTTTGGCTTGAAATAAGCACAAAGGGCGTAAAGAAGTTGTTCCACGACGCCACAAACGAGAATATCGCCTGGGCCGCCAGCGCCGGGGTAAGCACGGGGAGGATCACCATGTTAAAGGTTTTAAATTCCCCCGCCCCGTCTATGCGGGCCGCTTCAATGAGGGACATGGACAGGACCGACGTCATGTACTGGCGCAGAAAAAGCACCGTCCCCGCCGACGCGATGGACGGCACAATGAGGGGAATATAGTTGTCCAGCAGTTTGAGCCTCGCCATAAACTGGTAGAAACCGATAAACGACAGGGACGCCGGCAGCATCATGATGATCAGGATCATGATCCACAGCGCCCCGCGCCCCCTGAAGCGGTAGACGTGGATGCCGTAGGCTGTCAGGGCCGAAAAGTACACGGCAAACAGGGTGGAAGAAAGGGCGATCACAGCGCTGTTAAAAAAACCCTGCCAAATCTGGAAGCCCCGTCCGGTGAGCGCCTTCCAGTTGTACAGCATGTTGCCGCCGGGAACGAGGGATATGCCCTGGTTGATCTGCTCTGTACTGCGGGTAGCGTTAACCACCATAAGGTAAATAGGCACCACGGCCAGGAGTACCAGGGCAATCATAAAAATATAGATGAATGTCCGCTGGAGGTTTAAGCCGAATTGATACGAAGTTTTCACGCCCGCCCCCTGTTTTTCTTAAGATCACTGCGATCCTGCAAAAAGAAGAATATAAACAGCGCCAGCACCAGGGTTATCAAAAACAAGCCTATCGAGATTGCCGCGGCATAGGAATAATCGTTTACGCCCTGAAACGCCACGTTATACAAATAGACGTTGGTGGTGCGGATCTTGAAGTCCGGGGACCCCCGCATATCGGTGAGGAGGAACGGCACTTCCAGCATCTGCATGCCCCCTATCATCGAGGTAACCAGAACGTAGAGCATGATGGGACGCAGGAGGGGCAGCGTAATGTGCCAGGTTGTCTGGCGGCTGTTTGCCCCGTCCACCACCGCGGCTTCAAAGAGGGATTCGGGAATGCTGGTAATCCCGGCCATTAACAGAATCAGCGTCTGGCCGTACCACATCCACCACTGGATAAACGCCACTATCCCCCGGGATGCGGCAACGCTTCTGAAAAAATTAAACGCCTCTTTGACCATTGCCCCGTCGCGTAACGTTTCGGCATAGATGCCGAGGGACTGCAAAAACTGGTTTACCGGCCCCACCGGATAGGCGAAGAGGCTCCGGTACAGCATGGCCACCGATGCGGCGGTAAGCAGGTTGGGCATATACACAACGGCGCGGAACGGCCCCTTGACCTTTAGGTTCAGCCGTATATCTGAAAGCCATATCGCCAGCAGGAGCGCGATACCAAGCTGGGGAAAAAAGTTTATTCCCCAGATGATAAAGGTATTGCCCACCGCGCCCCAAAAGAACTTGTCGGTAACGAGGCGAAGAAAATTCGCCCCGCCGACAAAGCTGAAATCAACGCGCAGGCCCTTTAGATCGGTAAATGACAACAGCAGCGTATAAACCGTGGGGTAGAGGTTAAACAGCCCGTACACCACCACAAAGGGCAGCACAAAGAAATAACCCCACCGGTTGATCCGCTTTTCATTTCCCAAGGCGGCCATGCTACAGCCCCAGCTGCGCGCTTACTTGGCTCTTGAAATCTTCGACGACCTGATCACGGGTCTTTTCGCCGTTGACATAGGCGTTGCCCATCTCTACGAAAATCGATTCGATGGCCTGGTCTGTTCCCTGATTAAGCGAGCCGTCAACTGATTTGGCCATTTCCGCAAACTCCGCATAGTGGTTTTGGCCGCCCAGGAAGGGCTCGGAAAAGCCGCCCTTTATTTTTTCAATGACCACGGTGTTGCCCACCAGGTCGCCTGAATCCTTCGCGTACTGCTCCAGGAAAGCGTCGTCGGTGGTCAGGTAGCGGATCATCTCTTTGGCCCCTTCGGGGTTTGTGGTTCCCTTGTACGCGCCGACCCAGGTGCCGCCCCAGCGGTAGGGCATGGGACCGGGAGCCATCGCCCAGTCGCCGGCGGTATCGGGGGCGTTGGTTTTGAGGACATAGTGCAGGCCCCAGGTGGGCAGGAAATACGAGAACACTTCGACGCTGCTGCCGCGTTCATCCTTCAAGGTGCCCTGCATACCGGCAAACCAGCCTTCCGCCCACTGCTGGGCGCGGCCTTCGTAGCCCTTGTCGTGGAGAATCTTTGCCGTATCAAGATAGGCGAGAATCTGCGGGTCTATGTTGAACTGGCCGTTTACCACCCAGGGAGTTTTGCGCGAAGCCTTGTAGGGGAAGAAGAGGTCCTGAATGGAAGAGACGATGACGCAGCTGCCGTTTGATTTTTGCTTTAAGAGTTCGGCGGTTTCGAGGAATGTGGGGCCGTCTTTCAGGAATTTCTGAACTTCCACGGGGTCATCGGTGCCAAGATACTTTTTTGCCAGGCTGCGGCGGTAGAACACCGCGCCCGGGGCCGCCTGCCACGAGAGGGCGTATACCTTGCCGTTGTTGCTGCCAATCTGCACCGGATACGGTATCATCTTATCTTTTACTTCGTTGTACACGTCAGTGATGTCGAGTAACAGGCCCGATTCAACGTACTTGCGGACAAAGGTGTCTTCCAGCGCGAACACATCCGGCGCTCCCTGGCCGGACGCAAGCACCGGGTCAAGTTTGTTGGGGAACTGCTCGGTGGGCGTGAGCGAGTAATCAATCTTCATATCCGGGTGGGCGGGCTGGTAGTACTTTTTGATCATACCGTCCAGTTCATCGGTGAAGGACCAAACCACCAAGGCATTGGACCCGGAAGACTCCGCTTTCTTGCCGCAGGCGGCAAAAAGTACCGCGAACAACAGCGCGGCAAGCATGGTAACAACACATAATTTTTTCATCCCTATCCTCCTAAAAATACATGTTCAGACTTGTAACAAAATCCAAGATGGGGACAGTATGAAAGGGGTAAAAGAAATATGTCAAACAAAAAGCGCGTTTTGGCCAAAAAGGGTCAAAATGTAGGGGGATTTCCCTATGTTTGCGGGATCAGGGGAATGAGGATTCTCACCAGGGTACCCCCGATTTCCCGGGAATCAAAAAAATACTCCGCCCCGGCCTGGCGGGCCCGGTAACGCATGGACCGGAGCCCAAGCCCTTCCCTGCAGCCCGGAGGATGCCAGGAAGCCCCTTCTTCGTTCAAAAGGAGGTTTCCCGTACCGTTATCCTGGACCGATGCGGCAAACCGGGACTCACCGCCGGCTGTCTCCATGCTTATCTTTACCACGATACGGTTGGCCCTGGCGTGTTTGACAGCGTTCTGCAGCGCCTCCTGGATGATCCGGTACACGTTGATGTCCTGGGATTTGCTCAAGGGAGAACCCTCTCCGGCGGTCCAGGAATAGCGGCATTCACAGTGGGTCTGCCCGCTCACCGCGGCGCAGAGGGAACCCAGGGAATCCCGGAGCCCCAGGGTGTCCAGTTCCATGGGAAACGAATCGTGGGCATACTGACGGGTCCGCAGGAGCGTCTCGTCGATAAGCCGGGAAAGTTCCGCCAGGCCCTCTCCGTCCTTCCGGGCGGAAGCGAGGCTTTTGCCGAGCATGGAGATCCCCGCCAGGCGCTGGCAAATATCGTCGTGGAGGTCGATGCTGAAACGCAGCCGCTCCATTTCGCTTACCCGCAGCACCTCCGCCTCTACCTCCAGGCGGCGGCGCGCTTCTTCGGTCAGTTTTTTGTTGGCCTCCACCAGATCCCTGGTACGGTACTGTACTTCCCGTTCCAGTTCCCGGGCCCGCTCCATTTCATCACCGTACATAAAAAGCCTCTTCACCGTATTGGCCAGCAGGATCAGGCCGTTGTAGATCTGGGGCTGGGCATCGTCGGGGGCGTCGTAGATCGCCATTCCCAAAAATTCGCTGCCCGATCGCAGGTGGTTAAGGCACCAGGCACGGGAAAGACCGGGCAGGAGAGAAAGGCGCCTTACCAGCTCCCCGATGTCTATTTCCGGGGGATCTCCGGTATGGGCAGCTTCCCTTTCCGCCGTCCGCTCGTAGATCAGTTTCCCCTCCCCGCCGGGGGCCTTCCGGGGCCGCCCGTAGATCACCAGATAAAAGAGGGGAACTTCCAGGCAGCTTAAAAAAAAGCGCAGGCTTTGTATTGTTTCTTCATAGCTCTTAACCGCCACCAGAGCCCGGCCCAGAATACTTACGTACCGCAGGTGGTAGCGGTTCGCCATGGCCCGGTATTCGGCGTGGGAACATTCTCCGCCGGCGCTTTCCCCGGCAGAGGGCGGTTCCGGGCAGCCGCAGGAACTGCGTATCACCAGCTCCGCGCCGGTGTGGATGGCCTGGGGTACTTTTTTTCCCCGCATCATATCCCAGAGAGTCCTGACCGCCATCTGTCCAAGTGCATCCAGAGGCTGATGGATGGTGGTCAATGACGGGGTTTCCAGCGCCGACTGGCTTATATCGTCAAACCCCGTTACAGGGCACCGTCTCCACCGGGGATCCCGGGCGGAAAGGAGCATATTCTGTACCCCCAGGGCCATGTTATCGTTGGCCGCCACAATCACATCCGGGGGCGTTTCGGGGTGGAGCCGCATATAGTCCCGGACAACGATCATCCCCGAAATTTCAAGAAATTCCCCGTTGATCACCTCCCCTTCCAGGGCGGGAAACCGGCTCCGGTACTTTTCCACCGACCGCCGGAAGATCCGTTCCCGGAGGATGCTGTCCTGGTGTTCCGCCGGCCCGCCGATAAAGAGGAGCCTCCTATAACCGTGGAACAGGATCAGGTGTTCCATAAGAGAAGCCATGGGTTTTTCTACCATAATTTGAATGGAAGGATAATCAAAAAAGCGGTCTCCAATGGACACAAAGGGAACACCGTTAAAAATGGTTTTAAGCTGATCCTCATATTCCAGTTCCAGGCGGTCGATCAAGACCGAAGCCAAAAAGAGAATTCCCTCCGCGCCGCTTAAACGGCGGGAAGGGAAGATATCCTGAAGCCGGGAATACTTTTCCGGCAAAAGTTCCCCCTGAATACAGAGAAGCTCCAGGTCCAGTTTCGCCGCTTCCTCCCTGACGCCCTTAAAAATGGAAAGCTGGTATTCTTCATCAAGGTTTTTCAGAAAAAGAGCTATCCGCATGGCAAAAGTATACCACGGGAACGGTGGATGTAGTATGATGAGCCCATGCCGGTTATCAAGGTGATCATCGTGGAGGATCATCCCCTTTTCAGCAAAGGGCTTATTTCGCTTATCATCCGCGAACCGCCCTACATGGTGGTGGGTGAAGCGAAAACCGCCGGGGAGGCCCTGGAGCTGGCCCGTACCAAAAACCCCAGCCTGGCCATTGTGGACCTTAATCTGGGGGAAGAAGACGGCATCACGGTGATCCGGGAACTAAAAAGGGAATTCCCCTGCATAAAGATCCTGGTCCTTTCCATGCACGATGAACGCTATCATGCCAAGCGGGTCTTGGAGGCCGGAGCCCAGGGCTATATCATGAAGGAAGAAGCTGGCGACAACGTGTTAGACGCTATCAAAACCGTTATGTCAGGCGAAATATACCTGAGCAGCACCGAGCGGGAACGGCTCTTCTCCTTTGTACACCAGGCGAGCCGGCAAAACGCCGATTCATACACCCTGCTGCGTAAACTGACCGACCGCCAGCTTCAGATTTTTTCCCTTATCGGCAAGGGCCTGGGCACCATTGAAATCGCCAATAAACTGTCCCTGAGCGGCAAGACCGTGGATGCCCACAAAGAACACATAAAAACCAAACTGTGCTGCGCCTCCGCCCAGGAACTGCGGCAGCTTGCCATCGAATGGAACAGCCATTAGAAGTGTTTAATAACCTTTAACAAGTGGACTTGTCCTGAAACCCGGCGGGCTCCCTCACTGTCCACTGGTGCTTGAAACCGCCCCAAGGGGCGAAGTATTAAACCCCACGGCGAATAAAGGGGCCGGAAAATCAACAACCCCGCCCTAAAGGGACGGGGTATGTTGTTTTGGTAAGGTATATGTCTCAGGGTCCGTACCCTTAATAACGCCCTAAAGGGCGGGGTATGAACCCTTCGCATAACAATAAAAAAAGCGATGAACCCTAAGCCGGATTCTGTACCGTTTGTCCGTCCGCTAAACCATACCGGTCCGCCGGACCGGTATGGTTTAGCGGACGGACAAACGTTGCAGCCATCTGTCTGGGGCGGCCCTTGCGGACCGTCTCCGTGCAGTCTACCCGCGTTTACCCGGCGGGCCGCCGGTCCGGGTTCCGCCGAAGCGGCTCCCGGCGTTTGGAACCGAAGATCCAAATAACGCTGCTTGACTTTGCTCCCGATGAGGCTTGCCATTCCCCGGCTGTGCCGGGGTCTTTCCGGCGGCGTTACCGCCGCCGAGGCGGGCTCTTACCCCGCCCTTTCACCCTTACCCGGGGCGGCGGGAAACTTACGTTTCCCGCCGCCGCCTCACCCCCGCCTGCGCGGCGGCTACACTAAGGGGCGTTTCAAAAAGCCTAAACTTTTTGACCCCCACGGGGCGGTTTGCTTTCTGTTGCGCTCTCTGTCCCATGCGCCGGAAAGCGTGAGCAATCCGGCACATAACCCCGGGGGTTACCCGGCATCGCGCCCTGCGGAGTCCGGACTTTCCTCAATTTATGCCGTTAAGCAGCAGCAAAACGGCATAAACCGCGGCTGCCCGGTTCATCGCTTTGAATTTACTTTAGCTTTTCCGGTTATTCTTCATACTCCATGCCGGAACTTTCTTCATCCTCCTCCTCTTCGTCATACTCGTCTTCTTCCATGTCGTCAAGATCCGCCAGACTTCCGGCGTCCTCGCTGTTAAAGAAATCCTCCCCTTGCTGATCGCTTTCCTCATAGAAAAGAATCCGGGAACAATAGGGGCAAAAAACGATTTCCTCTCCCTGGTGGACCAGATTGGCAAACTGAACGGGAAGCACCATGTGGCAGCCCATGCAGACTCCCCCCTTAATCGCCACAATACCCCTGCCCATTTTGTTGCGGATAATCCGCTCAAATTTAAACAAAACCTCCGGATCCAGGCCGGGTACAAGTTCCGCTTCTTCCCTGTTAAGCCGGGCAATCTGGCCGTTCTTTTCCCCCACCTCCGCCTCTATGCCCCGGCGGCGTTCTTCCAGATCCCGTTCCTGCTGTTCGATCAAGGCGGCGCTTTGGGTGATCTGTTCATCCAGATCGGAAAGGATCTTTTCTTCCCGCTGGAGGTCTTTGCGGTACTGCATTTCCTTTTCCGCCGCATCCCGGATTTCCTTGTCCAGGGCTTCGTATTCCCGCTGGGTACTTACGGCGTCCATGTTCTTTTCCGATTTTTCCCGCATGACTTTCGCCTCCGTAAGCAGGGTCCGGTATTCCCCTTCCGCGATACGGCACTTTTCAAATTCCATGTTTTTGTCTATAAAGGTTTTTTTAAGCCGGGAAAGCAGTTCTTCCTGGGTTACAAGGATTTTGGGAATCTCCTCCACCTCATTTTCCAGTTTTATCTTTTCCGAAAGGATCTCCTGGAGCGTCCTGAGTTTGTCAAATACGTCTTCTATTGCCATCCTGCACCTCGCTGAAAAAACTTACCGTCCTAAAAAGCGGGACATTAAACCCGGCGGACGGAATAAAAACCGGCGGTTTCTAATGATCCAGATAATCCTTAAGCTTACGGCTCCGTTTGGGGTGCCGCAGCCGCCTTAAGGCCTTTGCCTCTATCTGCCTGATCCGTTCCCGGGTAACGTTAAAATAAAGACCCACCTCTTCCAGGGTCAGGGAATAGCCGTCGTCCAGGCCGAAACGCATTTTCAGCACCTCCTGTTCCCGGGCCGGGAGGGTGGAAAGCACCCCGGAAAGCTGTTCCTGGAGCAGGGTAAAAGCGGTCTGGTTGGCAGGATTTTCCACGTCCTTGTCTTCGATAAAATCCCCCAGGAGGGAATCTTCCTCTTCCCCGATGGGGGTTTCCAGGCTGATGGGCTCCCGGGCCACGTTTTTGACGGTCTTGACCCGCAGGGCGGTCCAGCCCAGGCGTTCAGCTATTTCTTCATCCGTGGGTTCCCTGCCCAAAACCTGCATGAGCTGCCGGGATTCCCTGACCACCTTGTTGATCTGTTCGATCATGTGGACCGGAACCCGGATGGTCCGGGCCTGATCGGAAATGGACCGGGTAATGGCCTGGCGGATCCACCAGGTGGCGTAGGTGGAAAATTTAAAACCCTTGCGGTATTCAAACTTTTCCACCGCCTTGATAAGGCCGATGTTTCCTTCCTGAACCAGGTCAAAAAAGTGGAGCCCCCGGTTGGTATACTTTTTGGCAATGGACACCACGAGGCGCAGATTCGCCTTGATCAGCCGGTCCTTGGCGTTTTTGATCATCACCTGCCCGTGGCTTATTTCCTTGGCCATCTGGTTGATGTTTTCGATGGATTCCTCGAATTCCGCCTCCATCTGGCGGAGCTTCTTTTCCGTTACCTGGACGTGGCGGATCAGTTCCTTAATCTCGTCGGAGGAAAGTCCCAGGTCCATCTCCAGATATTCCCTTTCTTCTTTGACGGTCAGTCCCCGGCCCAGGATCCGCAGTTCCCGCAGGGAACCGACCCGCAGGCGCTTTTCGATCCGCTCCTGTTCCTTCTTGTAGCGTTTTATCTTTTTTGCAGCCTGGACGAATTTTTCCGAAAAGCCGGTGATCTCTTCGGGGTGGATTTCGCTTTTTTCCACCGTTTCAAGGATCTTCCTGCGCAGCGCCGCCAGTTCCCGGTCTTCATAAATATCCGTACCTTTGGCAATAAGCCTGCGCTTGGCTTCGATATAGTTTTTTAGGTCCGTTCCGATAAGCCGCAGGGTATCTTTGTAAAACTGGTTCAGGCGGCGGCGTTCGGTCATATATTCGGTAATTTCTTTCTTTGAAAGGGAAAGTTCCCGGGGATCCTTTTTGGAAAAGGCCCGCTGGGCGATATGATAAAATTCGGGGATGATCATTCCCGAATTTTTGATTACACCCTTGATGATATTTTCCCCTTCTTCCATCTGTTTGGAAAGTTCCACCTCCTGTTCCGCATTGAGGAGGCTTTCCTTTCCTATTTCCCTCAGGTAAAGGCGGATCGGATCATCCGCGGAAGATTCCTTTTCGTTGTAAACCAGCCGTTTCTTTTCGCCCTCGCCGTTTTTACGGCCCTTCCCGGCTTCGTCGTCCCCCGGAGAATCTTCCTCAATAAGCTGCACGTTGTTTGTTTCCAGGAGGACCAGGACCTGCTCTATCCTGTCCGTGCTGGCAATGTGTTCGGGCAAAAAATCCTGCAGTTCGTCGTAGGAGAGAATCTTTTTTTCCCGGGCATATTCGATAAGTTTGATCACCGCCGGATCCTGGGATACATCCACGGATTCGCCCCCTGCCTGAACCCCCGGCTGGAGGACCGTTTTTTTGCGGTGGAGCAGCTTCTGCTTGGAAAAGCCCTTGGATCCCTTGGCCTTATGGAAGCCGAACACGGGTTTATCGCTCATTCGTTACAACCTCTTTGGCGGTTTCCCTGAGTCTGGTTAGTTCTGCGTCTATGTATATTTTTTCGGCAAGCAAATCGCCCTGTCCGGGGGACGCGGGCGAGGGGTTTCGCAATTCCCGGATAATTTCTTTCCTCCTCCGTTCCAGCACCTTGCCTTTGATCCGCGGTACGCCGTCTCCCAGAAGCTTTTCGGGATTCCCAAAGATCCCCATCGCTTCCCCGCGCAGAAGAAAATCCCTAAGCGCCCCGTCCCCGACCCTGTCGATCAGTCCGGCGGCCCCGGGGTCCCCGCCTTCCCCCATTGAGGACCTGTACCACTCTTCCAGAACAATGTACAGTTCCCGGGCACGGGGATCCTCCAGATCCTCCGGAGCAAGCCCGGCACGGAGCGTTTTAAACAGGCCGGGATTAACAAAAACCGCCCCTAGAAGATACAGTTCGTCCCCGGCCCGCAGGACCCTTTCTGCCGGTGCCGGGACTTTTACGGCCGTAAAGCCTCCGGGCTTTTCCCCGGAAGCTTTACGGTAATCCTCCCAGACAGCGCCGCGTTCCACCCCAAAGGCGTCGGCTATTATCCCCACGGAAGCGTCCTTGGCAACCTCCGATTCCAGGGCGTCCAAATAAGGAAATAAAAAAGCCACCGACTGTGACTTTTCTTCTTTGAGGGCCCTGCTGCGGGAAATAACATATTCCAGGTCATTTATACAGCATTTTACGCTCTTTTTCAATGCTTCGGCTCCGAATTTCTGCAAAATTTCCGCCGGATCCTTGGGAAGAACCGCCTCTCCCTTAAAATAGGCCCCGGAGTTTACCACGGCGCAGTCCAGCCCGTTCTTCCTGCAGCACAGAACGGCCTTGAAGGCGGCATTCCGGCCCGCTTCATCGTTATCCAGCATCAGGTAGACCTTGTCCGCCCAGCGGCGGATCAGTTGGGCCTGATCGTCCGTAAAGGCCGTTCCCAGGGGCGCCACGGCGTTGGAAACCCCCCCCTGATGAAGGGCCAGTACGTCCATGTAGCCCTCCGCCAGGTATACCGCCCGGGCGCTCCGGATCGACGGTAAAGCCAGGTCCAGGGCAAACAGGGTCTTTCCTTTTTTAAAAATTTCCGAGTCCTGGGAATTGATGTACTTTGGCCCCTCTCCCGCGAGAATTCTGCCCCCAAAAGCGGCGGTTCTTCCGTTTTTATCCCCAATGGGAAACATAAGCCGGTTAAAAAAAAAGGCGCTCCTGGGATGCTGTTTTACAAAGAGGCCGGAACCGGCCAGAAAGGCCTCGGAAAAAGCGCCCTTTTTACTTAAAAACCCGTACAGCCAGGATCGATCCGCCGGAGCGTAGCCCAGACGGAACCCCTCAATAGTATCTATGGTAATTCCCCTGTTAATAATATAAAGTTTTGCGTCCCCGCCGTCAGCTTTTTTCATCAAAAAATGATGAAATGTCCCCGCCACCCTTTGGTACAGTTCCCTCAGGGCGTTTGCCCGGGCTTCTTCCCCGGACTTGTCCGGGCCTCCGCTTTCATAGACCAGTTCCGTCCCAAAACGCTTTGCCAGATTTTCCATGGCCTCGGGAAAACTGAGCTTATCCATCTCCATGATAAAATTAACAATGGACCCCCCCTTATGGCAGCCAAAACAATAATAGAATTTCCGGTCCGGCTCCACGGTAAAAGAAGGAGTTTTTTCATGATGAAAGGGACAGAGCCCCCAGTAACGCCCCCCCCTTTTTTCCAGCCGGAGGTAGTCTTCCACCACCGCCACGGCGTCGATCCTGTCGATGACCGCCTGCTTTGACGTTTCGGTAAAGCGGGACATGGATCAGGAGCTGCCCTTTACAAAAAGCGCTCCCGCCCGGATATGGCCGTCCAGGGTTTTGGAAAAGTAGTGCCTGCCGGCGGCCTCGTCCACCAGCCGGAAATAGAAATAAGGCGTGTCCGCCGGATGAAAGGCCGCATCCAGGGCAGTTTTACCGGGCAGGGCGATGGGGCCCGGGGGCAGGCCGGGAATGACGTAGGTATTGTAGGGATGGATCATTTCAATGTCGCTGTTGTAAAGCACTTTGGGATGGGGTTTTCCCTGCAGTTCGGTGATGATGTACTCCACGGTGGCGCAGGACTGGAGGGACATGGAAATCCGGATCCGGTTGTAAAAAACCCCCGCCATGACGGGGGCCTCATCGGGGACCCGGTACTCCCGTTCCACGATCGACGCCAGGATGATGATCCGGTTCAATTCTTCCCGGCCCATGGAAAGAGCCCGGCTGTCTATTTCGGCGATGCGGTCAAAAAAAGTATCCGCCATGGTTCGTACCACCCGTTCCGCCGGAAAAGGGGCGGGAAAAAAATAGGTTTCCGGATAAAGATAGCCCTCCATGGTTTCGTTAGGGACGCGGTAACTGTCCGTCAGGGCTCTGTTGGAGGCGGCGGCCAGGAATTCTTCCGCCCCGCAAATTCTGGCTCCCTCCAGAACGGCCGCGGCCTTTTTCAGGGTTACCCCTTCAGGGATCGTTACCCGTACCAGGATCTGCTTTCCTTCCACCAAAACGGCCCGGATTTCCGTCTGCGAGGCGGGAACAGCGAGGCGGTAAGTTCCGGCTTTGAGGTAGTCCTTTTTTAACCGGGAAAGGAGGTTCCAGAAACGCCTGGATTTGATAAGCCCCGCCTGTTCCAGCCGCTGCCCCACCCCGTAGGCGCTCTCCCCTTCCCGGACCTCAAAGAGTACAGACCCGGATTCGTCAAAACCAGGCCCCTGGGCGGGGCGCAGGGAAGGGGGCAGCCCTCCTCCGGCCCTGGGGGGGGCGTTAAAATAGGCCGCCGCGCCGGCCAGACAGAGGACAAAAACCAGGGAAAGGGCCATGAGGGAACTTACGGCGCCGAAGAGGATCCGCAGGGGCAAAGGCAGGGGTCTTTTTTTACTCATGCGATACCTCCCAACCGGTTTTCAATTTCTTGAATAGAAAGCTGCCCGTAGAGGATCTTTTCCATTTTATAAAGAACCCGCCGTTCGGCGGCGCTGAGTTCATCTTCACGTTCCTTAAGGCGGGGAAACACCGCCAGGAGTTCTTCAAAACTGAAGAAGGCTCCCTCCCGGGCATCCATTTTATAGGTTTATCTCCATTCCTTCCATAGCCAGGGAAATTTCTATGCCCTTAATGTTCATCCTTTCCGTATACCACCGGGCGGACTGGAGTATGTTAAGGAGTTTCTTGTCGTCATAGCCGGGATCGTGGTGAAAAAGGACCAGGTGCCTGATACCCCAGTTGGCGGCAAAGTCTACCGCCAGGCTGAAGGCGCTGTGGCCCCAGTTGTATTTGTCAATGGCCTCTCCCAGGGTATACTGGGAATCCAGAACAATGACATCGGCGTTCTCAAAATACGCCGAGTTTTCTCCGGTCTTCTGGAAATCACTGGTGGAAAGTTCCGTATCGGTGGCATAGATAAAATTCTTTTTCCCCTCCTGGACCTTGTAGGAATAGCATCCCCCTGGATGGTTCATTTTTTTAAAGCTGACGCGGATCTTCCCCAAATCGAGGGGTCCGGTTAAAACGTGAAAGGCCTTTCTAGATCCCATGGCGTCCATCTGAATGGGAAAGTAAGGACCGGTCATCTGGTCCCGGAGGACCTGTTCAAGGTTTTGCAGGGGCGAATAAAAGTCCAGGCTTACCGAAGGATCGTAGGCGGGGTTGAAAAAGGGCAGCCCCTGAAGATGATCCCAGTGAAAATGGGAAAAAAAGAAGCGGTACTTTTCCGGCCTGGGTTTTTCCCTGGCGGCGGCGAGGCCCAGTTCCCGCAGGCCCGAACCGGCATCAAAAACGATGCGTTCCTCCAAGGCGTCTGCGGCCAGGGCCACACAGGGAGAATTCCCCCCCACCGTACCGAAAAGCCAGGGGGGGAGGGTTCCCAGAAACCGTTCCCGGTCTTCCGGGGTTTCCAGGTCCGCCGGGGTAAGCCGTTCCAGGACAGCGGAAATTTTACTTCGTATCTGGGAGGGAAGCTGGGGCGCGGGCAGGGAACCGCGGACACCCCAAAAATAGATACGCATCAGGGCCTCCTTAACACCGGCTCCGCCCGGCGCCGTTCCAGGCAGGCTTCGATATGGCCGCCGTCATGAAGATCCCCCCGGTTAACGCCGGGACAGGAAAGGCTTTCCCAGACCTGCCTGGAAACCAGGTTTGATTTCCAAAACGGAAAGGTTCTGCACTGCAGGGGCCTGCCGTGGTAGACCCCGCAGCCGTTTTCCCAGAAAACGCAGTCAAAACCGGCTTTTTCCCGGAGCGATAACCTTTCCCCTCCCTCCGGCGCCGGAACCCAGCGGCAATAGGTTTCCACAAAGACAGTATACTCCATTTTTACCGTTTCCGCCAGAAGCCGGAGGTCCTGGGCAGATAAAAAGACAAACCCCGGCTCATAACGGCAGCAGGAGGAACAGCGGGTACAGGAAAAACGCAGTCCGCCGGCGTAAAAGGGCTTTTTATCCGGATTCACCTTGAACACATTTTTATACCAAAACCGGTTTTTTTCAAGGGGAGAGGGGGGATCCCCGGTTCCGTATCGAATTTACATAGCTGGAAGGGGCCGCGAGGCGGACTTTTTTGTAAATCCGGGAAAAATAGAGGGGATCATCGTAGCCCACCATGGCCGCCGCCTCTTGAATGGAGACGGCGGGATCCGCCGCGACAATGCTTTCAAAGCGCTGGATCCGCTTAAGGATACAGAGCCGTTGATAACTAAGACCCAGTCTGCGCTTGATCGTATGGGAAACAGTGGAACGGCTGCGGCCCACCGCGGCGGCCGCGGCGTCCAGCGGGACGGGCCCCGCGATATGCCCGTCCAGCCAGTGGATCACCTGTTCCGCCACACCGGGCCGGCGAATTCGTACATATTCCCTGGTAACCACAAAGGCAATCAGCATGGAAAAGAGGGTGAGTATATTGTCCAGGGCGGGCTTGTCGAATAGGGGAAGTTCTCCGTAGGCCTTCCGCAGCGTCTCCGGGGGAAGGGCCGCTTTTGTCCATGCGCGGAGGGTTTCCTCCGGCAGCTCCCGGCAGGTTCTGAACTGGCCCATCATGCCGTAACCGATAAATTTTCCTTCAATTTTGATGGGCAGTATCGCTTCGGAGGGGCCCGCATAGCACTGGTAGATCACGGGGTTATCCTTATGGAGGCAGCGCTGACACATCAGCATATCCTGGCGGCAGCAACGGTAGCGGAACCGGAGTTTCCTCTGGATCAGCCGGCAAAAACAGGAACCGGGATTTTGGAGGCCCACGATCATCTCTTCCATCCTGGCGGAAAAAACGGTGATCTTTACCTTGAAACAGAAGGCAAAGCTGTCTATAAGCCGCTGGACTTCTCCGTCAAAGAAAAGTCCCAGTCTGCCCGGGGGAAACCGGGGATCGATGGGCCAGCCCCCCGGCGAAAGAGTATTTCCCGGAGGAGCGGCGGCTTCGCCCCTGTTCTTTTCCATGTCCCAGTGTAGCCGAATTTTGCATAATTGTCCATATTTTTTACCCTTCCGGCTATGGATAAACGGCAAAATCCGTTTCATAATGAAAATATGAATCCTTCCCTGGATCATACCGCCGCCGAAGTGGTTAACCAGTTCGCCATTTACGGCGAATTTGAGGGAGCATCGTCTTTTGGAAGCGGACATATCAACGATACCTTCCAGTCCCGGTGGAACCAGGCGGGGATACGGATACGGTACACCCACCAGCGGATCAACCATACCGTTTTTATCCATCCCGATCAGGTAATGGAAAACATCCAGCGGGTTACCGCCCATATCGCGAGAAAGCTCCGGGCCGCCGGGGAAAAGGACTGGACCCGGCGGACCTTGACGGTGATCCCCTCCAGGGACGGAAAACCCTGGGCCCGGGATTCCCAGGGAGGCTGGTGGAGGACCTACCTGTTCATCGAGAGGGCCCATACCATGGAACTGGCCTCTTCCCCCAGGGAGGCCCGGTTTTTGGGCGCCAGTATCGGGAACTTCCAGAAACAACTGGCCGACTTGCCCCCGCCCCGGCTCCACGATTCCATCCCGGATTTTCACAACATGGAAAAGCGTTACCGGCGGTTTTACGAAGCCCTGTCCAGGGACAGTGCGGGCCGCGCCGGTAAGGCGGAGGCGGAAACCGCCTTTATGAAAGAAAACGAAGAACGGGGGGCGATCCTGATCCGGGCCCTGCGGGAGGGCAAGATCCCCGAGCGGATCACCCACAACGATACCAAGATGAACAATATCCTCGTCGACGACGGGGATTCCCGGGCCCTCTGCGTCATCGATCTGGACACGGTGATGCCCGGAACCAGCCTTTTCGATCTGGGGGATCTGATCCGCACCGTTACCACCAGGGCGGAGGAGGATGAGCGGGATCTTGCCAGGGTATGTTTTGATCCCGCCTATTTCAAAGCCCTGCTGGAGGGCTACCTTTCCGAAGCCTTGGAATTCCTTACGGACACGGAAAAGACCTTCCTCGCCGAATCGGGCCGTAACATTACCCAGATCATGGCCCTGCGCTTCCTGACCGATTACTTGGAGGGGGACCGGTACTACCATGTCAGCCGGAAGGGCCACAACCTGGACCGCTGCCGGAACCAGATTGCCCTGATCCGATCCATGGACGCCCAGTGGGAAAAAGTGCTGGGGATCATCCGTTCCCTTGCCGGACCCTGAGGGGCCTTTTCCGGCGGCGTCTTTCTTAACCCCGGTAAAATCTTCCGGACCGTAAAAAGCCGGAGGTTTATAGTTTTTAGAAATGTGGAGGAAGAACATGCAGAAACTTGTATTGTTGACCGCCGGTGTGCTGGCGGTCCTGGCGCTGGCCGGATGCGGCGGCGGAGGCGGAGGGAAAGGAGAACCGGCCCTGGTCTACTGGTCCATGTGGAACGAAGCGGAACCCCAGGGCCAGGTTATAGCCCGGGCGGCGGAAGCCTTTACCGCGGAAACAGGGATCAAGGTGGATATCAATTTTAACGGCCGGGATATCCGTAAAACCCTGCAGCCCGCCCTGGACGCCGGAGAAACCATCGACATCTTTGACGAAGACATTGAAAGGGTGGCCAATACCTGGGGAAATTATCTTCTGCCCCTGGACGCCTATGTGGGAAAACCCTACTCAACCACCGGGGGCCAGCCCTTTAACGCGGTGGTAAACCAGACCCTGCTGGATCTGGCAAAACAGCTCGGCGGGGGATCGATTAAAAATATCCCCTACCAGCCCATGACCTTTGTTACCCTCTATAACAAGGATCTCTTTAACCAGGCGGGAATCACCGCCCTTCCCAAAACCTGGGATGAATTCCTTGATGTCTGCGCCAAACTCAAGGCCATTGGCGCGGCGGGAATTACCGTCGACGACGCCTATATGGCCTGTCTCTTTGGCTATACCATTGACCGGATCGCGGGGATGGACACCGCCCTTGCCATGGTTTCGGGCAGCGACTTTTCCGGCCCCCAGGTACTCCGCTTCGGTCAAATCTGGGAAAACATGGCCCGGAACGGCTACATCATTCCCAGCGCCGCGGCAAACGTCTGGCCTTCGGGGCAGATCAACGACTTTGCCACCGGCAAGGCCGCCATGTACCTCAACGGAACCTGGCTTCCCAACGAGATCAAGGGCAACGCCCCCAACATGAACTGGGGCGCCTTTGCATGGCCGGCGATTGATCCCGCCGGCGACGGCGTGGAAGCCAATAATTTTGGCGCCCAAAGTTTCGGGATCAACAAAAATACCAAGTATCCCGAAGAAGCCTTTCAGTTTATCGTTTGGCTGACCACCGGCGAATGGGACAATACCCTGGCCCGGGAAAGCCTGGGCATCCCCATGGGCAATACATCCCAGTGGCCTCCGGCTCTGGCGGAAGCGAAGATCGTAGTGGACGCTACCACCAAGAGACTGCCCTGGGCGGTAGGCATGGAAGACAGGGCGGAGATCAACGCCAAGATCAAGGAAAATTTCGCCAAGCTAATCAAGGGCGATCTTAACGCCCAGCAGTTTGCCGAAGCCATGAAGAAATAGGGTTTCCGGCGGGGCCGAAGCCCGGGCAAGGTTTGTTTTGCGGAAAAACAAACCTTGCCTTTGGGCGGCTTCAGGGCTATCATTTCCGGGAAAGGGAGGACCTCATGCTAAAATCAAACAAACCGGTAATCCTTATTTTTCTTGCCCCGGCGGTACTGTGTTACGCCCTGGTATTTCTTTACCCCACCCTGCGTACCACGGTGATGAGCTTTTTTGCCGTGGAAAGCGTTTCGGATCCGGTTTCCAAGTGGGCCTTCAACGGCCTGGCCAATTACAAAAAACTCTTTACCACGCCTATTTTTATTCAATCCCTCAAAAATATCGGACGAATTTGGTTTTTCGGCGGCCTTTTGGTTATGTTCCTTGCCCTCCTTTTTGCCGCGGCCCTGACGGGAAACCTGAAGGGAACTAAATTTTTCCGCAGCGTGATCTACCTGCCCAACGTGGTCAGCGCCGTCGCCATGGGAACCATGTGGATTAACTATGTATACAATTACGAATACGGCCTTCTGCATACGGTATTTTCAGCCCTGGGCCTTACGGGAATAAGCGGAACCCTCTGGACTGCTCCGGGACTTCTCTTCTGGAGCATGCTCACGGCCTACTCCTTCGGCATGGTTGGGTACCACATGCTGATCTTTATCAGCGGCATTGAACAGATCCCCCGGGATTATTACGAGGCGGCCCTGCTGGAGGGGGCCGGCGTGGTTCAGCGTTTCTTCCATGTAACGGTTCCCAACATGCGGGGAGTGATCAGAACCAACATCGTCATGTGGACGGTGTTTACCGTAGGCTTCTTTGTCTGGGGCCAGCTCTTTAGCCCCGTAAACCTTTCCAACGATACGGTGGCCCCCATGAACTACATGTACGAACTGGTTTTTGGCGCGTCCTCCGCCGCCACCACGGTACGGGACACCGGATCCGGAGCAGCCATAGGGGTTATCATGATGCTCATTGTGATCGCGGTATTCTTTGCCACCAACTTTATCGTCAGAAACGACGATGCGGAGGTATAGGATGAAAAGAAACAGAGGCGTTTTAAACAGGGGGAACCTGCTTTCCCTATTGGGTTATGTTCCGGTTCTCCCCTGGGTGGTTTTTACCTTTGTCCTTATCGGCTGGGTTTTTTTCGCTTCCCTTTCGACCTCCGGCGAAATCTTTTCGAATCACATGTTTTCCTTTCAAAGCGGTTTCCATTTTGAAAACTACCTCAAGGCCTGGAATACCCAGCGGGTTTCGGTGTTTTTTATGAATTCCCTGCTCTACACCGTGGTTTCCTGTACAGCCATCATCCTTATTGCTTCCCCGGCGGCCTATGCCCTGTCCCGGTTCCGTTTCAGGGGAAATACCCTAATCCAGAACATGTTCGCCGCCGCCCTGGGAATTCCGGTGATCATGATCATCATGCCCCTCTTCGGTATCGTGTCGGGATTCCGGCTGACCAACAACCGCTGGGTACTGATGTTCCTCTATTCGGCCATGAATACCCCCTTTGCCGTATTTTACTTTCTGGCCTTTTTCCGGAACCTAAGCTTTACCTACGAAGAGGCCGCGGCCATCGACGGATGCTCCCCCCTAAAAACCTTCTGGAAGATCATGTTTCCCCTGATCCAGCCGGGGCTTATAACGCTGACCATTTTTAACTTTATCACAATCTGGAACGAATATTTTATGTCCCTGATCTTTGCCAACAAAACCAGCGTCCGGCCCGTGGCGGTGGGGCTCTACAACATGATCCAGTCCATGCGCTATACCGGAGACTGGGGAGGGATGTTCGCCAGTGTAGTCATCGTGTTTCTCCCTACCTTTATCCTCTATATTTTTCTTTCCGATAAAATTATCAAGGGCGTTACGGCGGGCGCCATCAAGGGATGATCCGGCCCGCCAGGCTCCTCCTGCGGGGTTCTCCCCTGGCCGGGGAAAACCCCCATCCCTTTTTCCGGGAGGCGGATTTTTCCGCCTCCCGGAAAAAGGGCTGGGGGTTCCCCGAAGACAAATACCGGGGCTTGGGAAGGGAAACGGGTTTCCGGGTCCTCCCCTATACCATGCAGGACCGGTACAACCGGGAACTGAAGGATCTGGAATTTCCTTCGGTGGTGATGGAAAATGAATTCCTCCGGGCCGAGTTTATCCCCGCCCTGGGGGGACGGCTTTGGTCCCTGTTTGACAAAAAACGGAACCGGGACATCCTCTACCGGAACCCCCTGTTCCGGCCCGCTAACCTGGCAATCAGGAACGCCTGGTTTTCCGGAGGAATTGAATGGAACATAGGAAGATTCGGCCACAGCGTTCATACCTGTTCCCCGGTTTTTGCCGGAACCTTCAAGGCCGGAGACATGGAGGTTTTCCGCATTTGGGAATTTGAACGCCAGACCCGGCTTTTTTGGCGGATCGAATGTACCCTCCCCGAAGGATCTCCGGCGCTTTTTACCTATATCCGGATTGAAAATCCCGACGGGGAACAAAAACCCCTCTACTGGTGGACCAATACGGCGGTTCCCCAGACGCCGGAACTCCGGGTTTTTAGCGCCTCCGATGAAGTGCTTTACCTCCTCCCCGGCGGGGGAAACCGCAAAACCATGGCAGAATGCCGGCTGCCCGGTCTGCCCCTCTTCCCCGGCGGGGATGCGAGTTTTCCCGCCGTACCGGAAACCTCTGTGGAATATTTTTTCCAGAATGACCGGGCACACAAGCTTCCGGGAGGTTTTCCCCTGCCTTGGGAAAGCGCCGTGGATAAAAACGGTTATGCCTTCGCGGAGGCTTCCACGCTTCCCCTCCTCTACCGGAAAATGTTCTCCTGGGGAAACGGTCCAGGAGGGCGGCACTGGCAGGATTTCCTTTCCCGGCCGGGGGAAGCCTACCTGGAAGTTCAGGCGGGACTTGCCCCCACCCAGCTCCATACGGCGGATATCGCCGGGCATGCAACGGTGGACTGGGCGCAGGCCTTTACCGCTTTCGAGGCGGATCCGGACAAAACCCATCAAGGGGATTATACGGCGGCGGCGGCCCATATTAAAAACCGCCTGGCGGAAGAAATAAACGCCGCCGCGGTGGAAGCCGCCCTGGAAGAGGGCCGCACACGCAGTGTCATGGAAGCGGAAATCCTTGGCATGGGAAGCGGCTGGGGCGCCCTGGAATCGCACGTAAAACGCCGGAGAGGTCCGGTTTCCGGCGTTCCGCCGGGGCTCTCTTTTCCCGCCGCCTCCACCGGTGAAACCGAATCACCCTGGGTAAAACTGCTGGAAACCGGGTCCCTTCCCTTGAGGCCGCCGGAAGCCGGACCGGGAAGTTTTGCCGTTGACGGCCTTTGGGAGACCCTGCTGGAGGCGTCTCCCGAAAGGGAGGGGGACTGGCTTACCCCCTACCACCTGGGGGTTATCGCCTTTGAAAAGGGTGAAACCGGAAAAGCCGCCGCCCTGTGGGAAAAATCGCTGGAAAGGGAGGAAAATCCCTGGGCATGCCGGAACCTCGCCCTGGCCGCCTTGAGAAACGGTCCGGCGGACCAGGCCGTGGAAGCAGCCCTAGCCTGGTATAAACGGGCCCTCTGCCGGGACGCCGGGGATCCTTCCGCCGGGGATCCTTCCTTTATGGAAGAGTATATCCCCTTACTGTTGAAAGCAAAAAAGGAAGAAGAAGCCGCCGCCAGGATCAAGGCGCTGCTGGACCCCGGCGGGCCGGAACGCCTGTCCTGCCCGCTCTTGACGGCCGCCGCCGCCCTGGCGCTAAACCGGGGCGACGATGCACTGCTGGACCGGATTTTTTCCGTTGAGCCGGCGGGTATCCGGGAGGGAAACACCGCCCTGGTTGATCTGTGGGTGGAACGGGAAATTCGACGGCGGCAGCGGGGGGGGAAGACCCGGGAGGAAGCGGAACAAGAAGCGGAGCGGGCGCTGGCGGAAGGCGGCCTGGTTCCGCCCCGGGAAATTGATTTTCGCATGATCCGGGGAAACGGCCCCCAAAGAAAAGAATCCCCCTAAACCGGAAACCCCGGAGAAACCAAGGAACTGCGGAATCCTGCAAAAACGGCGGCCTTCCTATTGGAAGGCCGCCGGAATAATTGGGGAGACAAGGATTCGAACCTTGGAAGGCTGAGCCAACAGATTTACAGTCTGCCCCCTTTGACCACTCGGGAATCTCCCCTGTTTTATCCAGCCATGCCCTGCTCCGCCCGCGTAAAAAGCCATCTTTCGGAATCGAACCGAAGACCTCGAGATTACAAGTCACGCGCTCTGCCAACTGAGCTAAGATGGCTGGAACCAGATATATAGTGTAAAACCCTATACGTATTTACCACACAGCATATATCTATGTCAATACCCAAGGGTGCCTAAAAAACCGAATTTTTTGGAAAATTATAAGGCCCATAATTACATGCCTTGTAAGATAGACAATATGAACCGTTGAAAAACTGTTGCACTGGCCGGGTTATAGGTTCTCCCGGGAACATGGAGACGTCCGGGCCCTACGGAGAAGGGGTTTACGGTTTTCCCGTGCGGTCAGGACGCAGGATCTCCGCCCCCCGGAAATAGACATGCTCCGGGGGTCTCTTTTTGTCCATATAACAGAGGACCAGGACCCGGATGGTCCCCGGCAGGGTATCCCGGAAAACCGCCTCCTGAAAAACCATCATGGCCGCTTCCCCCGCTCTCCCCGAGCGGCGGAGGGCGGAGGCGGGATTCAGAGCGTTCAGGTCCTGGGTAACGGAGAACTCCAGGGACAGGATGTCCCCCTCGGCAAGACCGTTCCGCCGGAACAATTCATCGTACAGTTCGGCGGCGCCGGCGGCAATATCCGCCCCATCGTTGGAGGCACAGACAGCCCCCCGCAGGGCCCTAAGTGTCTTTTCAATCACCGGTTCCCCCCCGCGGCGCCGATTATAAAGGCCGATCCCAGCAAAACCAGCGCCGCCGAACAGATAATCAATATATACCCCAGGACTCCCCACAGATAAGCTGCCCGCCTCCGGCGGATCGTATAGTACAGATCCAGCACCAGCCCATAAAAGGCGGCAATTCCCAGCAGCAATGAAAGGGCCAGGGAAAGCCGCAACAGAAAAAGCTGGGAAGCGTCATCCGCCTTCCGGTAGGAACCGGCCGCGTAGAAAAACACTATCCCCAGGGTAAGTATTAAGATACCAAGGACCGTTCGTTTTATCAGGAAACCCAAAAGAGGCTTTGCGGTTGTTAAATTCCGCTTCATACCTTATCATGGTAACAGAAAAGTCAGGAAGGTTCTATGAAAAAGGGTCTTGTTTTTCTGCTGTTTCTTCTTGCCGCGGGCGGGGCGGTTTTCTTTTTGGGCTGGACCCAGTCCGGCGTACCCCCCGGCTCCTGGGGGGTACTGCGTTCCAAAACCCACGGCACGGATCCCCTGGTTATCCGGGAAGGGAAACCCCGCTGGATTTGGTACAAACTTATCCCCGGCAACGTACAGATCGCCGTGTTCACCCTCAAGGATGTCTCCGTCCCGGTGGAAGTATCCGGGGTTCTGCCTTCGGGGGAGGTGTATTCGGCCATGGCAGGGCTAAAAACCGGTTTCCCCTACCATCTTTCCGCATCCGTTTCCTTCCGGATTAGGGGTGAGTCCCTGCCGGATTTGGCCGAACAAGAAAACCTGCTTAACCAGGAAGATCTGGACCGTTACCTGACCCGGCTTTCCGGCGAAATTGAAACCCTGACCAGGGGACTGCTCTGGACCTACGGGGAAAATGAAAACGTCCTCCGGGAAGCCCGGAAAACGGGTACCATCCAAACCCTGGAAACGGCGCTTCGTTCCGCCTTTCCCCATACGGAAAACTTGAACTGTACCGCCGGGATCCTCCGTTTTCCTGATTTTCTCCTGTACGAAGAAGTCCGGGGCCTTTACAGGGATTACCTGGCGGCCCAGCGCAGCCAAGTCCGGGAACAGATAAATCTGATGGCGGTAGAAAATACCCGGAACCGCCGCCGTTTTGAAGAATTGACCAGTTACGGGGAGCTTTTAACCAAATATCCCCTGCTGTTACAGTACCTTGCCCTGGAAAAGGGCCTTCCGCCGGGATCCGGTAAGGAATAAAACGCCTTCCCCGGCTTTGAAAAAAAGCGCCGCCCGGCGGTCTGAATCCTTACCCATTGAAACGAAAGGGAACATCCCCTATACTGTTTTTATGCGGCTCCTTAGGTTTTGGTTAGTGCTGATTTTTCTGGCAGGTCCGGCGGCGTTTAGCCTGCCGGCCCAGGAATCACCGGATCAGGAAGAAAGCGAAGACGAGGGCCGGGTTCCCATAGAATCGGACTGGTCCGGGGTCTCTACCCTCTACAGCAGGGGGGATCAGATTTTTTCCATCGGCCTTGGCCTGGCAAAGGCCCTGTTTTACGCCGATCAGGAAAAGGGATACCTGGAGTCAAACATGAACCTGGGCGGTATGGGCGCCCTGGGATACAGTTCTTTTCTGGGGCCGCACCTCTTTTGGGGACTGGAGTTGGGAGGCATGTTCGCCTCTACCCTGGGGGAAAACATGTACTACATCGTCCCCATGGGTTTTCGGATAGGAACCCAGTTTGTGTACCGTTCCTTTGAATTTCCCCTTTCGTTTATGGTAGGCATGGCCCCCCAGTCCCACCAGAAAATAAGTTACCTGGGGCTGTTTGCAAAACCTTCGGCGGGGATTTTTTTCCGTTTCCACTCCGAATGGTCCCTGGGTCTCAGTTCAAGTTTCTGGTGGGTCCCCCAATGGACCAGAAAAGAACGGGAAGAACACAGTGGCTTCGTAAACGTCCACGGTTTTTTCCTGGAATTCAGCCTGGGGATACGTTACCATTTTTAAGGATTAGGATGATGAAAACCATACAAAGCGGCGCCGGCCTTTTTTTGCTGGTTTCCCTTTTCTTCTGCGGCTGCGATCAGGAGCCGCTTTTTTGGAACATTTCCCAGGAAGTGGTCCCCATTAAGCCGGTTATCGAAGGCGCGCCGTCCCGGATTGTCAAGGTGGGGGACATCTTAAATCAACCGGTCCTGTATGTAACCAATGGGACGGTATGGGAGTATAACCTCAATTCACCGGAGGGCGGAAAACCGGTCTGGAAAAAAATGCGGATCCAGCCCGGCGGAAATACAAAGACCCTAGCGGCGGCGGACAGTTATCTCTTTGCCCTAAATATGGAAGGAACGGTACGGCGATGGAACGGATCCGTCTGGGAAGAAATAGACGGCGGCGGTTCCCGCCCTCAGCAGATCTTCGGCGCCGGAACCGCCCTCTTTGCCGGGGCTCCCCGGGACGGGGGGGGGTACCGCATTTTAAACATGGACACCTCAACGGGGAACGCCCTGACACACATGGGTGATACCGAAGGACTGCTTATGGGGGCGGCCTGGGACGGATCATACTGCTACCTGGGAACCACCAAAGACGGCATCTACAAAATAACACTACCGGCGACTTCCTTGCCTGGTCCCGTAGATCCCGGATCGGAGGGTATAATCGCCGGCCTCCTTGCCTACAACGACGAGACCGGCCAAACCCGTGTGGGGGCAATCAGGGCGGACTCCAACGGCGGCTGCGATTTCCTTTCCTACGAGCTTGGAGCCCGGGAATACACCCAGTCCCTGGGCAGTCATTTTTCCGGCGCCATGGCGTATTGGAAGCACAGCGACGGCAGCATCCGCCTCCTCCTGGGACGGCACAACGGAGGTTACGAAGAATACGACCCCGGCGCCCGGATGCTCGTTACCCCCGGCGAAACCGCCTCCTTCACCGTCGAGCGGGATTCCCGCTATACAAGTACCATCGGAAAATATCCGGTCATTTCCCTCTACTGCGCCCCCCAGCCTGACCCTAGTATCTCGAACCTCCCCGCCTACAATAACGGCTATAACCCCGACGGCAGGCCCATAATCTTTGCAAGTACCGGCATGAACGGTCTCTGGTCCTACCGGTACCGGAAAACCGGGGGATCTTTTTCCTACTGGAACGGCGAGGACAACGGCAATTAGAAGCCATGGACGATTTGTTTTCCGCCGCCGCGCCGCCGTTGAGCGAAGGCCCCCTGGCGGACCGGATGCGGCCCCAGACCCTGGACGAGGTCATCGGCCAGGATCACATCGTGGGGCCGGGCCGGCTCCTCCGCCGGGCAATCCAGGCGGACCGGCTTTCGTCGGTGATCTTCTACGGCCCCCCCGGCACGGGCAAAACAAGCCTCGCCCGGGTTATCGCCAACACCACCAAAAGCGTTTTTGAAAGCCTCAACGCCGTCCTCGCGGGAGTCAAGGACATCCGGGAAGCCATCGACCGGGCCGACGAACGGCGGCGGCTCTACGGCCGGCGGACGATCCTCTTTGTGGACGAAGTCCACCGCTGGAACAAGGCCCAGCAGGACGCCCTCCTCCCCTGGGTCGAAAACGGCACGGTGATCCTCGTGGGGGCCACCACGGAAAATCCCTTTTTCGAGGTGAACCGGGCCCTGGTGAGCCGGAGCCGGATCTTTCAGCTTAAAAGCCTTACCCCCCTGGACATGAAGAAGGCCGCCCTCCGGACCCTGGAAGACCGGGACCGGGGCTACGGCAAATGGCGGATCCGCCTTGAGGAAGGGGCCCTGGAACACCTTCTGGAAAGCGCCGGGGGAGACGCCCGGAGCCTCCTTAACGCCCTGGAACTGGCCATCGAAACCTCTGTGGAACACTGGCCCCCGGCGGAGAACGCCGAAATCACCATCACCCTCCCGACGGCGGAAGAAAGCATCCAAAAGCGGGCGGTCCTCTACGACAAGGAAGGGGACTATCACTTTGACACCATCAGCGCCTTTATCAAGAGCGTCCGGGGAAGCGATCCCGACGGGGCCCTCTATTGGCTGGCAAAGATGGTCCGGGCCGGGGAAGACCCCGCTTTTATTTTCAGGAGGATGATCATCCTCGCCAGCGAGGATGTGGGCATGGCGGATCCCCGGGCCCTTTCGGTGGTGATCTCCTGCGCCGAAGCCTTTGACCGTATCGGCTTTCCCGAAGGGAATTTCCCCCTGGCCCACGCCTGCGTGTACCTTGCCACGGCCCCCAAGTCCAACAGCGTCATGGCCTTTTTTGACGCGCGGGCCGAGGTGGACCGGGAAGACGCCGAGGTTCCCAACCACCTGCGGGACCCCAGCCGGGACGCCGAGGGCTTCGGCCACGGGGAGGGGTATATCTATCCCCACGCCTACCGGGATCACTGGGCGGCCCAGCAGTACCTTCCCACGGCCCTCCGGGGAAAAACCTTCTACATTCCCTCCTCCGTGGGCTACGAGGGAAAGATCCGGGACGAGGTGCTTCGCAAGCGGGAAATCCAGGCGGCCATTGTACTGGGTGAAGCCTCCGGCCCCACCGGAGAAAATGTGCCGGGAAACGCCGCCGGGGGCGAAGCCCTTTCCTGGTCTCCTTCGGGCAAAGGCCGGGAAGGGTGGTTCAAACGGCTCCAGTCGGGCCGGAGCGCCTTCCTCCTGGCAAACCGGGACGCGATTCTTGACGCGCTGGCCTTAAAACGCCACCACCGGATATTGATCCCCCAGGCCGGAGACGGCCTCCTCCTTTGGGAAGCCCTCCGCCGGGTTCCCGAGGGCCTCGCCGCCGCCCTCCTTCCCGGCCAAAGCGCCAAAGAAGCCCTGGAACGCTTCGCCTC
>JAITHE010000012.1 GCA_031280125.1 Treponema sp.
TAGTTTTCCGCCGGGAGGCCGAAGGAGTCAAACCCCATGGGATGCAGCACGTTAAAGCCCTTCATCCGGAGATACCGGCAGTAAATGTCCGTGGCGGTGTAGCCCTCGGGGTGCCCCACGTGGAGACCCTGGGCGGAAGGATAGGGAAACATGTCCAGCACATAGCGGCGCCTTTCTTTGGGGATCGCCGGGTCCTCTTCGGCCCGGAAGGTGTGGTGGTCTTCCCAATAGGTCTGCCATTTTTGTTCAATACTGTGAAAGGGGTATGTGGCCATGGCGCGTACCTCCGTCTTGTGTCGAATAGAAGCGGCGGGCCGGCCCCCATACGGAGCCGGTCTTTTCCAAAACAGCATACCCCACCAGGGCCGGGTATGTACATGACCATCCCCCGGACCGGGAACGGGGTCCTTCGGGCCGGAATTGACGGAATCCCCCCCGGGGATTATAGTGAATCTGTCCGGCGGCCCCCCGGGCCGCCGGAGAAACCCCGGGAAAGGCCCCGGGTGTACCCGGTTATGGGCAGAGGGAGGCCGGGACCCAGCCGGCCCCGGGCGGCCCGGCCCCCGGAAACGGAGAGTAGGCCAGTGGTTAAGCCGCGAGTTTTGGGAACTCGATAGCGGGGGTTCAAATCCCTCCTCTCCGAGCAGCATCAGGAGGTTGCCATGATCTACAGAGAGTACGGCGGCACCGGGGAACAGGTATCCCTGGTGGGGTTTGGGGGCATGCGGTTTGCCCACGTGGACGATCACGACGAATGTGTCAGGATGATGGTCAAAGCCGCCGAAGGAGGCGTAACCTACTTCGACACCGCGCCGGCTTATTTCGACATCCGCAGCGAAACCGTCTTCGGCCAGGGCTTCGCGGAACTGCGCCGGAGGCAGCTTCCCTACTATGCGGCCACCAAGACCTTCAAAACCACCGAAGACGCCATCCGCCGGGAACTGGACGCCCAGCTTAAAAGGCTGGACATCCCCGCCGTCGACTTTTACCACGTGTGGTGCATCACCAGCCTGGAAAACTGGGGAACCCGGAAGAAGGACGGGATCCTTACCACCTTCCGCCGCCTTAAAGAAGAGGGGCTTATCCGGCACATCTGCGTATCCAGCCACCTTACCGGGGGGGATATAGAGGAACTCCTCATGGAAGGAGTCTTTGAGGGGGTCCTCTTTGGGTATTCCGCCTACAATTTCAAGACCCGGGAAAAAGCCTTTAACGCGATCCGGTCAAAACACCTGGGGGCGGTGGTAATGAACCCCCTGGGGGGCGGCATTATCCCGGATCATCCCGAACTATTTGGGTTTATCATGCGCCCCGGAGAAAGCGCCGCGGCCGCGGCCCTCCGGTTCCTCTGGGATCATCAGGACATCACCGTTACCCTGGTGGGATTCCGGTCGGAGGAGGACGTGGACGACGCCCTGGCGGCCATGGAGGGCTACGTACCCCGTACCGCGGAGGAGCTGGCGGAGGTAAAGAGCCGGGCCGGAGCTTCCCTGGAGGGACTCTGCACCGGCTGCGGCTACTGCGAAGGGTGCCCCCGGGACATCCCCATTCCCCGGTACATGGACGCGTACAACCAGAAGATCCTTTCCCCCCGGGGAGACAGGGATCTGAAGGAACGGCTCACCATGCACTGGGTAATCCCCCCGGCGGCGGCGGGAAACTGTATCGCCTGCGGGGCCTGCGAAGCCTCCTGTACCCAGCATATCCCCATCGTGGAACGGCTCAGGTATATCGCCTCCATAGCCTAGACCTTCCGGGTACAAAAAAGCTTGCCCTGTGGCCCCGGTGTGGTATGATAGGGTCTGGAGGATCTAGTCTTGACCAGAAACAGGGTGTTCTTGATCAAGAACGGTTTATTCTTGACCAGAAACAGGCCGTTCTTGGTCAAGAACAGGCCGTTCTTGGTCAAGAACAAGCCGTTCTTGACCAGAAACAGGGTGTTCTTGATCAAGAACGGTATATTCTTGATCAGAAACAGGCCGTTCTTGATCAGAAACAGTTTGTTCTTAACCGCCCGCGGTGCGGCGCGGCATACCACCGGGCTGTGTACAGGGGGACATTCCTGATTCCGGACCGGAATTATCCCGGTACAGCCCAAGGAGGACATGATGGGGGAGTATAAGAACTGGATGCCGGGGGTCCGGACGGACCAACTGGCCATGAGCAAGGAGTGGATGCAGCTTCTGGGCCCCGGGGGAAAGGCCGCGGCGTGGAACGTGCCCGTGGACACCTTAACCGCCCTGGGGAGCGCCTGGAGCGCGGCCCAGGGGGCCCTGGACACCGCGGTGAACGAAACCACCCGGACCCCGGTGGCCACCGCCCGGTGCCGGGAAGCCTTTGCCGCCCTCACGGAGATCATGCGGGATATCAAGCGGCGGTACTTTTTGGATCCCCCCCTGACGGAGGCGGACTATATCAGCCTGGGGCTTAAACCCCGGGACACGATCTCCACCCCCAGCGGGGTCCCCACCGCCCAGGTTACGGTGGAAACCTACCTGGCGGGGCGGCACGAGATGGGGGTCAAGATCGTCTACGTTACGGGGAATCCCGGAGAATCCGCCAACAAGGGATACCGGGTGTGGTACGCCCTGATCGCCCCCGGGGAGGAGGAGCCGGGAAACCCGGAAAAGCTGACCAAGTCTTTTTACACCAAGCGGAAGAAGGACTTAATCGAATTCGACTTTGAGGATTCGGGGAAACGGGCCTTTTTAGCGGTGCAGGTGGAAAACGACGGTAAAAAGGGTCCCTGGGGGCCCATGGTGTCCGCGGTGATTCCATAAAAGGGGAGCGGTATGACGACAGGACGGAGGGGGAAGAGCCGGGGGCCGGCGAGGGAAACGCCGCTCCCGGCCGCGGCGGCGCAGGTGCTGGCCGCGGCGGCGCTGTTCCTGGCCGCGGCGGGGGCGGCCTGTGCCCAGAGCGCGGACGACTTTGAGGTTAAGCAGTTACCGGACAATACCCTGGAGATCACCGGGTACAAGGGGACGGCGGCGGACGTGATGATCCCCTCCACCCTCTACGGCCTCAAGGTAACGGCCATTGGGGACTATGCCTGTGCCGTGGAAAACGAAGACGGCCTCCTCCGGAGGGGCGCGGCCCTGACCGGCGTGGTGATCCCCGGGACGGTAACCAGGATAGGGCGGCGCGCGTTCTGGGGAGGATATGACGGAGGGGGCGGCCTGGCCGGGGTAAGTATAGGCGGGGGATGTAAAACCATAGAAGGGGAAGCCTTTGCCGGTAATCCCCGGCTTACCGGCGTGGTGATCCCCGACGGGGTGGCGGAGATAGGGTGGCGGGCCTTTGCGGGGTGCGGGTTGACCACCCTGGTCCTGGGGAAGGGCGTCCACACCATCGGGGACGAGGCGTTTGCACAGCAGAGGGGGTGGGCTTCCTTTATACCGGAGGAGGAGAGGACTAACCGGATAGGGGAACTGGTCCTGCCTCCGGCGGTACTATCCGTGGGCTCCCGGGCGTTTGAACATAACGCCATCACCAGCCTGGTCATATCCTCAGCGGCCACGAAGATTAAATGGGGGGCCTTTGGGGGGAATCCTCTGGCCCGGATCACCCTGCCGTCCGCCCTGGAGGAGGATACCCTCACGAGCGCGGGGTTCGAGGAAGGGTGTATCAATTTCTGGAAGAATCAGGCCATGGCCGGGGGAACCTACGTTAAACGGGGGCCCATCTGGACCAGGGAATAGGGGTTCCGGAACGCCGCGGAGAGCGCCGGTACCGAAAGCTCCGGATGCTTCCACCAGAACATGACGCCGCGGTTACAGCCGGTCCTGGGTCTGCCTAAGGCCGGCCCGGATAGTCCTCAGACGCAGGCCCCCTGAGGGGAGGGCGGTCCGCCCGGAGGCGGCGCCGGCGCGCCGGAAACCGGGGGCGGTCCGCTCCCCTCAGGCGCGGAGGGGGAGCGGGCTTGCGGGGGAATGGAGCGGCGCGGCGAGGCTTCCCCCTGTTCCGGTACCCTGTTGCAGGGGGCGGCGCGCCCCCTTGCAGGAAAAAAAATTCCATGGTACCCTTATCTTATCTGGGGAAGCAGGGTGTAATTCCCTCGCAAGTGCGTTACCGTAGAGCCGGGCTACCAGAGTCAGGCGTCCGTAGGGGCTCCTGGCGGTCATATTTTTTTGCGCATACCAAAGAATATGAAGGTGGAGTTTGTGTGATGCGGTTGCCCAGGGACGAACCGGGGTCCGCATCAAAGGCAGTTCTTCCATTATCGTAAGATTTTTGGCTGCGCGGTATGGCTTATCTTACGTTTTGGAGGACGCTTTATGAAAAAAAGCCTTCAAAGTCCGGGTGCCTGCCGCCGTTGGGGCGGTTTTGCCACGTCGTTATTGCTGCCGGTTTGTCTCTTGGCCATACTGGGCTGTTCCCGTACCGGGGAGGCAGAGGGCGGCGTTCAGCCTGTTCTGCTGGTTGTCAGTTTCGGCACCAGTTTCAACGACAGCCGGGAAAAAACCATCGGCGCGGTGGAACGCGCCATCACCGCCGCCTTTCCTGATTACGAGATCCGCCGTGCTTTTACAAGCCAGATAATCATCGACAAGCTCAAGGAACGGGACGGCCTTGAAATTGACAACGTCCGGGAAGCCATGGAACGGCTGGTACGGGACGGCGTCAAGGAAGTGGCGGTACAGCCGACCCAGGTGATGAACGGTTTTGAGTACGACGATACCATCGCGGAAATCAAGTCCTACGAATCCCGGTTTTCTTCGATAAAGTACGGCCGTCCGCTTCTAAGCTCAGACGCCGATTATCAGGAGGTGATTAACGCTCTTACGGAGGGGACAAAACAGTATAACGACGGCAGCACCGCGGTGATTTTTATGGGCCACGGCACCGGACACGCGGCGAACGCTGCCTACGGAAGACTTAACGACGCCCTTAAAGCGGCGGGGCATGATCACTATATCATCGGCACCGTGGAAGCGGAGCCTTCGATTGAAGATGTTGCGGCCGCCGCGAAGGGTCTTGGCGTAAAACGGGCCGTTCTCTCGCCGCTGATGATTGTTGCCGGAGACCACGCCACTAACGATATGGCCGGGGACGAGGATGATTCATGGAAAAGCATTCTTGAAGCTGATGGTTTTGAGGTGGCGATCAACCTGCGCGGCCTCGGCGAATATCCGGGTATACAGACCCTGTTTGTCAATCATGCTAAAGACGCCATAGGCCGGTAAACAAACGGTGCGCCCCTTCCGCCGTATCAAGGCAGAAGGGGCCGTTTATCCTCTGCGGGTTGTGGTCCGTCGTTCAGGACGGGGCGTTGTTACGGGGTCAACATGAAGGTGAAGGGGTTTGTTCTTTGTGCCGCGGTTCTTTTCGCCTCTGTGTACATTCATGCGGAAGAGAAGGACGGTTATATTGATTTTGGGGATGAAAGTGAAGGCATGGTGTTTACGGCGACACGAACCGGGAAACGGCTTACAGACACGCCGGTGGTTACGGAAGTTATCACCGGGGAAGAAATAGAGAATTCCAGCGCGGCAACCCTGGCCGGCGCGCTGGATGATTATGGGCTTGTTTTCCGGGAAACTGTGAACGGCCATTCCATACAGATGCAGGGCCTTGAACGAAACCGTGTGCTGGTCCTTGTTGACGGAAGACGCGTTATAGGGCGCTTTTCCCAGGCGCTAAACGGCGATACCCTGCCCTTGGCCACTGTTGAACGTATCGAGATTGTCAGGGGTCCCCAATCGGCGCTGTACGGTTCCGATGCCCTGGGGGGCGTTATAAACGTGGTTACAAAAAAACCCTCCGGCACAGTTTCCTGGTCGGCATCCCTGGCCAACCATTTTTTTCCCGGTTACGGCGAAACCGGGGCGGAGGGGACTGTGGAGCCCTCCAAGAAAATTAATCCCCTCAGGGGTCAGGATTTTAATGCCGCTCTTATGTTTCCCGCAGGCAAGCTGAGCAATTCCCTGGATATGGAGGCTTCCAGGGGCAGTTACTATTTTGATGAGGAAAGGACGGTTTCGATTTTGCCGAAATACTACCGGGGGCGGCTAGGCTTTGACAGCCTCCGGGAATTTGAAAACGGCGCCGATCTGCGTTTTGGCGGTTCCGCCATGTTCATGCGGGAGGACAGGCAGACAAGCGCCGCGGGAAACCTTCACCGTACAGATTATCTGCGCGCCGGCGGCTACGCTGCTTTTTCGTTAACCCCCTTTAGCGGCGGCGTACTCACTGTAACCGCGGGGGACGACTATTACCAGCGGAACAGGGACGAGTACGGGGGAGTTGCCGGTGAGTGGATCCGGGGCGAAAAGTTTGAAAATGAAAATCTTGCGTTTTTTGAGGCATCGGGAATATACGACGGTTTTGATAATTGGGTATTGACTGCGGGATTGGACGCCTCGTTTAACAGCATGGTAAAATACAACCTGAAGCAGGGCTTGGTCTTTCGGGACAGGGAGGCGCTCTTTTTTCAGGGCGAGTACTGTAAGCCTAAGGGTTATTCCATTGCCGCGGGCCTTCGCCTGGAACGGGATTCCCGGTTTGGTTTTGCCGCGGCGCCCAAACTGTCGGTCATGTCCTACATGGGCGGGAATTTCCGCCTTTTTGCCGGCGCCGGGCTGGGTTACCGCTCCCCTGATTTCAGCGACCTCTACATGATGGAAGAAAGCATGAGGACAAGCCATGTTTACGGAAATGAAAACCTGAAGCCGGAATACTGCCTTAGCTGTAACCTGGGATTTGAGTGGGTGCAAAAAGGCGGTTTTGTCCGGGCCAATGCCTATTATTCCGAGCTTTGGAACGAAATCGACAACGCCTTCACCGGAACTTCAGGGAGGGTAAACATATATCAACGGGAAAATAAAGACCGGACCGTGCGGCTCGGCGCAGACACGGAAGCCCGCGTTAATCTGCCCGGCAGTTTCTTTGGTTCTGCGGGATACAGTTGGGCTTTCGCCTGGGACAGATCGGCGGGCGGGGAATTCTACCCCCAGCCCGCCCACACAGTAAAATCAAAGATCGGCCTTGATCTAAAAATGAAAAAAACCGGTGTTCATACATGGATCGGGGCCCGCTGGTTTTCCCCTCTTAAGGATCCTGCCCTTGCCGGAACCGAAGCCCGGCTGATCCTTGATTTTTATTTTTCCCTGGCCCTGAAGCCGGGATTGTCCCTTGTATTAGGGGTTGACAATATAACCGGCGAGATGGACCGCATTGGTCCTTCGACAGCCCAGTGTGTTACAGTGGGACTAAAATATGCGGGCAGGTAAGGTAAGGAAGGCGGAAACCGCACCCTCCACAAGAAAGGGAGTCCTCCTGCAATGGATTTGCAGCGTCCTCCTGTTCACGGTAACGCTGGCGGCCTCCTGCACAGAAAAGAGTGTACGCACAAACCCGCCGCTCTCTGTGTCGTCCGCCGCCGTCAGTTTTGTTGACGATGACGGCGCGGCGGTTATTCTGGACGGTCCGCGAAGGCGCGTCATATCCCTTTACTCGGCGCATACGGAAAACCTGTTTTGGATTGGCGCGGGGGACGCCGTCATCGGGGGGCACAAGACCTGTACCTATCCGCCTGAGGCCGCGCCCCTGGCGGTTTACGACTATACGGGGGATCCGGAGTATATCATAGCTGCGGAGCCTGACCTTGTTTTGATACGGCCCTTCATCAGGCGGCGCAGCGGCGATTATATTGAAGAAATTATAAAGACGGGGATTCCCGTGGTTTCCCTTTATGCCGATGCTTTTGATAATTTTGACGGCTATATCCGCAAGCTTGCCGCAATGACCGGCGTTGACGCCGAAGCGCCCCTTGCTTTGTTTCATGAAGGCATAAACAATGTACTCGCGAAAACCCGGGCGGTGCCTCAGGATAAAAAGCAGCGGGTTTTCTTTGAAGTTACCGCAGAAAATGTTCGTACCGCAGCGGATGGTTCGTTCCCGGCTTTAGCCATAGCCGCGGCGGGGGGCTTAAATGTAGCGGCAGGGGCAAATCCGGTGAGCGGGGGAAGTTCCATCGCCGCCTTCGGCATTGAGCGTCTTATAGAAAATGCCGCCCGGATCGACGTATATGTTGCGCAAAACGGCGCCATGAACCGTATCCGCGGAGCGGACGAGGTAATCGCCCGTCCGGCCTACGGTGTAATCAAGGCGATTCGGGAAGGGCGGGTGCTTGTTATAGACGAGAAGTTGATAAGCTCCCCTACATACCGTTTCCTCGAAGGGGTTGAGGAAATGGCCCGGTTTATTTATCCCCATTTGGATTGGCCATGAAGGATTCGGGGGCACTGCTTGTCTATAAGCAAAAACGGCGGGAATGCCGGCGTTTGATTCTTTGTTTCGCGGTTTTAGTGCCCATCCTCTGCGTTTTCGCCCTGGGCCTGGGGGTTATGCGAATCCCCGCAGTCTCTATCACGCGGATTCTTGCGGGCAAGCTCGCCGGAATTCCGGCCCTATACCAGGATATCCCGGCGGCCTTTGTGGCGGTGGTGTGGGATCTTAGGTTTCCCCGCATAATCTGCGCTTTGTTCACCGGCGCGTCCCTGGCTGTGGCGGGGGTGATCTTTCAAGGGATACTGCAAAATCATCTGGCCGATCCCTATACCATCGGCGTCTCCACCGGGGCGGCCTTTGGAGCGTCCCTGGCGGTTTTTATTAACATGGTTTCATCGGGGGTTCTTTCCGTTCCGTTTATGGCGCTTTGTTTCGCGGGTTTTACCCTGATAGTGGTACTGGCAATTGCCGGGCGGGGGAACGGCCTTGCCGCCGTAAATCTTATCATGGCCGGCGTCATCGTCAGCGCGATCTTTCAGGCGGGTATCAGTTTTTTGAAAATGCTCTCGGGTGAAAATGTCGGGGCCATTGTTTTCTGGCTCATGGGGAGCCTCTCGGCACGGGGCTGGAAAGACGCCGCCCTGCTGGCGCCGGCTTCTGCGGCGGCTATAGCCGCCGCCGCAGTTTTTTCGGAGAACCTTAACCTGCTGTCCCTTGGGGAGCGGGAAGCGGAGTCTTTGGGCCTAAACGCCGGAAGGGCGAGACTGTTTTTCCTTCTTCTGGGCGCGTTCATCACCGCCGTTTCGGTATCTGTTGCCGGGATCATCGGCTTTGTCGGGCTTGTGGTACCCCATGTCCTGCGTTTTGCATTCACCTCCGACAACCGCTATCTGATTCCCCTCGCTGCCCTGTCGGGGGGACTGCTCCTTTGCGCCGCCGACAGTATTGCCCGCCTGATTTTTACGGGAGAAATTCCTGTGGGAGTGTTGACAACGCTCCTGGGCGGCCCCTTTTTTATTTATATTTTTATTGCAAAAAACCGCAGGAAACTGTGAAACGGAGATGGGGCAGATGAATTTTTTGTATGCGGATAGTCTGCGTTTTGCCTATACGGATGGGATGGATGTGCTGCGGGACATCGGTTTTTCCGCGGAGTCCGGGGAACATATCGCTTTGGTGGGGCCGAACGGCTGCGGCAAGTCAACGCTCTTCGACATACTTTCGGGCTACCGAAAGCCCTGCCATGGTACTGTGTATCTGGAGGGGCGTCCGGTCCGGGGTTTTTCGGCCCTTGAACGGGCGCGGAAAATAGCCTTTGTCCCCCAGGCTGCCCGTATCCCTTTTCCCTACACCTGCCTTGAAACCGTGCTGATGGGACTTGCGCCCTTCCGGTCCCGATTTGCGCCGCCGGGAGAAAAAGACTTTCCCCGGGCGGAAGCGGTGATGAGGGAAACCGGCGTATGGGATTTTGCAGAAAAGAACATTCAGGATCTTTCCGGCGGTCAGGTCCAGCGGGTGATTTTTACCCGGGCTTTGCTGCAGGCAAGGCCGGAAACCGCCGCGCCGCCCCGGCTGCTCCTGCTGGATGAGCCCTTTAGTGAGCTTGATATAGGCTGCCGCATAGAAATGATGAAGATCCTTGACCGTTATGCCCGTGATTATGGAATCACGGTAATCGGCATTCACCATGATTTGAACATGGCCGGCATATTTGCGCGGCGGATCATTGCGCTTCAGAACGGACGTCTCGCTGCGTCCGGCAGTCCGGAAGAGGTTTTTACGGAACATTTTTTTGCAGGAGTTTTTCGGGTGAAGGTGGAGATTATCCCGCATAAGGGTTTCCTGTTTTATGACAGCCTGGAAAACCGCGGCCTGGAGGGAACGCCATGAACAAGCTTTATGTGATTGGCATTGGACCGGGGGACAGTAACCATCTTACCGGAGAGGCGCGCGCCGCCCTGGAGACGAGTGAACTGATTGTTGGATACCCCTTATATTTAGGGCTTGCCGCGGATCTTATTCGGGGAAAACGTACATTTTCTACCCCCATGAGGGGCGAACTTGAACGCTGCCGCGCCGCTTTGGAGGCAGCGCGAAGCGGAAAAACAACTGCTGTCCTTTGCTCCGGCGACGCTGGAGTTTACGGGCTTGCCGGACTTGTCCTTGAGCTTGCTCCGGAATACCCCGGCGTTGAAATTACCGTTGTACCGGGAATTACGGCGGCTCTCTCCTGCGCCGCATTGCTCGGTTCTCCATTGACCGGTGATTTTGCCGTCATAAGCCTCAGCGACCTGCTTATTCCCTGGGAGAAAATTGAAAAACGCCTTGACGCCGCCGCGGCTTCGGAATTTGTCCTCTGCCTCTATAATCCCGGCAGTGTCAAACGTTCAGCGTATCTTGGACATGCCTGCGACATAGTTCTGAAATACCGGAAGGGAAGCACTGTATGCGGCATGGTCTGTCATGCCGGGCGAAAAGGGGAGGAAGCGGTGATCACGGATCTTGCCGGGCTGCGGGGCGCAAAGGTTGATATGTTTACCACGGTTTTTATCGGCAGCGGGGACACGGTGAATATCCATGGGAAAATGGTAACAAAAAGGGGCTACAGCCCAGGGAACGGCAATGGCTGAAACGTGTTTATTTGTCTTTGCCGGAACCGCCGAAGGACGTATTTTTATTGAGCGTTTACGGGAACGAACCGGTAATTCCCGGCGGCTTGTCGTTTTTACCGCCACTGAATACGGAGCCGGGCTGCTTGAAGGCCAGGGGTGTGAAATCCGAAGCGGGAAGCTGGATTCCCGCCAGATGGCGGCGGAAATAAAGAAGGCGAGGCCCCGCTTTGTTATCGACGCGACGCACCCTTATGCGGCGGAAGCGGGTAAAAACATCAAGGCAGCCTGCGAAGAAACCGGGATCCCCTATGTGCGTCTTGGGCGGGAAAATTCCGGGAATATGCAGCGCTGCGAAGAAAAGGGGGAAGTTGTTTTTGTAAACAGTTCCCGGGAAGCCGCAGCTTATCTGCAGGATAAGGAAGGAGGCATTCTCCTTGCGGCGGGAATTAAAGCGGCGGAATTTTTTTCAGGAGAATCCCTGCGGGACCGGGTCTTTCCCCGGGTTCTTCCCCTGGAGGAAAGCCTGAAAACATGCTCTGCCTTGGGTTTTCCGCTGCGAAATATTATCGCCATGCAGGGGCCTTTTTCCAAGGAAATGAACCGCGCCTGTCTTAGGCATACCGGCGCCTCCTGGCTGGTTACCAAACGGTGCGGGAAAACCGGCGGCTACGAGGAAAAATTGCGCGCCGCCGCGGCGGAACATGCCGGCGTGGTGGTGATAAAGCCCCCGAAACAAGATCCGGGCTATTCTCTTGAAGATGTGTTGTACATGGTAACGGAGGGACAAACCGGGACGCCGGTCCGGGAAGCGGCGGATAAAACCGTTTTTCTTATCGGCGCGGGAACCGGTTCACCCGGCCTGCTTACCGGCGAGGCGATGGAAGCCCTTTTGCGCTGCCAGTGCGTAATCGGAGCGGATCGAATTATCACGGCGTATGAAAACTTGCTGAAAACCAAAAAACGAAAGACCCTCTTTGACGGGGAACAAATCGCCGCTTATATCGGACAAAGCGGATATAGGGTTTTTAGTGTTTTGCTGTCCGGGGATGGCGGATTTTATTCCCTTGCCAGAACCCTGATGCCAATCATCCGCGGCAGGGGCTGGAATTTCAGCGTCCTGCCGGGGATCTCGTCCCTTTCTTTTCTTGCCGCCCGTCTTGGAATTGCCTGGGAAAATATAAAAACGGTATCGCTGCATGGCAGGGATGAAAATGCGGCAAATGTAATCGTTGGCAATGTAATGCACCACAGGCAGACTTTTTTTCTGACCGGCGATAAAACCGGCCCCCGGGAGATTTGTCAAATCCTCAAGGATCAGAGTCTTGAATCCCTGCATGTCGTGGTGGGCGAAAATCTGTCCATGTCTGATGAACGCCTGTGCCGGGGCCGGGCCGTTGAGTTTGTGGACGCCGCGTTTGCTCCCTTAAGCGTCATGCTTGTGGAGAACCCTGCTCCGCTGGAAGATTCGGTGAAAAATACCGGGTACAGGGACGGCATTTTTATTCGTGGTGGTGAAACGCCCGTTCCCATGACCAAAGAAGAGATACGGGTTCTTTCGGTTTCCCGCCTCTGTATCAACAGCAAAGATGTGGTATGGGATATAGGCGCGGGAACCGGATCGATTTCCTGTGCGGCGGCCCTTTGCGCGGGATACGGACGGGTGTATGCGGTTGAACGGGACGAGGCGGCGCTTCAGTTAATCGGAAAAAACCGCAACGCCCTGGGACTTTTCAATATCGAAATTATCGCCGGTATCGCTCCCAAAGTCCTGGAAACACTGCCCGCCCCGGACTGTGTTTTTATTGGAGGCTCCGGAGGCAGCCTCGGATCAATCCTGGACTTAACCTTCGCCAAAAATCCGGCTTCCAGGATTGTACTCACGGCAATTACCATGGAAACCCTGGGAGACGCGGCGGCCGAAACCCGCCGGCTTTCCGCGAAGGACCTGGAAATTACCCAGGTTGCCGTATCCCGGGCAGTACAAGCCGGAAATCATCACTTGTTAAAAGCGGAAAATCCGGTCTTTATTGTATCCTTTAAGGGCGGCGGCGCATGACAAAATACCCCCGGGTTTGTATCGCCGCCGGCTGGAGCGGGGCGGGAAAAACCACCTTTAGCTGCGGACTTCTTAAGGCGCTGATCGGCCGGGGAATCCGTCCTGCCGCCTTTAAGTGCGGCCCTGATTTCATCGATCCCATGTTTCACAGGGAGGTGCTGGGCGCGCACTCATCGAATCTGGACTTGTTTTTATTGGATGAAACGGCAGCCAAGACCCTTGTGCGTGAAAATATGGACGGGAAGGACATGGCCGTCATGGAAGGGGTGATGGGTTTTTACGACGGGATTGGCGGCGCAGCAGCCAGGGCAAGCACATGGCATATCGCTTCTGTTACAAAAACGCCGGTTATTCTTGTGGAGGACTGTGCCGCCTCAGGCATGACGGCGGTTTCCAGAATTAAGGGCATGACGGCGTTCCGCGAACCGAGCATGATTGCCGGGGCCGTGATTAATAACTGCGGCGAAACCTTGTTTAGGGATCTTAAAAGTGCGATAGAAAATGAAACTTTCCTTAAGGTATACGGTTTTCTTCCCCGGATGAAAGAATACCGCATCGAAAGCCGTCATTTGGGGCTGGTAACGGCGGCGGAGATCGAGGATCTCCGTGAAATAATCGCCGGTATCGCTGCCCGGATTGAAAGTACCGTGGATGTGGAGGGGATCATCGAATTGGGAAACAGGGCGCCGGGGATTGATCTGGAAGAAACAGGTATAGGAAATTGTGCCGGGGAAAACTCCCCGCCCAGCCTTTGCGGCGGAGTTTGCGGCGCCAAGTCAGGAACAAAAGCCGAATCTTGTTGCCGCGTTGCCATTGCCCGGGATAAAGTTTTTTGTTTTTATTATGAAGATGCACTCAATCAACTGCGGCGCACGGGGGCGGAACTGGTTTTTTTTAGCCCTCTATATGACCGGCGTCTTCCGGCGGACATAAAGGGGCTTTACTTTGGCGGCGGCTATCCTGAGCTTTACGCAGAGACCCTTTCGGAAAACACGGAGATGCTCCGGAATATCAGGGCGGCGGTGGAGAGAGGAACGCCAACCATTGCCGAATGCGGCGGGTTTATGTATTTGCACGAAGAGCTTATGGACAAGACAGGGGCAAGTTACAAAATGTGCGGCGTTCTGCCGGGAACATGCCGTCCTTCTCCAGGGCTTGTACATTTCGGTTACGCCGAATACACAGCGCTTGCGGACAACCTCCTTTGCAGGGCGGGGGAGAGTCTACGGGGGCATGAATTCCATTACTGGGTATCTGACAATCCCGGCGGAAGTTTCCGTGCAAAAAAACCCCGGGGGGACGGGGAATGGTCCTCCATCATCGCCACGGACACGCTTTTTGCCGGATTTCCGCACTTTCACTGGTACGCTTATCCCGGTATGCTGGAACGGTTTTTGAGGAGCTGTGAAAACCATGGGTAATACGAAGGGAATGTATAAATTTGCGGGGGGTAAACTCCTGCGCTTCGGTTACACCACGGGCACCTGCGCGGCGGCAGCGGCCAAGGCGGCGGCCATAATGCTCCTGGGCCGCGGGCGGGATCCGTTAAAAAATGTGGATGTCATTACCCCGGCGGGAAAGGGTTTGTGCCTCGCGCTGGAGGATGTACGGAAGGGGGAAGGCTGGGTTTCCTGCGCTGTGCGGAAAGATTCGGGTGATGATCCGGATGTAACAAACGGCATTCTTGTGTACGCGAAGGTTGAAAAGATGCTTGCGCCCCGCCGCGGCATTGTGGTTGAGGGGGGAGAAGGTATAGGCCGGGTAACAAAACCAGGGCTTGATCAGCAGGTTGGGGAAACGGCCATCAATTCAATGCCGCGAAAAATGATAACCGCCGAATGCCGGGCGGCATGCCAGGATGCCGGGTATGAAGGCGCTCTTTTGGCAACCATATCAATTCCCGCCGGAATTACCCTTGCGGCGCGGACATTCAATCCAAAACTTGGAATCCTAGGGGGAATTTCCGTGCTTGGAACATCGGGCCTGGTTGAACCCATGAGCGAAAAAGCCCTTGCCGATAGTATACGCATTGAGCTGGGCCAGATTTATGAGGAAGGGGAACGGGATGTTCTGCTGGTTATCGGAAATGCCGCCGCTGATTTTGCCCTGAACAACCTTGGACTTTCCGGTATTCCCAGGGTAAAGTGTTCAAACTTTATCGGCGAGGCGCTGGCGGCCGCTTCGGAACTGGGCTTTAAGCGCGTTCTTTTGGTGGGCCATCTTGGCAAGATTATCAAACTGGGGCTTGGCATGGTCAACACCCATTCGTCCCAGGGCGACGGGCGTATGGAAACACTGGTGGCCTGCGCTCTTGAAGCAGGAGCGGAAATCGAAACGCTTAAAGGGATCGCCGGATGTGTCAATACCAGCGCGGCGGCGGCGCTGCTTAACAAAGCGGGGTTGCTGCGGGCTGCTATGGCTGTTCTTGAAAAACGAATCAGCGAAACACTGCACCGGCATACGCTGGATGAGACCGAAACAGGGTTTTTTTCTTTTTGCAAAACCGAAGCGTCAAGGGAAACGCCGGTTCCCGCGGATATGCTTCGTGGAGGGGAGATTATCGCGCAAAGCGCCAATGCGGAGAACATGCTATGGGTGCTGAGGAATCGCTGATTGACAGCCCTGCGGCGGCGCCGCGGTTTGCGGTAAAAGGGCGGGGGCGTTGCGGCGGACGAAGCTTGTTTTAACCGGGCTTCTCCATCAAAATAAATTGTTAAGGACGGTATATTGGGGTATGGGTTGTATTTATTTTATCGGCGCTGGTCCCGGGGATCCAAAACTTATCACCGTAAAGGGAATGGAAATTTTACGCCGTGCCGACGTGATAATATATGCAGGCAGTCTGGTAAACCCGGCGCTGCTTGAATATGCGAAAAGCGGAGCGGAAATTTACGACAGCTCGTCAATGACGCTGGAAGAAGTGATCGCTGTGATGAAAAAGTCTGCGAAGCGGGGAAACGAGACAGCGCGGCTCCATACCGGCGATCCCAGCCTCTACGGGGCGATCGGGGAACAGATAAAAGCCCTGGACGAGCTGGGTATAGCCAGCGAGGTTGTTCCCGGGGTAAGCGCTTTTTCCGGCGCGGCGGCGGCTTTGAAGGCCGAATACACCCTGCCCGGAGTTTCACAAAGCCTGATCATTACAAGATGCGCGGGACGGACAAGCGTCCCCGTCAACGAAAGTATAGCCGCCCTGGCCGCCCACTCCCTGCCGATGGCGGTATTTTTGAGTACCGGGCTTACTTGCGTTCTGCAGAAAGAGATGCTTGCCGGAGGCAGTGATCCGAAGACCCCCGCGGCGATTGTATACCACGCAAGCTGGCCGGACGAAAAAGTTATCCTTGGAACCCTGGAGGAGCTGCCAGGAATGGCGGAAAAGAACGGCCTTACTAAAACCTCGCTGATACTTATAGGCGATTTTTTAAGCGGCCAGGGCGGGCGTTCCAGGCTCTACGATGGCGATTTTTCCCACTCCTTCCGGAAAGCGCGGACGGAAGAGGACAGCCCATGAAGATTGCGATCATCGCTGTTTCCGGGGCGGGAGCATCCCTGGCCCTCAGTCTTGCCCCGGCACTTTCAGCGCGGGGGGTGAGCGCCGCGGCCTATGTGTATTCGCCGTACAAGCATGAGGGGCAGGAGAATTTTGAAAGCCTCGCGGAGCTTACCCTAAAACTGTGGAGCGAAGCGGAGGGCCTGATTTTTCTCTGCGCTTCAGGTATCGCCGTTCGTATGATCGCACCCCTGGTTAGATCCAAGCATGAAGATCCTGCGGTGGTGGTCTGTGCGGAAAACGGCTCCTACGTATTTTCGCTCTTGTCCGGCCACGAAGGGGGCGCCAACGCCCTGGCCCGGCTTGTGGCAGACTGCGCCGGTGCAATACCGGTAATTACCACCGCCTCGGAAGTTTCGCCTCCGGCAAGCCCCAGGAACCTTGTTGCCGGAATCGGCTGTAAACGCGGGACCAGTGCGGAAACGCTACAAGGCGCCGTCGTCAATGCTTTCACGGAAAACCGCCTTTCGCCCCTCCGTTTACGCCTCATTGCCAGCATCAGCATAAAGCATGACGAACCGGGTTTGAGCGCCGCCGCGGAAAGCTTCGGCGTACCCCTTGTTTTCTACAGTTCCCAGGAGCTAAACGCCGTTTCCGGCTGTTTTAGAGTTTCGGGTTTTGTCAAACGGATCACCGGCGTGGATAATATCTGTGAACGAGCCGCGGTACTCGCTTCAGGCGGCGGCAGGCTTCTGGCGGGTAAAACAGCTTACGGCGGCGTAACCGTAGCCGTCGCAGAGAAGCCATGACGGTCCTTGCCGCTTTTATCCTTGACGCTATCCTGGGCGATCCCCATTGGGCGCCCCACCCGGTACGGGCTTTTGGTTTTTTTATTGTCAGGGGGGAAGCGGTGCTGCGCCGCCTTTTTCCTTTCCATGAAAAACGAGGGGGAATTATCCTTGTTATCGCCCTTAGCTCAAGCGCTTTCGCGGTTCCCCTGATTATCTTAATTATCCTTTATCGCGTTAATTTCTGGGCGGGGTTTATCACCGGTTCTTTTCTGGCATACCAAACCATTGCGGCGAGAAACCTCCGGGACGCAGCCATGCGGGTTTACCGTGAAGCCCGTTCAGAAAATCTTGCCGCCGCCAGAAACGCTGTGGCCATGATCGTTGGCAGGGACACGGAACGCCTTTCCATGGAAGGGGTGATAAAAGCCGCCGTGGAAACCGTGGCGGAAAACCTCTCTGACGGCGTTATCGCGCCGCTCTGTTTCCTTGCCCTTGGAGGGCCCGCCGCCGGTCCTGCCCTAGCGTTTTTTTACAAAGCCGCAAGTACCCTGGATTCCATGATAGGCTATAAGACAGCGCCGTATATACATTTCGGCAGGGCGGCGGCAAAACTCGATGATGTCCTTAACTTTATTCCTGCACGGCTTTCGGCGGCGTTCCTGATTGCCGCGGCCTTTTTCTCCGGCTTTGATGGGAAGAACGCCCTGCGCGTTTATGTCCGGGACAGGGAAAAACATGCAAGCCCTAACGCCGGACATCCAGAATCCGCATGCGCCGGCGCCATCGATCTTGCTTTAGCCGGAAGCGCATACTACGGCGGCGTTCTTGAGAAAAAGCCGCTTATTGGGGACGGAACACGGGCGGCGGAAGCAGGGGACATTAAAAAAGCCTGTAAGCTTATGTATGCGGCGTCGATTCTGTTTCTTCCCCTTGCCGCCGTATTTGAGACGGCAGTATCATTATTCTGGAGGAGCCTGTGTATCTGACCCACGGCGGCGATATTTATACGGCGCTTTTATCCTTGAAAAAAGCGCCTCTGGACTTTTCGTCTAACATCAACCCCCTGGGTATCCCCCCTGCTGTGGTTTCCGCGCTTAAAGAAAACGCCCATACCTTTGCCGCCTACCCTGATCCGCTGTGCCGCCGTCTTCGCTCCGCGCTTTCATCGATCCATGGTATTGACGCCGGACAGATTGTCTGCGGAAACGGTGCGGCGGATCTTATTCATCGCCTGGCCATCGCCTGTAAGCCCCGGGAAGCTCTCGTGACGGCCCCGAGTTTTTCAGACTACGAAAAAGCCCTGGAAGAAGCGGGCTGCGGCGTCCGCCGTTTTTTTGCCAGACCTCCTGGTTTTCTAATAGATAAGTCGCTGGTTTCACATATTACCAACAGTACGGATATGTTTTTTCTGTGCAATCCGAATAACCCCACAGGCGGCCTTGTACCCCCGGACCTGCTGCGGATAATTATCGAAAGGTGTACGGAAACCAATACTATTCTTGTTCTTGATGAGTGTTTCAACGCTTTCCTGGACGATCCGGAAGCGAACAGCGCCCTAAGGTATATTCCGCCTGCGCGGAACCGGAATCATCGATCCCCAAAAGCCGGTACACGAATCGTCATATTGAACGCCCTCACAAAAACCTATGCCCTGGCGGGACTGCGCTTCGGTTACATTCTCTGTTCTTCCCTTGAGACTGCCCGTCTTGTGGCGGAAACCGGGCAGACTTGGCCTGTTTCCCTCGCCGCAGAGTGCGCCGCTTTTGCCGCTCTGAAGGCAAGTACCTACCTTGAGGAGTCCCGCCGTCTTGTCAGAGCCGGCCGGGCGTGGCTGAAGCAGGAGCTTTCCCGTCTGGGTTTTGAAGTAATGGGCGGCGAAGCAAATTATGTTTTTTTTAAAACCAGTGAAGATGCCGTATTTAACCGGAGGACTTTTTTTCAGGATCTGCTTGAACGGGGTATTTTGCTGCGAAGTTGTGCAAATTACCATGGCCTTGACGATTCGTATTTCCGTGCCGCGGTCAAGAATCCTGAAGAAAACGCAGCGCTGATCGCCGCGATTGAGGATCTGGGAAATTCTGCCGGTGGAAAACACGATGAAAGCTAAAGCGATAATGATACAGGGTACGGCGTCCAGCGCCGGCAAGAGCATAATTGCCGCGGGGTTGTGCCGCATTTTCAAACAGGACGGTTTCAGCGTCGCTCCCTTCAAATCACAGAACATGGCGCTTAACTCATTCATTACGAAAGAAGGGCTTGAGATGGGGCGGGCCCAGGTTGTCCAGGCAGAGGCTGCGGGCATAGAGCCTCTCTGCGACATGAATCCCATTCTGCTTAAACCAACCGGGGAAAAAACATCACAGGTGATTGTGCAGGGAGAAGTCTGGCGCGATATGGACGCGCAAAAATATTACGGTTATAAAAAGATATTTATGCCGAAGGTGATGGAATCCTATGCGCGGCTCTCATCAAGGCATGACATAATTGTTATCGAAGGCGCCGGAAGCCCTGCCGAAATAAATCTCCGGGAAAACGACATTGTGAATATGGCAGTGGCGGCTTTAGCGGAGGCCCCTGTTCTGCTTGCCGGCGACATCGACAGGGGCGGCGTATTTGCTTCCTTGGCGGGAACCATGATGCTGCTTACCGGCGATGAACGATCCTATGTCAAGGGCATACTGATCAATAAATTTCGCGGAGATAAGACCCTTCTTGAGGGCGGTCTTCGCCGGCTGGAGGAAATCATTTATAAACCGGTACTGGGGGTTATTCCGTACGGAAACTTTGACCTGGATGACGAAGACAGCATGAGCGATCGGTTTTACGGCGAAAATAACGGCGTGGTGGTTGTCATTGCTGTCCCGAAATTTCCTTACATTTCGAACTTCACGGATTTTAACTCCCTGTCCCGTATTGCGGGGATGGGCATCCGGTATGTTGAAAATGTCCGGGACTTGCAAGATGCCGATATGCTTATTCTTCCGGGGACTAAAAATACCATGGCCAGTCTCCGCTGGCTTTACTCCACAGGCATCGCCGGGGAAATAAAAAAGCTGGCGGCCCGGGGGATGCCCGTGCTGGGTATCTGCGGAGGCCTTCAAATGCTTGGCAGAACCCTCAAAGACCCCTTCGGCGTTGAGAGCGGCGGTGAGATGGGAGGGCTTGGCCAATTGGCCTGCGAGACCGTTTTCGCTGCGGAAAAAACACGTACCCGGGTAAGCGGGCATTTTGGGCAGCTTTCCGGCGTTTTAAGCCCTCTTTCCGGCCTTCCGCTGGAGGGCTACGAAGTTCACATGGGGAGTACCAGGTGTACGGAGGCACAGAATCCGCCGCCTTTCGCCCGTCTGTGTGTTATGTCCAGCGGCGTGAAAAAGAACGACGGCTTTTTCGCGGGTAATGTTTACGGAACCTATGTTCATGGGGTTTTTGATTCCGGCGGGGCGGCGCGGGTTTTATTCAAGATTCTCTGCGATAAAAAGGGCGTGCATCCCGGACAAACGGAATCTTCCATGAGTTTTAAGGAATATAAAGATACGCAGTACGATAAGCTGGCCGCCCATCTTCGCTCCCATATTGATATGGCGGCAGTTTACCGTATCATCGATAAAGGGATTGGCGCATGAACGGAATGATGCATCTGTATATTGGGGACGGAAAGGGAAAGACCACGGCGGCGGTGGGACTTTGTACACGGGCGTCCGGACGGGGAAGGGCCGTAATATTTACCATGTTTCTCAAGGGCATGGAAAGCGGAGAAACCATTTCTCTTGAAAAATTAGGGGTCCTGATAATCCGGTCGAACATACGTTTTGGATGGCTATCCCAGATGGACGCCGCGGTGAAATCTTCCTGCCGGGAAAAACAGCGGGAACTTCTCCTAGAAACCGCGTCCGCGATGCGGAACAAAGCTGCAGGGCTGGTGGTGCTTGACGAAGTTCTTGACGCGCTCAATGCGGGAATGATCGAGGCGAAAACACTGCAGGATTTTATTAAGCTCAGGGACGATGAAACGGAACTGGTTATGACCGGACGCAATCCGCCTCTCTGGCTGCTTGAACAAGCGGATTATGTTTCGGATATAAAAAAAGTGAAGCACCCTTTTGACAGGGGAATAAAAGCCCGGGAGGGGATAGAACAATGATGCGGAGCACTGAGGCGGGTACCTGCGGTCCGGAAGAAATCGAGCAAAGAAGCTTTTCGATAATCGAAGCGGAGTTGAGCCGGATTCATGCCGAAGCCGGGATAAGCCGGCAGCGGAGCCCTTTGGAAGAAACCATAGTACGGCGGGTAATTCACGCCACGGCGGATTTTGATTTTGATGCAAACCTTGTTTTTACCCACGAGGCAGAGCGGATAGCGCTGGAGCTTGTGTGCAATGGGCCCACAATCATCACCGATACCAACATGGCCCTGGCCGGAATCAACACCGGCGCGCTGGAATTCTTTGCTGGACGGGCATTATGTTTTATGGGGGATGCCGATGTGGCCGAAGCGGCGCGGGAACACAACACAACCCGCGCCTCGGCCTCAATCGATAAAGCCTCCCGTCTGCAGGAACCCCTGGTCTTTGCCATAGGCAACGCTCCGACAGCGCTTTTTCGTATTCACCATCTCTTGCGTGAAGGGCTCCTCCAGGCACGTCTTGTTATTGCCTGTCCTGTGGGATTTGTCAATGTGGTGGAGGCCAAGGAGCTGTTTCTGGATTCTGGACTTCCCTGCATCGTGGCCCGGGGACGCAAGGGCGGGAGCGCCGTCGCCGCGGCCATTGTGAACGCCCTGCTTTATTATGGGAAGCAGATGACAGACCCTTGACATTGCCGGAGTTTGCTGATAGCCTAGCATCTAGTATGGATATGCAAGAACCAAGAACCAAGAACCAAGAACCAAGAACCAAGAACCAAGAACCAAGAACCAAGAACCAAGAACCAAGAACCAAGAACCAAGAACCAAGAACCAAGAACCAAGAACCAAGAA
>JAITHE010000030.1 GCA_031280125.1 Treponema sp.
GAGGGAACGCTGGAGTATACCACCCTCTTCTACATTCCCAAGAAGGCCCCCTTCGATATGTACAATGTGGACTACAAGAGCGGCGTTAAGCTCTATGTAAAGCGGGTAGTCATCACCGACGACGACAAGGAGCTCATGCCCGCCTGGCTCCGTTTTGTCCGGGGGATCATCGACTCCGAGGATCTTCCCCTCAACGTGAGCCGGGAGATTTTGCAGCAGAATAAGATACTCCTCAATATCAAAAACGCCTCGGTGAAAAAGCTCCTTACGGAATTCAAGCAGATGGCGGATAATGCCGCTTCGGGCGGAGACGGGCCCAAGGAAACCTGGGAAACCTTTATCTCCCAGTTCAATAGGCCCCTCAAGGAAGGGCTCTACCAGGATTTCGCCAACCGGGAAATCATTCAGGATCTGGTCCGTTTCAAAAGTACCGCCGTGGAGGGCCGGGTAAGTTTTGGAGATTATGTTTCCCGCATGAAGGGGGATCAGAAATACATCTACTATATTTCAGGGGGGGATGAGAAGACCCTGCGGGCCTCGCCGCTTTTGGAAGCCTACCGGGCCAAGGGCATTGAGGTTCTTGTCATGGACGATGAGATTGACGACATTGTGATCCCCGCCCTGCACAGTTACCGGCGGGAACAGCCCGGCGCGGACGGCAAAACCGAAAGCCAGAATTGGGAACTCAAGGGGGTAAACCGGGCCGGGGCCGATGAAGAGCTGGGCGAAAAGAAGGACAAGGCCGCGGAGAAAGAGGCCAAGCCGCTCATCGAGAAGATCAAACAGGCCCTGGACGGCAGGGTAAAGGACGTGAAGCTCTCCCGCCGCCTCCACGATTCCCCCTCCTGCATTGTGGCCGATGAAAACGACCCCACTATGCAAATGGCCCAAATGATGAAGGCAATGGGCGGCATGGAAATGCCCGAAATAAAACCGATTCTGGAAGTGAACGGGGAACACCCCATCGTAGCGGGCCTGAAAAACGTTGATGATGAAAGCCGCATCGCCGATGTGGCGGGGGTATTACTCGATCAGGCGCTGTTGGTGGAGGGGGTGAAGCTGAAGGACCCGGCGGATTTTGTCAAGCGCCTTAACCGGCTTTTGGCCGGCTAAAGGCGGATAATCCTGGAGGCGGTTAAGGTTTCTCCGCCCTGGGCGGTAACCAGCACATCGTTTTCCAGCCGGCAGCCGCCCAGCCTGGGGGCATAGAGCCCCGGCTCCAGGGTGATGATCATCCCCGGTTCCAGGATCCAGCTATTGTCCCCCCGGTTGCGGAGAGCCGGGGCCTCGTGCGGGTCCAGGCCTATACCGTGGCCCAGGGCATGGGGCATGGTTTTGTTTGATTTTTCAAAGAAAGTGTCCACCGCCGCGGCGATATCCAGGGAGGGGACGCCGGGCCTAACCATCCCCAGGGCAAGTTTGTAGGCCCTTTCGGTAAGGCTCGTAAGCCTTTCCTGAGCACGGGTAAGGGACGAAGCTACCGTAAGGGTTACGTCGGTGGTATAGCCAAGGTATTTGACCCCGAAATCGAGGATCGACAGCCCTTTGGAACCGAAGGAAGAAGCGGTATAGGCAGGAAAGGCGTGGATGGCAAAGCTCCGTTCCGGCCCGGCGGCCAGGGTTTCAAAGCCCGTGCCGTCGCAGCCCCGTTTTCTACATTCCCCTTCGATAAGCTGGGCCGTTTCGTACTCGCTCTTTAGTTTTCCCGCCCGAAGCTGTTTTTCCAGCAGATCGATCAATTCATCGGTAACCTCCGAAGCACGGCGGATGATCCGTATTTCCTCATCATCCTTGACGGCCCGGAACTGTTCTAGGGCGGCGGCCAGTCCTTCCTCTTCCCGGCAGATAACGTCAAAATCGCCTCCCAGGGCCTCGACAAAGCGGAGAAACCTTGGATAGGGGGTAACCGCGGGAATTTCGATCCGGGATCCCCGTGGGATCTTAAGAAAGGCGGCAGCCTTTATAGCGGCCCTGATGGGGAGCCGGTCGAAGTCGCTGTAGGGCCGCAGGTAGTCCGTATCGGCATGGAGCCGGGCGATGTTAAGATCCCAGGGAACCAGCAGGGCCTTCCGTTCCACGGAAAGAAAGAGCAGGGCGTCTCCAGGCTGTCCGCTCAGCCAGCGGAGACCCGAATCCCGGCGGCCCTCAGCGTCTTCAATCATGGCCAGGCTTATCCCTTCCCCGGCCATCCAGTCGTAAACCGTCTCCCTCCGCCGCTGATACACCGACGGCATACTATTCCGCTTCGCCGAATATCGCGGCCGCCGCTTCGGCAACCGCTGCCAGTTCCCCGTCCCCGATCCAGTAGTGAATAACAAAACGGAACAGATCCTTTTCCGGAGGATTGATGATGATCCTCCGGCGGCGAAAAGCCTTGGTCAGCGCTTCCCCGACGGCGGGATCCCCTGCGGACTTCCAGCGGAAAAAGACCATATTAATGTTTCCCTTTTCAACGCTGATCCCCGGAATCTGTTCCAGGATCCCTTCCAGTTCCCGGGCCCGGCGGTGATCCTCCCCCAAAAGGGAAGGATGGCCGGTAAGGGCGATGATCCCCGCCGCGGCGATGATCCCCGCCTGGCGCATGCCGCCGCCCAGGATCTTCCGTTTGTAGCGGGCCTCTTTGATAAAATCCGCCCTGCCCGCCAACAGGGATCCCACCGGCGCGCAGAGGCCCTTGGAAAGACAGAACATTACCGAATCGGCGCGGCCGGCCAGTTCCTCGGCTCCGCAGTTGAGGGCGGCGGCGGCGTTAAAGAGCCGGGCGCCGTCCAGGTGAACCGGCAGTTTCCATTGATCCGCGATTTTTTTGATTTCATCCATGGATGTCAGGGACACCGCCCGGCCCAGGGAATGAGCGTTTTCCAGGGTGATAAGGGAAGTGGCCGGGGCGTGGAGATCCCGTTTTCTCAGCCGCTCTGCCAGGTCCCGGGGCGAAGGGATCCCTCCGGAATCCGGTATGGGCCGGGTCTGTACCCCTGCAATTACCGATGCCGCCCCGGCCTCGTGCTGGATAATGTGGCAGCCCTCTCCCAGGATCACTTCGCTGCCCCGCTGGCACCAGGTAAAAAGGGCAAGCTGGTTTCCAAAGGTACCGGAGGGTACAAACAGGGCCGCCTCTTTCCCCAGCAGTTCCGCTCCCAGTTTTTCCAGCCGCTGGACAGTGGGATCATCCCCGTAAACGTCGTCCCCTACCTCCGCTCCGGCCATGGCCCTGCGCATGGCTTCCGTGGGGGCTGTTACGGTATCACTTCGTACATCAATGTACTGCTTGTTCGGGTCTTGCATATATCCTTTCCTTCCGGTAGTATACGGTATACTATCATATTTTTTCTACAGGGAGGTGCATATGTCCGGTTTGGCATGTTCCGCCGGCCCCCAGGGCGGTGAAGATTCCCCGGAAGGCGGTGATTTACGTCCTCCGCCCCGGCGGCTGTGTACCGTTCCCGTAGCCGGTTTTTGTCTGTAAATCCTGCCTGTGGGAACCCCTGGCTAAAACGGCCGCCGGAACCGGACTGTTTGGAATCCGGCGGCGCGGCCGCTGTCTTTCCCTGCGGTCCGGCCATGTAGTGTACGGAGAAAGCCTTTTCCCAGGGGCATTCTCCTCTGGAAAAAACAAGGAGAAGCCCATGGATAAGGATATTCTTTTACTCATTGAAGCCGATCACCTTGCGGTGGCGGAACTTAACGCCCGTTTCGCTGAAATGAACAGCATAGATATTGCCGCTCTTTTTCAGGATATTCCCAGAGAAAAGGCGGCCAGGATCTTCCGGATCCTCCCCAAGGGCATTGCGGCAGAGGTCTTTGCCTACATTGAGCCGGAAGAGCAGCAGCTTATTGTGGAAGATTTAACGGAGACCGAAGTCAGCGACATCATCAACAAGCTGTTTATCGATGACGCGGTGGACGTGCTTGAAGAAATGCCCGCGGATGTGGTTAACCGGGTTTTGCAGAAGGTAAACCAGGAAAAACGCAAACTCATCAACCAGATCTTCCAGTACCCGGAAGATTCGGCAGGAAGCATCATGACCCCGGAGTATGTGGAACTGCGGGAAAACCAGACCGTGGCGGAGGCCTTTGATCATATTAGAAAGATCGGGATCAACCGGGAAACGATATACACAAGCTATGTGATCCGGCGGGACCGGTTCCTGGCGGGGATAGTCAGCGCCAAGGACCTGATGCTGGCGGACCGGGGACAGAAGATCGGCGACATCATGGACAGTAACTTCGTCTTTGCCCACACCACCGACGACCGGGAAGCGGCGACAGCGCTGTTTAAGAAATACGGTCTCCTTTCCCTGCCCGTGGTGGACAATGACAAACACATGGTGGGGATCATCACTGTGGACGACGTGGTGGAAGTGATGGAAGAGGAGGCTACGGAGGACTTTGAAAAAATGGCGGCCCTGAATCCTTCGGATGAACCCTACCTCAAAACCCCCATTTTAAAGCTGGCCAGGAATCGTATCCTCTGGCTTCTTGTGTTGATGCTTTCCGCCACCCTCACGGGCAGCATTATTGCCGGTTACGAGGACGCCCTGGCCCTGATCCCCGCCCTGGTGGTGTTTATCCCCATGCTTATGGACACCGGAGGCAACGCCGGTTCCCAAACCTCTACCCTGGTGATCCGGGGTATGGCGGTGGGAGAGATTCAGCCCGGGGACGCCCTGCGGGTACTGGGCCGGGAAATCTGCATTGCCCTCCTCTGTAGTCTGGGGCTGGGGCTTATCAACTATGGCCGAATCTACCTGATGTATGGCAGGTCCAGCAGCCTCTGCATCACCGTTACTTTAAGCCTTGTGGCGACAATCGTAATAGCCAAAGCCATAGGCTGCCTGCTTCCCCTGGCGGCAAAAAAACTCAGGCTCGACCCGGCGCTCATGGCGGCCCCGATTATCACCACCCTGGTGGACGGGACCTCCCTGGCGGTGTACTTTTCCATAGCCAGGGGAATTTTCAAACTGTAGCCGGAGAGCCTTTACCCGGCTCGATACCCCGGGTTCGCCCTGCCTGTCTAAGGGTTCTCCGCTTCCTTCCCCAAGGGGCGGTTCTTCCCGCAGGGACCAGACCCGGCCTTCCTTAACGTAGATCCCGGCCTTCCGCCCCATGGCAATATAATAATTTATGAACGACGGTTCAAACCCCTGGCTTGCAAAAATATTCCGGTTGGCTCCCAGAGTAATGGAAGAAAGGGGGTTCCCCGCAAAAGCGTCCTTGCCAATATTGGTAATCTGTCCGGGAAGGGTGATGTTTTCCAGCCGGTTATTCATAAACGCCCGCTGGCCGATGGAAGAAAGACTTCGGGAAAGGACCAGGCTTTCCAGCAGGTTCCCCGCAAAGGCTTCGTAGCCAATATATACGCCGCCGGGAATAACCGCTGCGTTAAGCCGGTTTTCCGCAAAGGCCAGGGGCTCTATGGTTTCCACGCTTTCGGGGATGGTAACCGCCTCCAGCTCTTTACGGTAAAAGGCTTTATTGCCGATGATCGTTACCGGAAGCTCGCCAATCCTGCCGGGGATAACCACGGTTTTTTCCGTTCCCCTGTAGCCGGTAATGGTAACGCCGCCGGACCTGTTCTGGGAAAGCTCGAAATCTTCCTCTGTCTGGGCGGCGGCGGGAAAACCGCAGAGCAGGAGGATCGCCAGAGCCGAAAAAAGCCTGCCCCCCCGGAGCATGATCCCTCGCATGCTATAATTATAGCAGAGGGCGGCCCTTAGTAAAAGTCCTTGCCCTGTCCGCCGGAAAATCTAATTAACCCGCTCCACATACTCATTGGTTTCGGTGTTGATTAGGATCTTTTCCCCTTGCTTGATAAAGAGGGGTACCCGGACGGTAAGACCCGTTTCGGTGATTACCGGCTTGGTGGCCCCAGAAACCGTATCGCCCTTGACATAATTTTCGCTTTCCGCAACGGTAAAAATCACCTTGTAGGGGATCTTGATGTCGATCACCTTCCCCTCCCAAATCGTCAGTTCATAGGAATTCCCTTCCTGGAGGTAATACTTTTTTTCTTCCATTTCGGAGACGGGAACTTCATGCTGATCGTAGGATTCGTTGTCCATAAAGTGAAAATTGTCCTGATCCGCATACTGATACTGGCAGGGGCGGATCTCCACCTGGGCGTCCTCCACTTCCTGCTGGGTAGGTATGGTAAGGCTCAGGACCGATCCGTCTTTGATGCTCTTCATTTTGATGCGGGCAATGGCAGTTCCCTTGCCGGGGTTATGGAATTCCCGCTCCACCACCAGATAGGGCTGGCCCTTTTGGAGCAGGCAGGTACCTTTGACGATGTCTCCGCCTCGAATCATATTACATTCCTTAATGTACGGTGCTGGAATCCTTTGTTAGGCAAAGAATTGTATTCCAGTATAGCCCCGGGATCGCTTTTCGTCTATGCCCGCCGGCTTTCCGTTCTTTGTTATAGGCCAAAGTAACCTGCCGCGGTATAGGCAATAAAGGTCAAAGCGCCCAGGACGATCACGTAGGGCAGCTTGGTCCGGTAATAAGCGGTAGGGTTAATGCCCAGCATGGGGCCTATAAAAAAGATATCCCCCATGGCAAGTTCGTTTCCCACCAGGCCGGCGGCGCATACTGCTCCTGCGTAGAGCGCCTGGTTTTGCCCCAGGGAGGCGGAAAAATTCAGGGCGATGGGCATGCCAATGGCATACATGGCCCAGGGATTGTCAAAGAGGGCTCCCACAAAGGTGCAGACGCTGAAGATGATCACCGGCAAAAGCCACACCTGTCCCTGTATGGCAAGCTGGACAACCTCGTTGAGCCAGGAAGAAAAACCGATTTTTTCCATGCCGACGGCAAAACATTTTCCCACCAAGAACATCACGATGGGGGCCATCATCCCTTCAATGCCGTAGACCATGTTTTTAAAGAACTGCTCCGGGGTCAGGTAACGCTGGAAACAATAGAGCAAAAAGGCAAAGATCAGGGTAATAACCATGCCGTAAAGAACATTTACATGGAATTTCCCCTCCCCAAGACTGCCGGTGAGGATAGACGAAAAGATCAGCACCAGCACGGGGAGCAGCAGATTGACAACCCTGCCGCGGTTGGCCGCATCGTCGTCGTTGTTCATATCGTCGTCTGTGCCCTCCGGCCAGAGGGGCCCCCCTTCCTTTACCCGGATCACCGCTTTTTTAAGGGCCCCCACTAGGGGCAGTTTTCCTGAGGCCAAGAGAAAAATAAAAACTATAAAGAAAAGGGCGGAAAAATTGTAGGGGGCGGTTCTGAGGAAAAGTTCCCCCTGCCCGCCGGAGATAAGTATCATCCCCGAAAGGTATATGCCCGTAAGGGAGATGGGGCTTAGTATGCAGAGGGCGCCGGGGGACATCCCCATGACCATGGCTGATTTTTCCCGGGGGATCCGCTTTTCGTCCGCCAGGGGCATAAAACAGGCACCGTTTATAAGGATCGAAAGATATTCGTCAATGGCGATGAGAATCATGGAAAAGAAGGCGGCGAAAAGGGTGCCCCGGGCGCTTTTTATTTTCCGCCGGGCGATATGCCGCAGGGCGTTGATTGAACCGGAAGCGGAAAAGATCCGGGTCAAGGAACCCATGAGTGCCACCATAAGGATTATATCCGCCGCTCCGCCGATTGTTTCCAGTGTATACTCGTAAAAGGCCTTGATAAAGTTAAACCTTGCCAGGAGGATCATGGTGTACATGGCGGAAAGTACCAGAGCTTCCAGGGCCCGCTTGGTGATGATCATATAGGCTACCATAAAAACGACGGGGGAACAGAGCCAAAGCGGATGCAGGGGGCCGCCGGCGGGGTTGGGGGCAAAGAGCATGACGTTAAGAAAAATAAAAAAAACTATGTAGTAGTTGAAAAAGAGGCGGGGCAGGGTGAGTTTTTTGCCGGTACCTTCGGAGCCTATGCCCCGTTTTGTATTGAGGAGCCGCACCAGTTTCCGGTATTTTTCGGTGGCCTGCCCGTAGGCGTTTTTAAGAAAAAGGCCGTAGATACCCTCGTTGTTTCTTACAATGGCATGGAGGCTCTTTTTGTCCAGTTCATAAACCTGGATGGTGCCCTTGGCCTGGATATCGGCCATGCGCTTGTCCCCCGTGAGGGCGGCGTATTCCCCAAAATAGCGTCCCGGATTCATTTCGTTGATCGCATCGCCGTTTTCATCCAGTACGCTCACCGTTCCGGATTCGATAAAATACATGGCTTCGGCGGAATCCCCCGCACGGCAGATAAAACTGTTGTGGGAATACTCCTTCAGGACCAGGCGGGACATGATAAAATCCAGCAGTTCCCCCTCGGAAGATTTTAGGCGAAAAAAATCCTGGATGTAGTCCCGGTTTATCAGTTCCATAAAATCCTATATGGTTCCTTTCGGTGGAGGCGCCGGGAGAGGAGCCGCCTGGTCAGCGCCGGCGCTCCTGGGCCGCGGTAAATTCCTGCCAGACCCGGACATGTTCATCCTCCGCCTCCTCGCTGAGGTTCCAGACCATTTCAAAATTCCCCAGTTTGGGCAGAATAAGAAATTCCCGCAGCTTCGGATCTATATACTGCTCTGAAGCGGAAAAAGTACAATAGTACCCCATGTATTCAAAGCACCGGGCCCCCCGCCGGGGATCAAGGATATAGTTTAAGAAACGGTGGGCCGCGGCGGCGTTGGGGGCCCTGCTGGGAATAAAGGCAGGCATGATCCCGAATCCTACTCCTTCCCGGGGAAACACTACTTTAAGATCCGGCTTTTTAATCTTTGACTTCATAACCTGATCGGTATACATCAGGGCTGCCGAAATGTTGCCGGAGACAAGCTCGTCTTCCAGGCCCATATCCTTGATTACCCGGATATTGGGGATCAGGGCAATAAGCCGCTTTCCGGCAGCCCTGATATCCATAATGTCTTCTTCGTTCAGATCTTTGCCCAGAGTTTTTAGGACCATTCCGTTGATCACCCGGGGGTTCCCCGTAATACCTACCCGGTTCTTGAGGGAATCGTCCCACAGATCGGCAATTCCCCGGATCTCAAAATTTACCTTTGCCGGATCGTACACGATAGTCTGAACTCCCGCTCCGTAGGGTACGGTATATTCGTCCCGGGGATCGTAGAACTGATACTGGCAGAAGGGGTTAATGTTGTTAAAATTGGTCAGCAGGCTTTTGTCCAGCTTTTGGACCAGCCCTTCGGCGATGGCCGTTTCGGTGATGTAGTCATCTGAGATGATAATGTCAAATTCGCCGCCCCTGGTAAAACGAAGCTGTTCCAGCATCTCTTCGTTGTCACCGAAATGTTCAAATTTAACCGTAACGCCCGTTTCTTTTGTAAAACCATCGATAATTTCCTGGGGAAACATGCCCTCCCAGGTATAGATCAACAATTGCCTGTTCTGGGCAAAGATCCCAGTCTGTAAAAAAATGAAAATAGCGATCCCCAGGTTTCCCAGTTTTTTCATAACCTTCTCCTTACTGGTCGATGGACTCGATCTGGATTTCGGCGCTGTCCCGTATACTCAGGGCCCTGGCGGCGGCGTGGGATACTTCCAGAACCCGGGTTCCCGAAGCCCGGATGCGGCCGGTGATGGTGATGGTGATGCTCTTCTTGTTGGCGGTATGGGTCAGCTTTAATTTGGTGCCCATGGACAGGGAAGGATGGGAAGCGGTCAGATCCGTTCCCCCCGGAAGGGCTACGGCAACCCCCGTTTGCTTAAAGGCGCCAATCCTGGGCCGGACGGCGGCCCTCTGCCGCGTTTCCCGGGGTACTTCTTCAATACTCACCTGGGTAAGGGTACGGCTTGCTATCATCAGGGCTTCCGCCGCCTCCGGGGACAGTTCAATGATCGCCCTGGAACCCGCCGCGACGCGGCCCCCAATGTGGACTGTAACCTGCTGGTTGTTAAGAAGGTTTGTTACAATTACCTTCGTTCCAAAGGGAAAGACTGCGTGGGATGCGTAGAGGCCCGGATCCTCCGTTTCGTAACGGAGGGCCATGCCTGCTTCTTTGTACTGCGCCGTCAGGGACATCACCGCCGCTGTCAGCAGCACACCGACGCCGAGAATTTTTTTCATAGTACCCTCCTGTTGGATACGGGAATTACAAATACGATCCTAGCGGCCCGCCGCTTCCTTAAAGGCCGTCCAGATTCTGCTGTGTTCTTCCTCCGCCTCCGCGCCGATATTTTGTATCATTTCCATATTAGTGTTAAAACCCGCCGGCAGGGTAAGAAACGGCTTATATTCATCGCGGATCAGGGGATCCGACGCGCTGTAGGTGCTGTAGTAGCCCAGAAATTCAAAACATTCCGCTCCCCGCCGGGGATCCAGCACATGGTTGATAAAACTGTGGGCGGCGGCGGAATTTTTTGTTCCCGAGGGGATAAAAAAGGCCATAATGCCAAAACCGATCCCTTCTTTGGGAAACACCACTTTAAGTCTGGGGTTTTCAAGCAGCGCCGCCGTAACCTGGGAGGTATACATGACCGCTCCGTCGATTTCCCCGGCAAGGAGCTCATTCTCAAGGCTGTCGTCCCGGATAAGACGGATATTGGGGGCGAATTCCAGCAGTTTTTCTCCGGCGGCGCTGATATCCGCCGTATCCTCCGTGTTGTAGCTTTTGCCCAGAACTTTCAGGGCCAGGCCGTTGATGACCCGGTAATTTTCGATAATCCCCAGCCGGTCCTTCAGCAGCGGATTAAAAAGATCCGCATATCCGGTAATGTCAAGATTCAGCCGGGAAGGATCGTACACGATGGTCTGCACCCCCGCTCCGTAGGGGACGGTATAGACGTCCTGCGGATCGTAAAACTGTTTTTGGTAAATGGGGTTGATGCTGCCGTAATTGCCCAGCAGGCTCTTGTCCAGCCTGGCGGCCAGCCCTTTGCCGATAACCGTTTCAATAATATAATCGTCGGCAATTACCAGATCGTAACCTTCTCCGGTTTCAAGCCTGGTAAGCATGGTTTCGTTGTAGTCGAAGTTGACGTAATTGACCTTTATGCCCGTTTCTTTTGTAAATCCGTCTAGGATTTCCTGGGGGAACATGCCCTCCCAGGTAAACAGGGTCAAGGTCTCCGGCGAAGCGGCTCCTCCGGCGTTTCCGCCGCTTCCGGTACAGCTTCCGGCCAAAACGGCCGCAACGGCCAGCACCACAGGCAGTTTCTTCATTCTTTTTTTTGTCCTCCATAGGTTTTATACCCCCTTTTTCCTAGCGGGGGAGTTTCGGTATCCCTAGGTTTAATTCTTGTAAGGTACGCAGATAACATACATAATAGAACGGTAACAATAAAAAGTAAAGTACACAGGGCGTTGGTTTTAGGGCTTACCCCGGTTTTTAGCTGGGAGTATATTTTGATGGGCAGGGTATTGGTCTGGGGACCGGTAACGAAGACGCTGATGATCACATCATCAAAACTCATGGCAAAGGAAAGGAGCATGCCCGAAACAAGCCCCGGCAGGATCAACGGCAGGGTAATGTCGAAAAAAGCCCGCCACTGGCCGGCCCCCAAATTCCGGGCCGCCTCCACATAGCTCCTGTCCATCCCCGCCAGGCGGCTTCTAACCACCAGGTATACATAGGGAATACAGAAAGCCGTGTGGGCCGTGATCAAGGTCAGCATGCCCGGGGGCAGGCGGAGCAGGTTAAAGTAGGCCAGGAACACCATACCCAGGATAATTTCCGGTATCATGATGGGCAGTATAACCAGGTATTCCATGATATCCCGAACCCTCCCGGTTTGCCGCCGGGGAAGGTTTTGCGCCGCCGCCTGGCCCGCCGCCCCCAAGGTACCGGTGATCCCCGCCAGGGCGCTGGCGGAAAACCCCAGGATCAGGCTGTTTCGGAGGGCGGTAAACATAGCCCTGTCCCGGAACAACTCCCCGTACCACCGCAGGGTAAACCCCTTCCACACGGAACTGAGGCGGCTGCCGTTAAAGGAATAGAGGATTACCAGGGCGATGGGTATATACATCACCGCCAGGATCAAGGCCAGGTAAAGCTTTTGTCCGGGGCGGCCGCCGGTTTTCTTCAAATGAGCCCCTCCAGTTCATTCGACCGGGTTATGCGGCGGTACAGGCCGATAAAAAGGCTGGTCATGATCATGAGTACCACGCTAAGGGCCGCGGCAAAGGGCCAGTCATGGGCCTTGAGGAGCTGTTCGTGGATCAGGTTTCCCACCAGCACAACCTTGTTCCCTCCCAGGATGTCGGCGATAAAGAAAAGCCCCATGGAGGGAATAAAGGTAAGTACGATGCCCGAAAAGAGCCCCGGCATGGTCAAGGGCAGGCTTACCGTAGCGAAGGCCCTGAACGGGGAAGCTCCCAGGTTTCGGGCGGCCTCCACCAGGTTCCGGTCCAGTTTTTCCGCGCTGGTATATACGGGGTAAACCATAAAAGGCAGAAGGGCGTAGATCATCCCCTGCACCACCGCTGGATAATTGTAGAGCAGCCGCAGGGGTCCGGAGGTAATGTGAAGGTTCCGGAGAAGGCCGTCCAGCACCCCGTTTGCCCGGAATACGATAACCCAGCCGTAGAGGCGCATGAGGGAACTGGTCCAGAAGGGAATGATCAAAAGCAGCATGATCCGGTTTTTCCATGCGCTTTCGAGGCGGGCCATAAAATAACCAAAGGGATAACCCGCCAGAACCATCATGGAGGTGCTGATCAGGGCAAGCTGCAGGGACTGAACAAAGGTTTGCCGGTATTCCCCCAGGCCGATGCGGAGATAATTCCGCAGGGTCCATGTTTGGCTTACCCCCCAGGCGCCGTCCCTCCTCATAAAACTCAGGATCAGCATATAGATAAAGGGGAACAGCACAAATATGATGGTAAAGAGGTACATGGGAAGGAGGGGCAGTGAAACCGGCTTTATCCCCGTTTTTTTCATGCTAGTCCCTGACCACCACGGCGCGGCATGAATCTTCCCAGTCCACCCGTACCCTGTCTCCTATGGAAAGGGAGGAATCCATGCCATGGCGGCTGGCGGTAATTTCCCCGCAGATTTCGCCGTTCTTTCCCACAAGGGATGCGCCGATCCTAAGCTGCCCGCCGGCAAAGCTTTTTGCGGTAACCAGGGCGTCGAGCCCCGCCGCCCCGGAAGCGTCCGGAGAAGGGGCGGCTTTTATTACCACATATTCGGACCGTACCGCCAGGGTAAGCTCCTCTCCGCTTTCCTCCGGCATTGCAGCCCTGTCTTCCGCCGCCAAAGCCAGGACGCGCCCCGCCGGATGTTCCAGAACAAGCAGGGTATTTCCCTGGTCCGTTTTCCGGGATATGAGCTTTACCCTGAGCAGGTTGGCGTTTCCCACAAAGCGGGCGGCAAAACTGGTCAGGGGGCGCTCATATACATCCGCGGCGGTCCCGGTCTGTTCAAAGAGCCCTTCCCGCATCACTGCGATTCGGTCCGACATGCTCAGGGCTTCTTCCTGATCATGGGTGATGTATATAAAGGTGATCCCCAACTGGCGCTGTATTTCCTTTAGCTCAATCTGCATTTTCCGGCGAAGCTGCAGGTCCAGAGCGCCCAGGGGTTCGTCCAGCAGCAGCACCGGGGGCCTGCTCACCAGGGCCCGGGCCAGAGCGACCCGTTGTTTCTGGCCCCCGGAAAGTTCCCGGGGGAGCCGCTTTTCAAAGCCCGCCAATTGAACCAGCTTCAGGGCCCGGGCGCAGCGTTCCCGAATCTCCGCCCTGGGCCGTCCCTTGAGGCGCAGGCTGTAGGCAATGTTGTTTTCCACATTCATGTGGGGAAAGAGGGCATAGTTCTGGAACACCATACGGATATTCCGCCTGTCCGGCTCCAGGGCGCCGATGTCCCTGCCTTCAAGAAAAACCCTTCCCTCATCGGCCTCTTCAAGGCCCGCGATGATCCTGAGGGTGGTGGTTTTTCCGCAGCCCGACGGTCCCAGGAGGGTGATAAATTCCCCCCGCCTGACCTCAAGGTCTATGCCCCGCAGAACCTGAATAGCGCCGAAGCTTTTCTTTATCCCCTGAAGAACCAGCAGGGGATTTTCGCTGGACATTACAGCAGGGTTTCCAGCTGGTCAACCAGCCGCCCAAAGGCCCCGCAGGCCGCTTCCACCGGTCCGGGAACGGACATGTCCACCCCCGCTGCCTTCAGGGATTCCAGGGGAAACCGGGATCCCCCTGATTTAAGAAAACCAAAGTAGTCTTCCCGTTCCCGGTCTCCCCCGGCAAGGACCCGTTCCGCCAGCGCCCAGGCGGCGGAAATTCCCGTGGCGTACTTGTATACATAAAAGGCCCGGTAAAAGTGGGGAATCCGCAGACCCTCCAGGTCGCTTTCTTCCTCCAGGACCATTTCCGGCCCAAAGTATTTTTCCAGCAGCTTCCGGTATTCTCCCCGGAGAACCTCCAGGGTAAGGGGCGTACCCCCCTCTTCCAGTGCATGGGTATTTTTTTCAAATTCGGCGAACATGGTCTGGCGGTACAGGGTAGAAAGAAAATCATCGGCCCGTTTATTTATGATGTAGCGTTTCAGCGCCGGGGTTTCCGCTGTTTTTTCCAAATGCCGGAAAAGCAGTTCTTCGTTGAAGGTACTGGCCACCTCGGCCTCGAAAATGGTGTAATTGTACTGCATAAAGGGATTGGATTGTGCGGCATACCAGGAATGCATGGAATGGCCCCCTTCATGGGCCATGGTAAAGACATCCCGCAGGGAGTCGTCCTTATAATTCATGAGGATATAGGGCGCCCCGGTATAACTCCCCGCGGAAAAGGCGCCGCTCCGTTTCCCCCTGTTTTCGTACCGGTCTGCCCAGCCGCCCATAAGCCCTCCCCGGAGGGTGGAAACATATTCATCCCCCAGGGGAGAGAGGGCGGCGGAAATCAGCTCCACCGCTTCTTCCCAGGAAGTTTTTTTTCGTATCCCCGAAACCAGGGGAACGTATACGTCGTAGTGCCGCAGTTCTTCCAGTTTAAGGCTGTGTTTACGGAGGCTGTAATAGCGGTGGAGGGGCTTCAGGCAGGCCCCCACGGCGCTTATCAGGTTGTCGTAGACATCTTCCCCGGCATGGTCGGGGAAAAGGGCGGCGGCCCTGGCGGATGGGTAGTTCCGGATCCGGGCGCGGATTACGTCCTGTTTAACCGATCCCGAATAGAGGGCCGCCAAGGTTGTTTTGTGGGCATTGAAGGCGCCGTAAAAGGCCGTATAGGCGCGGCGGCGAATTTCCCTGTCGGGGTTTTCCATAAACACCGCCCAGGTAGACTGGGAAAGGGGGAGTTTTCCTTCTTTGGTTTCAATGGTCCCAAAATCCAGATCCACGTTGGTCAGCACCGAAAAGACCTGGCTGGCCGTATCCTCCCCCTCGGAATGAAGGGCCAGGAGTCTTTCTTCTTTACCGCTTAATATATGGGGCTTGAAACGGAGTATTTTTTTCAGGTAAACGGCGTATTCCTGTATCCGCGGATGGTTCAAAAATGCCGCCATATCCTTGTCGGGGATGGCCTGAATTTCCGGCGCCGCCCAGGAAGCGGCGGCCTGGACCCTGGCGGCGGCCATGGTAAATTTTCCCGTCATGGCGCGGGCGGCGCCGGATCCTTCGTCCTCGGTTTCCCGGAGTTCGCTGTAGCAGCCCAGCCGTTCTTCCAGGATCCCCAGATCCCGGCTGGAGTCCAGGTAATCCGCCAGGGCCTCCGCGGAATGCCCCAGGGTTCCCCGGAAGGGGGCGATCTTTTCTGGAGCGGCGGCATATTTTTCCAGATCCCGCTCCCAGTCTGCATCGCTTCCGTAAAGGCTGGAAAGATCCCACCGGTATTCCTTTCTGATTTCGGAACGCAGGGGAATGGTTTTTTCATTGTCTGCCATGCCGGAAGGATACCGGAAAATGCAAGAATAAGGAAGGTGATCCCCGGCTATCTGGTAACCGCCGATTCTCCCTCCAGTTCAAAGGAGCTGGTATAGGATGGAAGAAAGTCCGGGGCAGCGCCGATTTGTACCGTGCCGGCAAAACGGTAGCGGACGTTACGCATGGCAATTACTTGATCCAGCAGATCCCGGCGCATGCCGATAAAATTCATTACCAGGAAAAGTTCCTTTTCCGCCGGGGCCATGGCGGGAACGGTACAAAGGGGGTTTTCCGTCCCCCCCGCCCAGAACCGTCCCCCTCCATAAAGTTCATAGGTGAATGCGGACAGATCCACCGGAAAGGGATTGGGGTTGTTAATGCGGATCCGCACCTTAAAACGGGTGTTGATCAGCCCTGCCTGCATGATCCTGATGGAGCTGATCTCAAAGGAAGGCGCCCGGATCCGGGGAAATTCGGCGCTTCCTTCGGCGCTTGCCGCACCCCCGCCGCCTCCCTCAAAGGCGCAGAACAGGTTTAGGGTTAATCCCGCGGCGATCCTGTGAACATTCTGATCCAGGGCCGCCTTTTTCAGATCCAGGTCAAGCCGGGCCGGTACTTCCCCCCGGGCCAGGGCGCCGATCCGGGCTTCCTCCAGTTCCAGGCGGCTGATCCCGGCGGCGATCCCTCCGTTGATGGTCAGGGCATAGGAATCAAGCCGGACCAGGACGGGATCTTCCAGGGGATTTTCCGCCCGCAGTATAAAGTAAAGGCTTACCTGGTCCGGCCCGGAAACCTCGAAACGGTCAAACTCCAGGGAAAAGAGGGGGGCCTTTCCGGGACGGGGGGTTCCGGCGCAGGACAGGATCAAAAGGAAGGGCAGAAACCGGACAAACCACAGCCCGTTCCGGTCCGGGGACTTTCCTGGTTTAAGGGGGATCATACCTTTTAGTATCGGCATTCCGCCGCAACCTGCAAAGCCTTTTCCGTGTCTCAAAGATATGGAAGCAAAACAAAATGTCCAAAGTCTGGGGGAAGAGGTTGCCAATTCGGTCCTCCACGGCGCGGGGTTTCTTTTGACTATGGCAGGGCTGGCTGTTATGGTTCTGAGGAAGGGCTCTTCCCTGCCGGTTATAATTTTTGCGGGGGCCATGCTCCTCATGTTTTTGGCCTCCACCGTTTATCACGCCTTGGGCTCATGGAAGCTCAAGAATCTGTTTCGCATGTTTGATCACCAGGCGATCTATATTTTTATCGCCGGAACCTATACCCCCTACTGCCTTTTGGCCCTCAAGGGGGCTCTGGGGTGGATCTTTTTTGGTTTTGAGTGGGCCCTGGCCTTGACGGGGATAGTGCTTTCCGCCTTGGGCTGCCGGTTTCTTAAAAAGGCCGAAGTAACGATCTTTATCCTCATGGGCTGGGCGATTCTTGGGGGGTGCGTACCTCTGGCGCGGGCCCTTTCGTTGAAGAGTTTGCTCCTCCTCTTTGGGGGAGGACTGGCCTATACCGCCGGAACTTTCTGGTACCGGGCGGGAAAGGACGGACGGAGGCCAAAGAAAAATGGCCGGGAGGGGAACCGCTCTCTTCCGGCGGCGGGGGTTCCCGGCGCCCATGTGGTTTGGCACCTCTTTGTTCTGGCGGGGGCAGCTTGTCACTGGTTTTCCGTCTGGTTTCTCTGCTTTACGATATAAAGGCTGGAATCCACCGTTCCCTTGGCGATGCCCAACACCTCCGCCACCTGTTTGTTGGAGGCCTCGGTACGCATAAAAGAGAGGCGCTGCCTCATGGAAAGCAGCCGTTTCCGGGCCGTTTCCAGGCAGCGTTCCATTTTCAGCCGGTGGGCCGACTGGGGAGGAGCGGCAAGCATTCGCTTTTCAAAGGCCAAGCAGCGGTAAAACTGGCCGTAGATCCGTTCCTTGAGGCCGCCTATGATTTCTTCCCGCCTGACCCGGATTTTTCGAAGTTTCTCCACCAGATGAAAAAGCTTATCCTTGTCCATACCCACCACCGGAGCCAGCCGGGTTAAATGGGTCTCCGAAAGATAATGGTATGATTTAAGGAGGAGTATTAAGATTTGCCGGGGATTGGATACCTTGTTCGGGGGCTTTCCCTCGGAATAATCCGGCTCCACCGGATCACAGACCGCCATTTCTTCCGCCCTGGCGTTCCACCAAGTTTTTTCCACAATCCGCCGTTCTTTTCCACGCAGGCTGTATTCCTTGGCGGAAAGCCGGACCAGGGCATGCATGTAGGCGTCGAAACCCAATCCCTGGTCGCGGTAACGATCCACCGCCCGGCTCATCCTGGGGTAAAGCCAGCTTATAAAATCCTGCCAGGTATCGGGATCCCACCGGTTTTGATAAAACCGGCGCTGGTTATCCCGGATGTACATAAAAAGGCGGCCCTCCAGTTCCTTCCGGTCAATAAGTCCCCGCAGATAATCCTCCAGCATATCGTTCATGGTTTGTTCGATTGTCATATTGCTCTCCTCTTACGTTATTAGTGTTATCGGATACTAAGGGAAACAACATGCTATTTGCTTGTATTTTTGGGGAACCCGCATGACAAATGTCATGGCTTCGGCTGCAAGGACGGCTTAAAAAAGGAAGGCGGAGGGTGTCCGGGGATTTTCCCGGCGGATCTGGAGGACTGGGATTTTCCTCAGGGGGAGGAAAACCATGGGGCGAAGGCCCTTAATAAATTCTCTTCCACGGCGGCGATGCTTCCCGGGACCTTCGCCCCCGCGGCGTTTTTGTGCCCCCCCCCGCCGAAACCCTTTGCAACGGCGGCTACGTCAACGCGATCCCGGGAACGGAGGCCCATGGTACATTCTTCGGGGTTTTCCTGGCGTAGCAAGGCCATGGTTTCTACTCCGTCGATGGATTGCAGAAGCTGGTAGATCATGTTTGAATCCCTGCTTTCCAGTCCGAAGCGGCGGGTTTCCTCCAGGGTTTCCGTGGAGAGGAGCAGCCTTCCCCCATAAAAGGCCCTGGTTTTGGCCAGCACCGTACCCATGAGCAGCCGGGAATTAAGGGTTTTTCCCCCATTGATAGAGGCGAATACCCGCTTCGGACTGGCCCCGGCGGCGGTTAGTTCCGCTGCACATTCAAAGCTGTCCGGGGATCCCCCGTCCACATGGCGGAAAAAGCCCGTATCGGTACACAGCCCAAACAGGAGGAGTTCCGCCTCCTCCGCCGTAGGCGCCGTTCCCAGGGCATTGATGATCCGCAGGGTCATGGAAGTTACCGAAGGAGCGGCGGCGTCCAGGTAGACCACTTCCCCCCAGGGATTTCCCGAGGCATGGTGATCCACCGCCGCGGCGGGGAGCCCGTCTATGGGCAGACTGCCCACCCGTTCCCGGCTGGAACAGTCCATGACAATCACCCTTGCCCCCTCCCGGGCTGTTCCCTCCGGACAGGGTACAAACTCCCCTTCGTAGGGCTTTATTTCGCTGCGCTTAAAGGGACCCGCGGAACAGGGCCAGGCTTGTTTTCCCAGCCGCCGCAGTACCGAAACCGCGGCAAGCTGACTGCCCACACAGTCCCCGTCGGGCTCTTCATGACCAGCAACGATAAAGGCGTTTCCCTCCAGGATAAAACGGATCAACGCTTCGGGAACCGGTACCACGGCAGTTCCTAACAACGCAGCAGGGCAAACTGTCTGCCCCCTCGTTCAGCGCCGGGACCGGAAATCCGGGGCGTTCCCCCGGAAATGTATACGTCCACTTCGGTCCTAAAACCCCAGCGGGAAAGGTAAATCCCCGGCTCCAGGGAGAAACAGGAGCCTTCCAGCAAAGGCCGGGGATCGGCAAATTCAACGGAGTCGATGTTAACCCCCGATCCATGACATTCCGTGTCTATGCCGTGGCCGGTCCGGTGTTTAATGGCCCCCTGGTATCCCCCGGCGGCAAGCAGGGAACGGCACCGGGCGTCTACTTCGGCGCCGCTGATCCTTTGCCCGGCGGACAGGGCGCTTTCTATAAAGTTAAAACATCCCTCCCGGGCTTCGGCCAGATCGGCAAAGACCTTTTCCGCCTCCGTTCCGGGCTCCCTGCCAAAAAATCCTACCCAGGAAATATCCGCGTAAATGGAAGAGAGATCCCTTTCCTTGGCCCACAGATCCAACTGAATAAAGTCTCCCTCCCGGATGGGGGAACCCTGGCCGCTGAAGTCGTAGTGGGGATTGGAACTGTGGATCCCCGCCGCCGCTAAAGGAGGATGATCCCGGACCAGGCCCAGGCGGGCAAATTCATCTTCCATAATTTGCCGGAGATCTCCCTCATAGATACTTTTGCTGTTCCTGTAAGAGGCACGGACAAAATCCCAAACGGTTTCGACAATGCCGTAGAGTCCCGCCGCCGCCCTTTCGTGGGAGGCGATCCCCTCTTTGTCTAAAAGACCCTTGAAACGCTGAACCAGACCCTCCGCGGAAACAAGTTCCAGTCCTGCCCGGGCAAGGACCGCGCAGGTTCCCCCGTCCAGGTAGGAAACGGCGCTTAAGTGTTCCGACACATGGGCCCCCCAGCGTTTTCCCGCCCAAGGGGCAAGCTGGCGGAGAAGATCCTCCCTGCTTACATAGGAAGCCCTGTTCCCCGGCAGGCCCTCCAGGTGATCCGTTTCAATGGCGTGGACAAGTCCTCTGGGCTCACCCGAAGCAGGCACAGCGTAAAACCAGAAACGGGAATTGGTAAGGGAAAGGGAACGGCCAAGGAGTTCATCGGCAAGTTTATCCCGGTGGCGGAAATTACAAAAAAGCCATCCGTCCAAGCCCTCTTCCCGAATGGCCCTTTGGATATTCGCTATGGTTTCATTGCTGTGGTTGGTCATTAAAGCCCAGTTTGATTTCTTCCACCCCTTCAAAGCGGTTATCGATGTTGACATTAGCAGGGATAATACCCCAGCTCAAGTGGCTGGCCCGCTTGCTGACATAGAGCCGTACCCCATGGAAGGCCTTTTCCTTGTAAAATACCGACATGCTGGGCTGGGGTTTGCCGTCTGCTATCTGGATCAATTCGGCTTTTCTGGAGTCTTTGCGGAACCACGAGTAGGGTATATAGGCCCTGCCCAGGCTGTTAACCCCCATACGGTACACCACCACATAACCCAACTTGTAGGGGTACACCTTTTCTATGGGCACGTTTATATAGTATAGTTCGGAAGTATTTCCTTCCCCCCAGGTTTGCTGGGCCTCCAGCCGCAGGGCTCCCAGGCCCGCAAAAAGAACAAAGGCCAATACAAACAACTTTTTCATGGTTTCCTCCTGTTTTCCAGTAGAGTAAGTATACTATAAACAATCCAGGGTGGCAAGCATAATCGCCTTAATCGTGTGTTTCCGGTTTTCCGCCTGATCCCAGGCCCGGCTCAAGGGGCCGTCGATCACATCGGCGGTAACTTCTTCTCCTTTAACCGCCGGCAGGCAGTGAAGGAAGATGGCGCCAGCCTTGCCGGTTTTCGCCATCAGCGCCGGATTGACCTGGTAGGGGGCCAGCAGTTCCATCCTTTCGGCCTTTTTGTCCTCTTCCCCCATGGAAGTCCAGACATCGGTATAAACCGCATCCGCCCCTTCCAGCTCCGCAGTGTTTTCGGTAAAGCGGATTTTTGCCCCCGAAGCGGCGGAAAGAGGGGCGCAGGTTTCCACCAAGTCCCAGTCCGGGTTTAACGCCGCGGGAGTTACAATGGTAAAATTAACCCCCAGTTTGGCGCAGATCACCATCAAGGACCGGGCCACATTGTTCCGCCCGTCCCCTACAAAACAAAGCTTTTTTCCCTCCGCCGGACCACAGTTTTCTTCCAGGGTCATAATGTCCGCCAGCGCCTGGGTAGGATGAAAACTATCGGTAAGGCCGTTGTACACGGGCACCCCGGAACAGGCCGCCAGGGTTTCCACGGTGGACTGCTTAAAACCCCGGAACTGGATGGCGCTGAACATCCGGCCCAGGACACGGGCGGTATCCTCCAGGGATTCCTTGGCTCCCAGTTGGATGTCCGCGGCGGACAGAAACACCGGGTGCCCCCCCTCTTCGCCGAAGGCCGTTTCAAAGGCGCAACGGGTCCGGGTGGAACGCTTTTCAAAGAGCAGGGCCAGGGTTTTGCCGGCAAAACGCCGCCGGACTTTTCCAGTTTTGCCTTCTTCCTTGACCCGGACGGACAGATTCAGGAGGGCCCGTATTTCGCCGTCCGTATAATCCAGCCAGCTTAAAAGGGATCTTCCCTTAAAATGAAAGGAATCCATAACTTACATAATCGTAAAAACAATTTTTTTTTGCAAGCTGCATTTTACCGTATCCTAAAGGGAAAAAATACTGTATACTGTCCCCTTGAATGACAATTCAGATCTTTTTTTCGTTCCGTTTTCAGTCCCAGCTCAGGCGCACCAGGCCAAAGATGGTCCGTACCCTGGAAAAGGCCATTACCGGCGCCATTGAAGGTTTTGGCGGACAGACGAGGATAGAACCCAGGCTGATCAGCGCCTCCTTCAACGGCGGAAATATCGGGTTTTGGCTGGACATGCTCTGTATGCTGGAGACGGTAAAACATGCCCTGGATCAGGCGGCTTCGGAACTCTACGGCCATGTCTGCCTGGCCGGCAGGGACATTCCGGAGGAAGATGTCCCCGCCATGATCCGGTCTCTGCCTTCCCGCATCTGGGGAACGGGGATCTGGTGCGCCCCGGAGGTACGGAGCGCCCTGGAACCCTTTATGGGTTTTGAAGAAGCGCTGGAGGGGGATATTCCCGCCGCGGGTTATGCCCAGGTCAAAGCTATCCGGGAATTGGGAGAGGGGGCTGAAAAGGGTGAAAGGGACAACGCGGAAAAGATAGCCCGTTATTTGAAGCAGGGGAACGTCCGCAATACGGTGATTGTGGGGGCGGAACATACCGGCAAAGGGGAAGGACTTTGCCGGTACTGCAGCGCCCAGATGAAGGATTTTCCGCTTCTGGTGATCCGTTTTAACGGCGTGGAGGGGGGACAGAACATGGCCGCCTCCATCGGCGGTTCCCTGACCCCCGAACTGACCGCCGCCCTGGCCCAGGGCGGGGATACGGCGGAACTGGAACGGCTGGGGGAGGTCCTTTTTAAGGAGCGGCTCCGGGACGAGCTGTCGGAGTACATCGTAAAACAGGGGGAACGTTTTTTTTTCCTCCTCCTTAAAGCCTACCGCGCCGCTGCGGACAAGCGGGGCCTTAAACCCCTGCTGATGCTGGAAAACATCCACGGGGCGGATCCCCTTTCCAGGCTGATCATTACAAGGATCTGGCTGGCCCTGCCCTCCCGGGAGCGGATCCCCGTTTACAGTACCTGCGGCAGCCTGGAGGCCCTGGAACCCTGGGAGGAACTTTTTCCCCGGATCATCAAATTTACCCCGGAAAAAACCTCCGAACTGCCCTGGCCCGGTATTCCCCCGGCTCTTCTGGAAATGGCTTACTGTTGCCGGCTTTTCCGGCATTATTTCCCCCCCTATCTTCTTCCCCAGCTTTTCCGGGAAGAGGGCAAGAACCCCGCCATGATCGAAAAGACCCTGTTTATGTTATCCCAACTGCGGATCGACGGCAGGCCCGGGTTTACCGCCTGGGCGGAACGGACCCTGGGGGAAAGAACCGGGGAGGTGCGCCGTGTGGTACGGGAGCGGCTTCTTGCCTGGGTGGACGGCCTAAAACTCCGGCCCTGTTACCGGCTGCTCACCATTCTCTTTGCCCTGGGAGGGCAGGGAAGCGATCAGCTTGTCCTGGATGCGATCTGCGCCGATCTGGTCAATGGAACCTTCCAGGGCATAGAAGAGGCCATTCAGCAGGGAACCTTTGCCGCCGTGGCGGGAAACGAAAGGGAAGCGGCCCTGCTGTTTATTGTCAAGACCCAAAGGGCCCTGAACCACGGCGGCCGGGCGGACATTCTGGAAGCCTTTAAGGATCCCCTTCCCGGCGGGATCCACCCTGTCTATTCGGGATTCAAGGCCCGGATCTACGCCAATGCGGCGGCCTACTACCTGGGAATCTGCGACAACGCCGCCGCGGCGGATGCGGTGAAGGAAGCGATGCTCCTTATCCAGAACGAAACCGGCGGGCGGGACCTGGCCCAGGTGTACCGGCTTTTTTCGCTGGTGGAATTCGCCAGCCACCAGCTTTCGGACGCGATAGATTATTTTGCCTTTGCCGTGGAAAACGCGGAAAAATCGGAAAACTATGCGGAACTGGGGATTTCCGCCTACTATGCCGCCGCCGCTCATTTTATCCTGGGGAACCTCTCCAAGGCCAGACGCCTCGCCGGCCAGGCCCGGACCGCGGCGATTGCATCGGTACTCCCCGGCTGGGCAGACCGGAGCCGCTTTTTGGAAGGGCGGATCTGTTTTGAGACGGGCCGCTACCAGGAAGCGCTTGACCTTTTTAAGGAACTCCAGAACAGCCCCGCCGGACCGGAGACGGAGGATTTTAGGCAGACCCTGGCCGCCTGGGTATACCGCTCCGGCGTGTACCTGCATAAGACCGGCGTGGGCCATCTGGGCGGGCTTGACGCGGAACTCTTTGAACTGGAGGCGGCCTATTTGGCCGGCAGCTATAAAAAGGCCCTGGAATTGACCAGGACCCTGGAAAAGCGCGAATGGGGGGAACGGTTTATCTTTATTGAACAGCCCGACTGGCGCAGCGGTTTCTGTCAATGTGAACTTATCCTGTTTCCCCTCAAGGATCTCTGGGACAGGATGATCCTGACCTACCGGGCCCTGGTTATGTGCCACATGGGCGGCGGCGAAGCCAGCGGCAGGGAAGGGGCTGTCCGGGACATGCAACGCGCCATGCGGGAGGATGTTCCCGGGGTGGATCCCAACGATGCCTTTTACTTTTACGCCTACTACCAGGTACTCAAACGTACCGGCGCGCCGGAGGTGGACATGAACACCGCCGTCAGCATCGCCTTCAAACGGCTCCAGCGCCGGGCAAGCCGGATAGACGACAATGAAGTCAAGCGGTCCTTTTTGTCCCTCCACCACTGGAACAGCGCCCTAGCGGCGGCGGCCCGGGAACATAAGCTGATATAGAGCCCTCCGGCGGGGCGGGCGCTTTTCCAGGTTCCATGGATGTTAGCGGCAATTGGACTTGAACCAATGACCGAACGGATATGAGCCGTTTGCTCTACCAACTGAGCTATGCCGCCATGCCGCCTGAGGGCGGCACATACATACATTTCCTTTCGGCACGAGACCCCAAAGGGGGCTCATAGCCGCCATGCCGCCTGAGGGCGGCACATACATACATTTCCTTCCGGCACGAAGCCGCCGAACCTAAATTTACCGGATAATCCCGGACAGTGTCAATACGGGCCCTTTCACCCTGTGAAGGTGTGCCCCGGCAGGACTGGACACAAGCCCGCAGTCTGTTAGTGTTGCTGCGCCATGGAAAAGGGTATCCCGATGTCCGGTGAACCGGCGGCGGCCTTCCCGCAAGCCGCCGCGTCCCCGCCGAGATGCCTCAAATAGAAATGTTACCGAAAGCTCCGGCTGCCTCATTTAGAAAATGTTACCAAGACTAAAGCCGCTCCTGGGTCTGATTACGGTTTACCTGGGCAAGCCGTTGACG
>JAITHE010000042.1 GCA_031280125.1 Treponema sp.
CCCCCCAAAACCATGCCCGGATGGGGCGGGCTTTTACCCCCCCCCCCCCCCCCCCCCCCAGGTAATTCCTTATATTATAAGGAATTACAACGTTCTCTCCCGGCCATACCCGGACACGAACATTGTCCGCCCTATCTGTACAACCGTACCGGCGGCGTTCCCCGCCGGTCGTGCCGTTTCCCGCTCTTCTTCACTGTCCGCGGCTTGCGGCGGCGCACCGTTACACCCCACGCACATAACCCGTTCCGCAGGTCTTGAGGCCCCGGCGCGGAAACAAGGAGGATCACCATGGCATTAGATTTTATTCCCAAAGACATCATGCACCGCATCGCGGCAAAGTTTATCCACGCGTACCTCCCGGACGCGAAAAAGCCCTATAACCTGCGGGCCGTTCACCAGATAGACCTGGACGTTCACGGCATAGCCAGCAAGGCGGAGGTGTATAACATTACCACCCCGCCCAAGGTGATCGAGGAGGGGCTTACCGCCGGATTGGAACTTATGTATTACCTGGCCGCGGACGGGTTCAAAATCAAAACCCCGCTTTTTAACCTTTCGATTAAACTCCCCGGCGAGTATGACGGCACCGAGACCCGTTTGGCGGAGGGGCGCGTTCCCGAAGCGCGGCTTGCGCCCAGCGCGGCCTTCCGGTCCTATCTGGCCCAGAAGGTAAAGGTAGAGTTTGACGGTATAGACCAGACCGAAGGGCACATCGGCGAGGCCCGGGACGAAGCCACGGGGCTTATTGATGACGTGATGACCCTGGGGAACATTCTGACCGTCCACGGCGCGGGCTTAAAAATAGAAGCGGACGAGGCGCACCGGGCGGCGGCAGGGCTTTATTTTGAGGACGAACAGGGCGCAGACATCAAGGCGGAGATTATCGCGGTGAACGAGCCCCGTACGATCAAGGTGGTGGTTCCCCCGGCGTTGACCGCAGGAACAGCCTACCGCCTCAAGATCGTAACCCAAAGCTCGGCAAAAACCGGAGCGCATCTCTTGAAAGAACCGAGGGAAATGCGGTCTGAGTTTACCTTGACCGCACAGGCTTAGGGCAGGTTCCCTTTCCCAGACGAGGGTAGGACGCTTCCATAGATTAAGGAAGGACGCTTTCCCTGCTTGGGGAAAGCCCTTCCCTGAAACGAGGGTATGCTCCCTTCCCCAGATGGGGAAGGGAGCATGCATATCTTGATTGAATTAAGGAGTACAAGATGAACAAAGTTGTAGTGATTGGAATGGCCATGCTGGTGCTGGCAATTACCGCCTGCGGGGGCAATAACCCGGAAGAACAGAAGGAACGGCTGACACAACTGGAAACCGATTCCTCTAAAGCCTACCGCGAAGACGGCGATACGGAAAAGGCGCTCCGCCTTGCCCGGGACGCCCTAAAGCTGGCTGCAAAGATGCGCCAGGCGGGCCTGGTTGACGAGGATGAGGTGGCGGAACTGGAAAACAAGGTGGAATTGTATACCTCCATAATCGCCGCAGGGCCGGAGGAGGGGGCGAAACTAAAAGCGCTGGAGGCGTATAACCGGTCCGCCTCCTCAAAGAACGACACGGCTGTGCTGGAAGGCGACTACATGGTCTCCCAGAGAAAAGTTGACCGTAGCACTACCATCGCGATCATCAGAGGGTATGTAGGATCCGGAGGCGATATCACCATCCCCTCCACCATACAGAACCTGCCCGTAAGGGAAGTGTATATGAACCCGCTGAAGAATCAGCAGGTTACCTTCGAATATGAACATTTTGACCCCGAAAGCAACACCATGAAGGCAGAATCTGAAACGCTGGAGGCTAACACGACGATTACCTCCGTGGTGATCCCGGACGGGGTAGAAAAAATCGGCGGCTTTACGGGCTGTACCGCGCTGCGTTCCGTTACCATACCGGACAGCGTTGACCGCATTGACAATTTCGCGTTTCAAGGCTGCACCAGCCTTAGCTCTGTCAGCATACCACGACGGGTTAGGGCGATTCCTATAGCAGCGTTTCAATACTGCACCAGCCTTGCCTCTGTTGACATTAAACACTTGGAATACGGAATTGAAGACAGCGCCTTTGAGGACTGCGTCAGCCTTGCCTCCTTTCCCATACAGCAGGGTTCATTAAGATCTTGTAGTGGGATTGGCAACAGGGCGTTTCGCGGCTGCGCCAGCCTTACCTCTGTTTACATAACACGTACCATTCGGTGGATTGGCGACCTGGCGTTTGCCGACTGCACCAGCCTGGAAACGGTTGATATTAAGCCTTACAAGGGAGATGCGGATGATGAGAGAGTGGGGCGGGGATATAAAGACTGGGTAGGTTATGGTTTTGCCAACTGTCCCCGTCTTAGCCCTGAATCCCGGGAGGCGATCAGGGCAGATGGGTACGAGGACAGCTTTTAGGGCAACGCTGATTAAATTGACTCTAATCAGCGTTGCCCTCTGTATTTGCTCATTTCATTGTGCAAATACCACATTAAAGTAGCACTGATTTATGCTCGGTTGCATAAATCAGTGCATCCTTAGAATGAGCAGGGAGGAACACAGGATGAAGGTATGTATAGTAAGGAGTAAACAATGACAATGCTAAAGAAAACAGCCCTCGCGGCGGCGCTGCTGCTGGCGGCAGCGGCGGCCTGGGCCCAGAAGGGCCCCAGCAGCGCCCAGGATTATGTTGAGCGCGGCAATACATACCTCGAACAAGGGATGTACGACAAGGCTATCGCCGACTACAACGCCGCAATCAAACTCGCCCCCAACGATGCCTGGGCCTATAACGGCCGCGGCCTGGCGTATTACCACAAAGAGATGTACGACAAGGCTATTGCCGATTACAATGCAGCCCTTAAAATTGACCCCGGCTATGCCGACGCCTATAACAACCGCGGCCTGGCGTATTACAACAAAGAGATGTACGACGAGACTATTGCCGACTTCAACGCCGCCCTTAAAATCGAACCCAACGATGCCTGGGCCTATAACAGCCGCGGCATGGCGTATGCAAATAAAGGTATGTACGACGAGGCTATTGCCGACTATACCGCCGCAATCAAGCTCGACCCCAGCGATGCCTGGGCCTATAACAACCGCGGCGCGGCGTATGCCGATAAAGGTATGTACGACCAGGCTATTGCCGATTACAATGCAGCCCTTAAAATTGACCCCGAGAATACCTACGCCGGGAATAATCTTAAGAATGCCCAACAGGCGCAATCGGAGAAGGACTTTCAGGTTAAGGAAGAAAACGGCGGGTTAACTATCGTGAAGTACACCGGCTGGGATACGGAGCTGGTGATCCCCGCCGCCATTGGCGGAAAGCCCGTACTGGCCATAGGGGACTCCGCATTCAGCAAGGCGAAGCTTACCGCCCTTACCCTTCCGGCGGGGCTGGTAAGGATAGGGAGGGATGCTTTCAGAGGTAATCCTTTTAAGGACGCGGATCTGATAATCCCCGAAGGGGTTAGGACCATCGAAGCAGGGGCGTTTAGCGGCGGCGCTTTTAAGAGCCTTACCCTTCCCCAAAGCATTGAGAGTTTTAAGGAGATGTTTGGATCCCAATATGAAATTTTGTCTCGTCCTCTTTCGGCCCTTCCGGCAGTTACCCTTCCCGGGGGAATTCCCTACGATTTTAGCGATACGCTGTCCGCCCCGGTATACTACAACTACCTGGCCAACGGCGCACAGGCGGGAACCTACACCGCCTCCACGATCGCCGCAGAACAAAGGGAGGGGGACTTTAGCTACTACAAAACCCAGTACGGGGCGGTTATTACCGGTTACAATGGAAATGAATCGCGGCTGCGTATTCCCGAAACCCTGGGCGGCCTTCAGGTAACGGCAATCGCGGGAGCGTTTAATACCAAAAGCCTGGACAATATCCTGCTCCCCGCGGGGCTCATCTCCATTGGGCAGAATGCTTTTAGGCAAAATTGGGGGTTGATGACCCTTACCATCCCCGCCAGCGTTAGGTTTATCGGGCGGTCGGCGTTTTACGACTGCGGCCTTACCAGCCTAACCCTTTCCGCAGGGCTCCTTTCCATTGGGAACAGCGCTTTTAGGAACAACAAGCTCACCAGCCTAACCCTGCCCGCGGGGCTTACTTCCATTGGGGGTGAGGCTTTTAGAGGCAACAATATTACAAGCCTGACCCTTTCCGCGGGGCTCCTTTCCATTGGGTACGAGGCTTTTTACGGCAACAAGATTGCAAGCCTGACCCTTCCCAAAGGACTCCTTTCCATTGGGGACAGCGCTTTTTACGGCAACAAAATCTCCGCCGTTACCATTCCCGCCACGGTTACCTATATAGGAAAAAGTGCTTTTGACAACATCATTATCATTATTGGGGCCAATGTTTGGGTGGAATACAATAGGGACGGCTGGCTCGAGTTTGGCAAATTCTACAACGAGAACGGAAAAAAGGCCGGGCGCTACACGTACAAACACCGATCTGAGCACGACCCTTCTGAGGGGTGGACATACAGCGCAAAGTAGGCAATCCGGCGGCGCCTGCTTTGATATCAGTATGTCCTGAACGCCCCGCCAATCCGGGGCAAGGGAGTAAACGGCCGCTGTGGATTATAAGGAGTACAAGTTGAACAAGGTGGTGATGACGGGTGTACTGGTGTTTTGCGGGGCGTTTACCGCATTTGGCCAGTATTGGACGGGGAGCGGCGGCAAGGGGATGAGCATTGCCGTCCTGACGCCGGAGGGCAGGGGCCTGAGCGCCGGGCAGAACTACCTGCCCACCATGGTACAGGGCGTGTTTGTGGGAGACTTTGCCACGTATTCCGCCATACAGGTGCTGGACCGGCAGGCGCTGGAAAAGACCCTGCGGGAAACCGAAAGCGGCATCTATGCCGAAGGCGGCGATGTACTCAAGCTGGGGGAAATTACCCAGACCGGCTATATCATGACCGGCAGCATTACCAAAACCGGTTCCGGTTATGCCATGCAGATACAGGTAGCGGACGCAACCAGAAAGGGCGGCGGGGCAACAAAAGCGTCCTATTCGGGGAACTGTACCATAGCGGAGCTGGATAACTTTAGCGGCATCCGCCGGGCTTCGATGGAACTGCTGGAACAGTTGGGGGTAAAGTTAACGGCGGCGGCCAAGACGAAACTGTCCGGCGCGGGTGCGGCGGAGTACGTGCAGGCGGAAACGGCCCTGGCCCGGGGCATTGTGGCCCAAAGGAGCGGCACGGTGGTGGAAGCCCTTAGTTACTACTACCAGGCCGCTTCGTTTGACCCCTCGCTGATGGAAGCGGCGGGGCGCACCCAGGCGCTGTCGGCAAGCGTCCAGAACGGGAACCTGGGAGAAGCCGTGCGGAACGACATACAGCTCCGCAGCGAGTGGATAAAAGTCCTGGATGAAGCGCGGGCGTATTTCAAAGCGCACCCGCCCTATCAGATTATCTACGACCCCAGGCTGGCCCAGGGTAAAATCGATTACACCAGAGAGACGGTGGATATTAACTTTGACGTGTACCTGCACTGGACGCGGGCCGGATACCAGGTTTACAGCGATCTTATGACGGGTCTGGGAAAAACCGGAAAAGCAGAGGCATGGGGATTGACGGAAAGCCCCCTGTCCGGTTTGCCGGACGACTTTACCTTTTCCGCGGCGCTGGTAAACGAAGAAGGAAAAACCCTCGGGGCTGTCCACGATATATTAAGCCGTTATGGAAACCGGCCGCTAGGATCAAGAACCAGCGTCTCTTTTAAGGACGTAAACGCCAACGAGATCAGCGGCAAACTGACGGTGTCCATTACTACGGTAAACGGCATGGATGCGGAAACCGCCGGAGAGCAGGGTTATATCAGCATCAGCGCCGGAGACTATTCTGGCATCGAATTTAGTTCCGGCCGCAGCGGCGGGTACAGTGCCTCTTACAAAATCAAACACACGGACTTTAAGCTGAGCTTTGAAAGAGGGCTTGCAATCTTACATAGTTACAATCTCCCTGTTGAAGAATTGGTTGTTCCCGGCACAATTGGCAGCTTGCCCGTGGGCGTTTATTTTTACCAAAGCGGGCGGCCTCCCAAGGAAATAACGTTTCTTGACGGCGTTGTTGAAATCGATATAGCGCTTGCATCCTCCGCTTATCATGCTTATGCCAAATATACTACTTTTTCATTTTCATTACCCGCAAACGTTACCTGGGTTGTTACAGATTATGATAGTGGAAGGACATTCCCTATCATGGCTGGTGTTACGGACCAAGCTTTTGCCGGCTTTTATAACCGGAACGGCAAGAAGGCAGGGATGTATACTTTCAAAAAAGAAAAGTGGTCATACAGTCCCAAACGGTAAACCGGAGGGCGGGCTGCCGCCCCCGGCACACTCCCCGTATGGGGAGCGCACAGCATGCATAATGCCCCATCAAGGGGCGAGGAGTAAGGATTATGACATTTAACAATGGTTTTTATCAAGTTGTTTCTGCAATGGTGGATTTGGAAGCGTTTTCGTATGCGCTCACCCGGGCCCTGGCACATATCTCCGCAATTCAAGAGATCCAGACAAAAGATACGCTGGAAGCATGGGGGGACTTGCCGGATGCGCACGAATACTGTTATGGCAGGCATCTTTATTATGAGCATGCGAAGCATGGAATCATCCCTTTTTGGATAGGGTTAGATATTACCAAAAATGCTACGCATGTTGTTATTACTTTTGAACAAAAGCTTATGGACTCTCTAGAATTGAAACAGCACATTGCAGGCTTGAAAACCGTTCGCGAGGACATACAAAGCTCTCGTGATAAAGCAAACTATATTGAAGTACGGCTTGCATCTCAGGACTACACAAGTTTTTGCAGTTCAGAAGACCCGCAGTTTCTTATTGATTTTATAAACGAGGTTTTAAGTGTTTTGTAAATCCGACCTTGCCGGGGCAAGGAGCAGCCGCATGAAAGCATTGGTATTGTATGTGCCGCTGGCCGTGCTGGCCTTTGCCGCCTGTGCCACACCGCCCAGCGCCCCCGCGCCCTGGGCGGCGGGGCCTGACGCCTTGGGACGAGTGTACCCCGGAGGGCGGTATCTTGTCCGGGACGGCTACGGCAAAACCCGGACCGCCGCAGAAGCCGCCGCCTCCGCGGAACTGGGGCGTTTTATCTCCAGCGAGGTGTCCAGCGAACGGAGCGTCAGCCTAACCTCGGTGGAAACAGACGGGACGTTGCGGGAAAGCGCCGTAACCCGGGATGAAGCCTATGTTACAAGTACGCTGCAGCTCTTTGGCATACGCCATGCGGATGACGCGTACTTTAACCGCTCCCGGGGCATGTGGCACAGCGCCGCCTACATCGACCGTGCCGAAGCCTGGAAGGTCTACGAACCCCGGTTCAGGCAGGAGGCCGCCGCCTTCCTTGCCTTCTATGGCGCGGCGGAAAACGAGCGCGACCCCTTCAGAAAGGTCCTGCGTTACGAGGCGGCCCGCCGGTATGCCGCCTCCGGCGATTTTGCCAGCGCCCATACCTTCGGCCAGATACTGTACCCCGAAAAGATGTGGGAAGCCTTTGCGGAAGTCCGTTCCTCCCTGGCAGCCCTGCCGCAAAAGACAGACGGGGCCAGACGGGATGCGCCGGTGTATATCGACTGCCCTGAGGACTTTGAAGGGCGGGTTACCGCCGCCCTTACCGGGGTGTTTGCCGCCCGGGGTTTTCCCATTGCCAAAACCCGCCAGGCGGCCCGGGCGGTCTGCGAGGTAACCATAGAGACGGGGGAACAGAAACGGGACTTGGGGGTATTCTACCATCCCTCGCTGCGGGCGGCGATTTCCGGCAGTTCCGGCGTGGTGGCGGGCTTTAGTGCGGAGGGCGGGCGGGAGCAGGCGGTAACCCCCGATGTGGCAAAACGCCGGGCCTATACGGCCCTGGCCGAAAGCGCCCAGATACGGCTTGCCGCCCAGCTTGATGCACACAACTAGCCGCCGTGGGCGGTACAAATACTCTTAACAAGGAGACAAAAATGAACAAGACGATGGCGGTATTGTGCGCCGCTCTGGCGGCGCTGGCGGTACTGGGAGGCTGCGGCTCAACTCAGAGGCCGGGGAGTTCCGCGGCAATATCCTCAGGGGCGGCGCGGACTGCGGATAAGATGGTTATTGTGGACTGGAAAAACCGTTCCCTGGGGGAACTGGCTGCGCCGGCATGGCTGCTTCCGGCGGCCCGGGGAGACTGGAAACTTTTTAAGGAAACTTGGACGGTTGCGCCCGGTAAGATCCTGAAGCTGGGCGCGTCCAACAGCGGCGGGCAAAACACGGCCATGACCATTGCCGATGTACAGTATGCGGCCCGGCTGGCAAATCAGCTAAAACAATCGGTGCTTACCCGGGCGGGGATAAGCCTGGGCAGCGACGGCGAGTTTGACGCGGTAAACGATGCGGCGACAAAAACCCAGGTAACCATTGCCGGCCAGGAACGGCTTACCGATTTTTGGCAGAAGGCTGAAGTAACGGACAGTAACGGCAGAAAACGGACGGTGTATAATTATTATGTGGTCTATGCCTGCGATGAGGCTGTTTGGGATCAGCTTGTGGGGAAATACATTTTCGATGTCGTGGGGCAGCTTCCCGAAAAGAAGACCCAGCAGACAATTGCCGCCATGTTCAAGGAAATAGATGCGGAAACCAAGGCGGAAAAGCCCGTGAGTGAGGCGCAGTTCAAGCTGGAGATAACGGCGCGGCAAAACGCCCTGGAAGCCGGCGGTATGAGCGGTACCGAGCAGCGTGCAGCATACCGTTCAAGGGACCCGGTAAAAGCCGCCGCCGCCAGCACCACCGGAGCCGACAAAGACTACATCGCCGCCCTGGCAGCCCTGGCACAGTAACGCGGGGTGTTTACCGGGAACAGGATATATGCTATAAGTGGGAATGACTAAAGCCGCCTGGGATGTTTTCTGCACAGCGAAAAGCCGCTATAAAAGGCTGGTTGAAGAAATCTCCGCTGTGCCGGATCTGGGCGCCGCCGTTCAAAAGCTGGTGGACCACCGGGCGGGTCCTTCCTATACGGTGGATACCCCGGCGGTGTACAATCTGGCGCTGGATGAATTGACCCCGGACAGCGAAATAAAGATGATCCTGGTGGCGGACAATCCGGGCCGCCGGGAACAGGCGGCGGAAAACCGCCGTTATCTGGTGGGTCCTTCGGGAAAAATAGCCGAGGGGTTTTTTCGCAGCAGCCCCGCTCTGGGCATTGACTTCCGCGCCAATGTTCTTATCCTTAACAAAACCCCTGTCCACACCCCCCGGACGGCAGAACTAAAGGAACTATGCCGGATAGGCGGTGAATCCCTAAAGGACGCGGTGCTGTCTTCCCAGCGGGTTATGGCGGAACTGTTGGCGGAATTCTGGGAAGCCCTGCGGAAAGATGCGGGACGCCGCTGGGGGGGGCGCAAAAACTCCCCAGAATTTGAAGCGGCGGGGGAATTGTACAGCGGACCAAAGGAAGAGTTTCCAGCGGGCTTCCTCTCCATCCCTATTTGGATAATAGGCTACTCGGAAATGAAGAAGGGAGGGATCTTTGAAACGTACACCGAAAGGCTCAAGGAACTGTGTGGAGATAATCCCACATTCAAAGAGCATATTTTTTTTTACCGCCATTTTTCCATGAACCAGTTTGCCATTGACCTTAAACGGCAGACCCGGCCCGGTGGAACGGTGGAGGAAAATTTACGGCGGATAGGCGCCGCCTACCGTGAACGGGTACTGGACGGGTAGGTTAAAAAAGGCAGGGACCTGCCGGCAGCCCGGCTGCGGGCATTGGACTTGTTCGCTCGCCCCGGTTGGTTGCGGACCTTCGGTCCAGCGGACAAGTCTTGCAAAATGCTGTACATTTTGCTGTTTTTGGCGGAATTTGTCCGGAAACCGGAGGTTTCTGGACAGGTCTATTAAAGGCACAGCCGGATTACGGGGCAGCCGCTTCTTCCGCACCCATCTGAATGCGGGGACTACCTTTTTGCCGGACCCGCTCCCATCCGGGCGGCCCGGGCATCTACATTGTTAAGGATGGCGGTAAGTTTTTCTTTGCTAATCAAATCGATAAGCCGGGCTTCGGTGTAGCGTTTTGCCTCATCGGAAAACCCTCCCGGGGTTACGCAGATCCCCTTGCCGGCATTCACTTCTTTTATATGGGAATGGAAGTCCCGGACAATAAGTTCCCCCACCGATCCCTGACCCCGGTTAAAACGAAACATCACCACATCGGACCACTTGGAGGCATCCACCTCCGCAAGAATATCGGCCCATTCGTTTTTGCTTACCGAAATATTGGTTATCTTGACTTTGGCCCTTTGGTAATAACCCATAACGATTTTGCGGCACAGGGCAATAAAATCTGCCTGGGGGGCCATTAAATAAATTTGAAGGTTTTTGTTGGCGTTCAGTTCCTGATAGCGCCCTATCAGGGCGTTGACATCTTTGTAGGAAGGGTTGAGGCTCTGTACGTCCTTAAGGAGGACAACGGCCCTGCCGATTTCCTGCTGTTTCAGGTATACCATGGCAAGCCGGTACTTAAGTTCGATCAAAATGTCCGGTTTGATATTCTGATGCCGGAGCCCTATTTCAAAGTCTTCTATGGCCCTTTCCGGCTGATGTTGATTTACGTTGATGGTGCCTGAAAAAAGGCAGGCGTTGGGCCCCATGACAGGATCGGGGCGCAGGTGGGAAAAGATTTTCTGGGCCTGTTCTGTTTGGTTTGCCTCATAGTAACATTCCGCCAGGGTATAGAGGGATTCCTTGTCGTCCGGGGCCAGATCGATGGCCTTGCGGATGAAGGACAGGGCGTCTTTGTATTTTTTGGTTTTGAAGAGGGAGTGCCCCAGCCCACGGAGGGTGGGGGCATGTTCGGGATCCTTGATTCGGGCCCTCTGAAAGTGCTGGATCGCCTTTTCGTAGTTTTTTCGCTGGAATTCAAGGGTTCCCAGGCTGTAGTTTACCTCAAAATCATCGGCTTTGATGCTCATGGCAGCACATAGGGCCTTATAGGCTTCGTTGGGCTGGTTCATCTTGACCGCGGACACACCGTAACGCTGGTTTATAAGGAATCCGTTCATGGTGGGGTGAACGGTGAGGAGTTCCGCCAGGGACTGGTAGGTCTGGCAGGCAAGATTCCATGTTTCTTCCTGGTAATAAATATCCCCAATGGCAAGAAGAGCTTCATAATCCCGGGGGTTCTGGGCTAATTTTTTATTGGCGTCCCTGATGATGACATCCCGGCTTCTGGTCCTTTTTTTGCTTCCCCCCTTGATTCGGCCCATCAGCGAGACGGCAAACAGAGCAGCCAGTCCCAGAACAAGCGCTGCGGTGAGGATCGAGATTAATCCGCTCATGTCCCCATTATCGGAAAACCTGAGAGGTTCTTCAATAATATATTTTTAGGCGTTGACAAATGTGCTTTTGCCTGGATACATTTGAATATATCAGTAACCCGGCTGGCTGCCGGACAGTCCTGTAAAATGCCGCATATTTTGCTGTTTTTAACAGAATTTGTTTGGCGCCCGGGGTTTTTATAATGATGCATTTTAGGTGCGCCTTTTACAGGCCGATAATAAAATGGTTTTGTAAGGAGCGGCATTAATGGCAGCGGCTATTGGCATAAAACAGGCAAACGGAGATTTTCATTCTATTTTGGAAGAAGATGCGGCGGTAAAGAAACGTATAATTCTTACTACCGCCCATGATAACCAGAAAAGCGTCCAGATCGATCTGTACAAAAGCTCCTCCAAAACCATGGCGGACGCGATGTACATTGGAAGCATTGTGCTGGACAGCATTACCCTTAAGCTTAAGGGGGAACCGTCCATTGAAATGATTCTCAATTCTACCGGGGACGGGGCCATAGATGTGTCTGTAACGGATCTGGGCAATCCCGGTAATGAACAGCACCTAAGCGTCCACCTTAAATCCTTTGAAGAGGACGAACACGAATACCCCGGTTTTGACACCGGCAAAGAAAGTGCCGAAACCCGCGGCGGGGCAGAGAGCAAATTTCCCTGGGCGGCTGTTATTGTTATAGGGAGTGTACTGATCCTGCTCTGCATAGGCCTGTGGCTCCTGCTGTTCCGGTCCAAAAACCAGGAGGGCCCCGTTCAGGAGGCATCGCCTCCCCCGGTTTCGGTTCAGTATAATTCCCGGCAGGGGCATTTTGGAGGGATCCCATCGTACTTCTTGGTTGTATAATTTTGCTGGCCTCCCTGACATACCGGACGCTGAGGAGTTCCCTGCCCAGAATCTTGTTTATGTGTTTTTTTACCCTCTTTTCTTTCAGTTCCTGTGGAGCCGGAGCAGTACTGGAACTTTCCCGCAATGAAGCAGCGGAAAGGTTAAAGCAGGGAGATATAGGCTTTATCCTGGGGGCAGAGGCCGCAAAAATGAAGGAACTGGCCAAGCTTGATCCTTCGGCGCCCTTCTATGCAGGGCTTCTTACCGAGTCCGCAGGAGACAGGCTCCGGTCGGCTTACCTTTTTGAAGCGGCTTTGGGTAGTCCAATCTCCAAGGTAAAAAAAGAAGCGGCCCGTAAACTTATTCCCTTCCTGGCGGAATTCAAGGACCGGGAACTGGCGGAACGAATTCTCCGGTTTCTGCAAAAGGCCAAAAATGTGAAGGAAGAGGAATTGATCACCCTCAAGGGATCTTCCCTCTATGTTCTGGACCGTTATGAGGAAACGGCCCGGCTGTTTCGGGATTCCGCCGGCGGACCGGTTACCTGGAGAGATGCCCCGGCGGAAACCCTTGCATCTTGGAACGAAGCGTTCCGGTTTTTGTCGGAGACATTACAGAAAAGGCCAGGGCTTCTTTCTTCCCGGGAATTGGGGGATTTTCTTTTTGGTCCTTCCTTCGGGGGCCAGGCCGGGGCGGCGTATCGCTGGGCCTACGAAGAACTGATCCGGCATCCTGACTACGGTTTCCCGGTGCTGGAAAAAACAGCCGGGGCGGGACGTTTCGCCGTTTCCGGCGGCGCCTATTCCGAAGCGCTGATCCACTTTGAAAGCGTCCGCCGGTCCCAGCCGGAACTTTTTGTCCGTTACCCCGTTCTTTTAAACGATTTGGGCAGGGCTTATGCGGCGGTGTCTTCCAAACGAGAAACGGGCTTTAAGGTTTTTACCGATTGGGAAAATACCCTGCGGACCGGAAAATCCGCCCCGAATCTTGGCGAAGGCATCCTGCGGGCGGCCCGGTACAGCCTGCTCTTCTATGCCGGACGTATCCGGCGGCAGCAAGCCAAGCATGAAGAAGCCGCGGATCTTTTTGACCGTGCCCTGGATCTGGCTCCGGATCCTGTCCAAAAGGACGCCTGCATTTGGTATATTTTAAGTTCCACCTTTACCGTTAAACCTGAAAATGTTTCCGCCATGGTGGTAAATTACGCTCCCCGGTGGCACAGGGATGATGAGTTTTACGATATTTTAGACAGGCTTTCCTGTTATCTGGTATCGGGAAAAAAATGGAATGATTTGGGTACTGTTTTTAATGGAATACGAAACGGGAAAGACGGCGCCACCATTGCTAAATATGCCTACCTTATGGGCAGGGCTGTGTCCCTGGGCTATGTACCCGGACGGGGCATGAACGCCAGGGATTATTTTACTGTTGCCTATGAAGAGGGAAACGCTTCGTTTTACTACCGCGCCCTGGCCGCGTCCTATCTGGGTAAAGCTATAATTCCGGCTGGTTCCCGTTCTGCCGCCCCGGCCGTTTCACGGGATACGGAACTGGAATTTTACGCCAAGTTTTTTGAATTCGGCGCCTCTGCCTATGCCATGCCTTATCTTCGGGAAAATGCGGATCGTTACACCAAGCAGGAAATGCGTATCCTTGCGGGAATTTTTGCTTCTTCGGGGCGTTACCTTGAATCAATACAAATTGCGGGTATGTACATGCGCCGCGACGGCTACGAAATAGAAATTGCCGATTTGGAACTGTACTATCCTAAACCCTTTACTTCCTTGATCGAGAAACACGCCCTGGCAAACGGGCTTCATCCCCAGGTCTTTTTTGGCCTTATCCGGACAGAAAGCGCTTTTATGCCAGGTATCGCTTCCCATGCAGGGGCTGTGGGGCTGGCTCAACTTATGCCCTTTACCGCCAGGGAAGTGGCCGGGATTATTAAAAAGCGGGGCGGCCCGGACTTTAGTGCCGGGGGAGAGATTGACCTTACCGATCCGGAGATTAACGTTCAGATGGGCGCGGTGTATCTTAAAGATTTGACTAACAGCCTGGGAAGCCCCATGCTGGCCCTGTTGGCCTACAACGGCGGTCCGGGCCGTATACGCCGGCTCCGGCAGGCCGCCCCAGCCCTGCCGGAGGATTTGTTTCTAGAAACGATCAGCATCTCCGAGACCAGGAACTATGGCAAGCGCGTTATGGCCGCCGCTGCTGCCTACGGATACCTTTACTACGGCCTGTCCATGCACGATGTCGTTTCTGGAATTTTTAAATAATAGACTTGTTCGATAACCAACGAAGTTATCAAACAAGTTCAATGCAAACAATTTCAAAACTTCAGTTTTGAAATTGTTTCTTACCCCGGAAAAACCGTTTCGGCATGGATCCTGGCATTACAAAAAATTGCGGTTTTCTCCAAAGCCGGCTTTACAGCTAACTGGGATTTTGAAACTGGCTCTAACGTACGCATTTTAACTGCCGATACTTTAAATACAGAAAAATTATTCGGGGAAACCGCCGCCGGTTTCCTGTTCGGGGGATATTTTGTTTTTACCTGCTTTTTTATACCGGCCCGATTTCAAGGCGCGTCTGGCTGCCCTGCTGGGAGCCTTTACCTGCGCCTCCATGGGCATACTGTTTACCCTGTCCATTGGGGCTTCCCTTTTTAGATGGAGCTTTATCAACACCGGCCCGGGGGATCTGTTTACGGGGGCCTATGGGATGTTTGGCTTTACAATCCCCCTGTACCTTTTCTGCGCCGCCTGGCTTCTGGCGGATCCAGCCTTCAGGCCGGGCCGGATATTTATCCTTGCTGCGGCCATTATTCCATTTATAACCCTGGCGCTGGGATTTTCCCTAATCCGTGATTTTGAAACCCGCAGGGAATCCTGGCTTTTTATTGATTCCCTGGGAAGGCCCGGCCTGGGAATCCTGGTAACCACCGCCGCCGTTTTGGAATGTGCAGGGATTGTGATCCTCCATTCGGTTTTCTTTGGAGGCGGTCCGGCGGGTGTAAAGACCACTCCCGTCATACTCCCCGATCCGGCTTTCGATCACGATCTTCCTCCAGATGAAACAGCCGCTGAAACCAGCGGCGGCCTTTTCCGGGAAACATGTTTTCCGGACGGCCAGTCTGAACTGCCCGGCTGGGAACCCCCTATAAGTCCCGCCATGATTCGGGAACTGGAAGGTTTTTGCCCCGAAAGGGCGGAAAAGGATGATATACTGGTTTTGGATGATTCGGTTTTTAATCCCTATTCACGAATTTATGCTGCGGAACCTGTTTCCAGCAACGAAGTTTTTCCGGTTAAAGAAAAGCTAGGAATGGCTGTGCCGGAAACCCCAGCATTTGCCGCAGCGGCGGATGCCGGATCTTTCTGGAAACTTAAAGAAACAGTCCCGTTTGATGAAGAACGGGAAGAGGCGAAAGATTTTCTTAAACCTCCAGAAGAAATTCAGGAAGGGCCGGAATATGAAATTCCTGAAATTGAACGGACTGCGCCGGACAGTGAGGAAACTCTTCTGGACTTGGACAGGATGGGCCAGTCCAGCGGGGAATTTTCCGGAACGGCGGAGATATTTCCGGAACGGCTGGAGCCAGCGGCTTCCGGCGCGGTAAAAAAAAAGGTAAAAAAATACCGGGGGTCCTATTCAGTACCGGTGGAGGGCATCCTTAACCAGTACCCCGACGGCCAGTATTGGATCATCGACGAAACCACCCAGCAAGCCGCCAGGATCCTTCAGGAAACGCTCAAGGAATTCAATATCGAGGCGGAAGTTACGGGGATACGAAAAGGGCCGGTGATCACCATGTTTGAAATCCTTCCCGCCCCCGGTGTAAAGCTTTCCAAAATCGTAAATCTCCAGGATAATATAGCCCTCCGGCTTGCCGCTTCCAGTGTGCGTATTGTGGCTCCCATTCCAGGAAAACACGCCGTGGGCATCGAGGTTCCCAACAAAAAACGAAACATCGTATCTTTCAGAGAAATCATCGAAGGGGAGCTGCGCCGGGACAGCAAGCGGCCTGAAATTCCTGTGGTGCTGGGCAAGGATATTACCGGCGAAGCGGCAACCATAGATCTGGTCCAGATGCCGCATCTTCTTATTGCCGGATCCACCGGATCGGGAAAATCGGTTTGCGTCAATTCGATGATCCTTTCGATATTATACCAGCGCTCCCCCGCCGACTGCCGCCTGATCCTTATTGACCCAAAAATTGTGGAACTAAAACTGTACAACGACATTCCCCATCTTTTGACGCCGGTGATCACCGAACCCAAGCGGGCGTTCCAGGCCCTGCAATACTGCATCTACGAAATGGAGCGCCGTTACGCCTGCCTGGATTCGATGGGTGTCAGGGACATTAAAAGCTACAACCGCCGGATTCGGGAACGTTCCATCGCCGCGGAACACATGCCCTACATCGTGGTGGTGATTGACGAGTTTGCCGACCTCATGGCCACCACGGGCAAAGAGCTGGAATCCACCGTCGCCCGTCTGGCCGCCATGAGCCGCGCCGTGGGGATTCACCTGGTACTGGCAACCCAGCGGCCTTCAATTGACGTTATCACCGGCCTTATCAAGGCCAATATTCCCAGCCGGATCGCGTTTATGGTGGCCAGCAAAATGGACAGCCGGATCATTATCGACATGGTGGGGGCGGAAAAACTTTTGGGCAAGGGCGACATGCTCTACGCCGGCGCGGTCGATCCCTTTCCGGTCCGTATGCAGGGCGCGTTTATTTCCGAAGAAGAGGTGGAGCGCGTGGTGGACTACGTTAAATCCCTGGGTGAACCTGAATACATCGACGATGAAATTTTTTACGATGAGGAAGAAGACCCGGGTGCATCGCTGTTTAGCGAAGGAGACGATCCCCTCTACGATAAGGCGCTGGAAGTTGTCTACCAGCAGGGCAAAGCCAGCGCCAGCTACATTCAGCGCCGCCTGAAAATTGGCTACAATCGTGCAGCGCGGCTTGTGGAAGAAATGGAACACCGTGGGGTCGTCGGCCCTGCCCAGGGATCACGGCCGCGGGAATTACTCCGTTCAGCATAACGGTACTAAGGCAGGAAGGTACTGCCTCCTAAAAATCTCCACTCCACCGGACATTGCCATTCGTGCGGGCGATACTTGCCTTTTGCTCAGTAATCTTAAACGTGCCGCCAGACGGCTCGATAACATAAAAGCCTTTTCAAAGTATAAATCTTCTTACTGCCACCGAATGTCATCCCCCGCAACAGTCCCAAGAAACTCATCGTACAGCACCGGCGGATCCTCATACCGCCAAATTTCCTGTTTTTCTAAAGTAATAGGCAAATTAATTTTCAGTCGCACCGTATTCCGGTACAATTCCGCCCGGTCAGTTTTTCGCAGATAAAAAATAGTTTCCCCGGTAAAGGTATAGGAGTACTCATTAACAGCCAGCGGTTCAGATTGGTAAGGCGAATGGGCAAATACCAGCGGCTTTTCAGGGGCGCACTCCAAATGGCAACGGTAGGTTTTAGACAAATCCGAAAGTTCCGCCCAGATGTTTTTAGTCAAACGGACATAAGGCAGCGTTACCGGAATAGTGGAACAATCAATATCAGAAACGGCAAGCCCCGCCCGTTGCGCTATACCATGCACCAGACTTTTTCCCGGCTGGGTTTTATCGCAAACCACCGAGTAGGTAAACACCGCCGGGGCCGTCCAGTCCCTTTTTTCATCGGTCTTGCGCAGGCGAGCCGATAAATCCCGCAGTCCCAGCCGCACAAACCGCTTGCGCCCCGGCCCTTTTATGTCCTGTATGCCGTTGTCGTCAATGTAAAAAATAAAACGCTCAAAGAAGGGCAACCCTTCACCCAGCGAAAACAAAACCTTGACTTTCGTCCCCGGCCCGGCAGAAGTATACGAATACGCCCCATGCGGATTTTGTAAAATTATTTCCCCTCGCGCCGATGTACCCCCGGCAGCCTCTTTCAATCCGTAAAAATCGGCTTCTAAAATATCCTGTTCAAAAACACTTTCAAAACCATAAGGTAATCCAATCTGTATTTGTACCCGTACCGGTTTATCAGCGGCGGCAATGGCCTCCTGTAATGCGTTGTCTATCTCATAGAATTTCATTTTTCCTCCCCGCCACGGAGGGCGGTGTTTCAAATGCTTTAGGTGGAGTTTTTGCGTTGTAAAAACTCCAAGCTATAAAAACGGCATGGAGGCCGTTTTTATAGCAGTTCCCCGGTGGAAGTAAACACTTCCGCGCAGACCGAACCCGCTACATAATACCGGAGCGACCCAATCACCCCGTCAGCGCAGTCAACGGCGGTTTCATCAGCGGTTAATACCAACCGTTTAACCGTTACGCGAAATATACCAAAAGAGCGGCACTCGTATTTATCCCGCAAAAGTTGCGCGGTAACGGTCAGTTCCTCAATAACCCCCGGCAAATCAGGCCCTGCTTGCAAAGCCCGTTTAATCCACAGTTCAGTTTTAGTCCCGCCCTCTCTTTTAGCGGAAAGCGTCAGGCCGTAAATGTTTTGGTATTCAGTTCCGTTAATCCGGTAAGTAACA